>DAIMGJ010000001.1:0-256036 GCA_036723975.1 Lachnospiraceae bacterium
GACGCGGGAAGAAGAAAAAATAATCCTAAAACAACACAGATATAGTCGTTCCTACAAATTCCTTTCTGGGTATGCTAAAAAAATACGCCAATTATTAGCATACTGAATGAAAGTAAATGTATGAATGTCCTATGTAAAATCTATGTAAAATTATAAACTTTGCTTACTATTACAATGCTTTATTTCCATTAACCATTAATCTAAACGTTACTCCCAATAGTTCTGAAGCTTTTCTACACATCAGCATTCTACCGAGAAAAATATCAAAATATTCATACATGGTACAGATTTTCTCATCAATTTCGAGATTTAATGAAATTTGCTTTTTATCCTTATCAATAATAAGATCTGTTTTGGTAACAGCATAATTCACTCTATCATGAACATCAAAGTTGGCTTTTGGTTTCTGACGCACCCTGTTTCTTCTAACATCTGTTTTGTCTGCTATAATGAGTGCCGCTGATATTACATCTGTAGCTCCACCTGTTGACTCGTCATGATGGGCGATTGCAGAAACCACTGTAAGTCTCTCCTGCCTATCCATGCCTGTTTTCTTTAATATGTCATTTGCAAGTAATGAACCATACTCTGCATGCCTACTACGATTGATGGCATTCCCAATGTCATGCATAAATGCAGCCACCTTAACAAGTTCAATCTGTTTCTTACTGTATCCAAGAATCTCAAGAATATTGGTAGCACGCTCGGCTACCAAAGCTGCATGTACTTCTGAATGGTCTGTATACCCCAATATTCCAAGGTTTTCATTTCCCTTTGCTATTAATGCCAGTACCTCTTCATTCTCTTTAATATCTTTATACTTCATCTTCATTCTCCTTCTGCTTTAGTGAATAAATTACCCACTCTGCTATATTTGTTGCATGATCCCCTATTCGTTCAAAGTACTTTGCTATCATCAAAATATCGGCTGCCTCCTCACCTTCTTCAGGATTATTTAAGATAAGTTGGATAACATCCTTTTTTGCCTTTACAAACAACTCATCAACAATATCATCATGTTCAATAACTTCCCTAGCTTTTACAACATCCTTTTCTACATAAGCTTCAATACTATGATTGAGCATTATCATTGTCTCGCTTGCCATCTCTGAAATATGATTAAACTTATCTATTTGACTATTCTGCCCCATAAGTATAGTCATTTCCGAAATATCTGCTGCATGATCACCTATTCGCTCCATGTCAGTAACCATTTTCATTGCTGCTGTCACTGTTCGAAGATCTCTTGCAACTGGCTGCTGTTGTATCAAAAGATTAAAGCATATACTTTCGATTACTTTCTGGAGATGATCAATTTCTGCGTCACCATCCATAATCAGCTTTGCCTGATCAATATCTCGGGCTACCAACGCTTCTATAGCCTTCTGAATCGAGGATATTATATTGTTTCCCATCTCAATCATCTTATGATTAAGTTCTAAAAGCTGTTCATCAAATTTACTTCTCATTCGAATATTCCCTTCTATAATTCTTACTAATTCACTAAGCATATTAGCCAAACCTTCCGGTGATATAATCCTCAGTTCTTTTATCATTTGGGTAAGAGAAAATCTGCTTGGTTGTGCCAAATTCCACCATCTCACCTACAAGAAAAAATGCAGTATAGTCCGATACTCTCACGGCCTGCTGCATATTATGTGTGACCACAGCTACTGTATAGTTCTTTTTTAATTCCTCCATAAGGTCTTCAATCTTTGTGGTAGAGATAGGATCAAGAGCTGATGTAGGTTCATCCATCAGCAGAATCTCAGGTTCTACGGCCAGAGCTCTGGCTATACATATTCTTTGCTGCTGTCCCCCGGAAAGTGATAAAGCGGATTTCTTTAATCTGTCTTTCACCTCTTCCCAAATCGCAGCTCCTCTCAGGCTATCTTCTACAATTTTATCAAGCTTTTTCTTATCCTTAATGCCATGGACTCTTGGACCATAAGCCACATTATCATATATACTCATTGGAAATGGATTTGGCTGCTGAAATACCATGCCTACTTTTTTTCTAAGCAGCGTAGTGTCTATATCTCTACCATAAATATCCTCTCCATCGATTTTTACCGTCCCATCAATCCTTACTCCCTCAACTAAATCATTCATCCTGTTTAGAGTTTTCAAAAAGGTAGATTTACCGCAACCTGATGGTCCAATAAATGCCGTAATAGCCTTCTCCTTTATTTCCATGCTTACATTTTTTAATGCATGATTTTGTCCATAATATAAATTCAAATCATTAACACTGATTTTTGTTTCTCCCATTACTATTCCTTTCTTGTCACATCAAATCGTTTTGTTAATGCTTTTGTTGCAAGGTTTATAGCCAATACGATAATCAAAAGCACTACAGCTATTCCAAATGCTGTTTCGAAATCACCTTCACTTGTGGCAGATAGATACATCTGAATAGTAAGGGTTCCTCCAGACTGAAATGGTTTAGCTAAAAGTCCGCTAATCCCTTGGGGTAATAACTTGGCACTTCCGGCTGTAAATAAAAGTGCCGCTGATTCTCCCACAATTCTTCCTATGGCAAGTATTGCTCCTGTGATTATTCCCGGCATAGCACTTGGAAGAAGTATTGTTCGTATCATGTGCCATTTGCCACTTCCAAGTCCGATTGCACCATTCCGATACGAACTTGGTACAGTTTTTAATGCTTCCTGCGTATTTCGTGTTATCAAAGGGAGCACCATGAGAATCAATGTTAAAGATCCTGTCAAAAGTGAATAACCTAATCCGAGCTTTTCTCCAAAAAACATCATTCCAAATAGGCCGAAGATAATGGATGGAATACCGCTCAAGGTTTCTGTTGCATATTCTATTGCTGTTACAACTCTCCCAGGCCTTGCATATTCATTAAGATATATTGCACTACCTACACCGATTGGAGTTGCAATTATCATGGTGATAAGAATAATCAGTAATGTATTTACAATATTACCTGCAATCCCCACAGTTCCTTTCAATACGCTTGTTACTGAAGTAAGAAATGTTATGTTAACCGCAGAAATACCTCTTATTAACACATATCCAATAATTCCAAGTAACAAAAGTACTGAAAATATCGAGCAGATATATATTAAAAAGCGCAGGATACAATCAATAAACTTTCTTCTACTAATCGACATCATCAATCCCCGCTTTCCTTGCTCTTAGCAATGCATAGTTCACAATCATGATAAAAATATATAAGACTAATCCCACTGTGAATAATACTTGTCTATGCGTACCTTGGGCATAACCCATTTCACTTACAATTTGAGTGGTAAGAGTACGAACAGAATTAAATGGTAACGGAATATTAACTGCTCCCCCTGCAACCATATTTATAGCCATTGCCTCACCAAGTGCCCTACCTGTACCTAACACTACACCTGTAAGTATTCCTGATTTCGCCGCTGGAATAACTGCTTTGAATATTGTCTGTTCTTTTGTTGCACCAAGTGCTAACGACGCTGCTCTAAGAGTGTCAGATACAGCTTTTAACGACGATGTGCTTACGCTTATTACCGTTGGCAAAATCATGATTGTCAGTACAATAATTGCAGAAAGCATGTTTGCTCCTCCAGTAAACTGATGAGAACTATCGTCTTCAAATATTATTTGCTCAAATCTAAACGTAATCGGATTAAGTACCATCATTCCAATTAATCCATATATTACTGATGGAATGGCAGCCAATAATTCTATTGCAGTTCGTACAATGTTTCCTGTTGTTTTTCCTGCCATTTCTGATATATATACTGCAGCTAACAATCCTATCGGAACTCCAAGAAAAAGAGCAGTGGTAGTTCCTACTACCGAAGCCAAAATAATAAATCCAATACCATAAGATGGTTCACTTGCAGTTGGCTTCCATATGGTTTTAAAAAGTAAATCAAAAACCCCGACTTCCTTTAAAGCCGGGGCACCTTTCATGAACATATAGATAGTAATTGCACAAACTGCAAATATAGCCACTACTGCACAAAGCTCGAATAATGCTTTGGCAGTTTTTTCTATAAATGCTTTTCTCTTCATGTATACCCCTTATTGTGGAATAATAAGTCCAACTTGTTTGATAACTTCCTTACCATCATCAGAATTGATATAGTTAAACCAAGCCTGAACCAATTCATTCTGCCCTGACATTTCGCCCTTTGTAGCCATTACAAACGGTCTCTGAAGCATGTAATTTCCTGCTAGGATCTCTTCTTCTGTTGGCTCCACTCCATCAATCTTTAATCCTGACACGGTGTCATCAACCACATCAAGCGAGACGTAACCGATTGCTCCTGGTGTAGTTGCTACTTTTGCAAGAACTGCTCCTGTTGAATCCAACTCCTGTGCATACACGCAACCATCCTTTACTTCAAGTAACTCTTCAAATGCATCTCTTGTGCCTGAACCTGCCTCTCTACCAATTACAATGATTGGCTGCTCCTTACCACCAAGCTCAGCCCAGTCTGTAATTTCGCCCGAATAGATTTTAGCAAGATTCTTTGATGTCACATCCTTGATACTACAAGACTTATTAGTAATCACTGCAATACCGTCAATTGCCACAATATTTTCTACTGCACCACTTGCCTTTTCCTCATCCTTCAGGCCTCTGGAAGCATTTCCGATATCTACAGAACCGGCTGCAAGAGATTCCAAACCTGCACCTGAGCCAGTATATTCAACGGTAACTGTCACTCCTGGGTTTCTCTGCATGAAACTCTCAGCCATAGCCTCGCAAAGTTTTTCCATAGAAGTTGAGCCTGCAAGTTTAATAGTTCCATTTAATTCTACAGATTCCACATTTTTTCC
Organism: Lachnospiraceae bacterium; assembly: GCA_036723975.1. Classification (GTDB taxonomy): domain Bacteria; phylum Bacillota; class Clostridia; order Lachnospirales; family Lachnospiraceae; genus JAILEN01. Next base: position 4,801 of record DAIMGJ010000001.1, read on the forward strand.
CTGCTCTGCAGCATCAGCACTTTGGGGACTCTCGCTTCCACATCCTACTAGCCCAAATGTCATTATGCTTACTGCTGCCATAATAGCAATTATTCTTCTCTTCATAATATTTTTCATTCCTTTCTAAACTTACATAATTTGGCGCCGTATTTTTTACAATGACAATAATATTCGCCTAATGTAAAATCCATAACCATCTTTATGTAAAAGTTCAGTAAAAGTCTTGAAAAATCATATGAACTCATGATTGTATAGATAGATTACACCGCCAAACAGTCCCATGAACACCGCAGGGTACCCTATAAAGCAAAATAGCCAAGTTATTTCAGGTAATATCAATCTTCCAATCAATCCCCATATCAAACCGCCAGTTAATCCATATAGTATTGTTGTAAGCCAAATAAACATTGTGATTTTATGATTCTTCTTGATCTTCAAGTCATTTACAAAACTCCATATTTTAGACATGCTCTGCACCTCCTAGCGCAATGCTAGCAGATACATGTAAAATCTATTATCAACATTGGTAAAATGTACGTAAAAAAACTCGTGACCACCAAATACCGATAGTCACGAGTTTTTATTTATATCATCTGAAAATGTTTTAAAGCTTCTTCAATCGCTTTAACCTTTTCTTCCGGGCATCCCGGTTGCTTGCTGTTTTCTGATTTTGGCTTATTGTAATTCTCTCTTTCTATAATCCCATGTTTCTGCTTCACCTGAGCAATGTTCAGATTTGTCACATGAAATCCATAGTGCTCCTGCACCCATTCCTCAATTTCCTTGTATGTGGCCTTCGACTCAGCACTTGTAGCATCAATCTCATCAAGATTAATTTCTATCTCGATATGATCATCAGGCTTTTGTTGGGACAGAAGAACAACCGTCTCCACATGCATACTATGTGGGAATTGGTCCACCGGAGTAACCTCCTTTAACTCATAGCCGTTTTTGCAGAGATACTTTAAGTCCCTGGCTAATGTGGCCGGATCGCAGGATACGTATACGATGCGCTCCGGCTTCATGGCTGCCATGGTAGTAAGGCAGGCTTCGTCGCAGCCTTTTCGTGGCGGATCTACTACAATCACATCCGGATTTGTAAAGTCCGCTTCAGCGTCTACTACCTTTTTTCCGTGGATGCTTCCTTTTTCATAGAATTCAGGAAGTATCTCTTCTGCTTTTCCCACAAAGAAATCCGCATTGGTCATCTCGTTGATTTTTGCATTTTCTTTTGCGTTTTCGACGGCCTCCGGTACGACTTCAACACCGTATACCTTCTTTGCCTTTTGTGCCAAGAATAAAGATATCGTTCCGATGCCACAGTACAAATCCCAGACCACTTCATTTCCGGTCAAAGAAGCATACTCTAAGGCCTTATCATAAAGTTTCTTTGTCTGATAAGGATTTACCTGGAAAAAGGATGGTGCGGAAATTTGGAATTTCACATCCCCGATTTTATCCGTGATAAATTCCTGTCCCCAGACACAGATCGTTTTCTTTCCAAGAATCACATTTCCCTTTGAATCATTGAAGTTTACACAAATCGAAGTCATGTGTTTCACTTTGGAAAGTTTCGGCAAAAGCAAATCCAAAAGATTCCTCACCGCCGCATTTTCTTCTTTTGCATTTACAATAAGACATGCCATCACTTCCTCGGTAGCAAATGCCGTACGAATTAAAACATGGCGTAACAGCCCGTGATGGCTTTCTTCATTGTACGGGACCACCCCCGGCACGGATTTAATAACATCACGAATCTCTTCGTTAACGGTAAGTCCCAAATGACAACGTGAAGATTCCACAATGCGGTGAGAATGTCCCGCATAAAAGCCCATAAGGGTTCGTCCTTCCTTATCCCGTCCGACAGGATACTGAGCCTTATTTCGATAATAATAGGGCTCCTCCATACCAATAATAGGCTGCATTACTTCATCCACTTTTTCGGGAGGAAATCCACCGATACGAGTCAGCTTTTCACGCACAAGCTTTTCTTTCATACGAAGCTGTGCCCGATAATCCATCTGCATAATCTGACAGCCGCCACAGACTCCTGCCTTGTCACATCGGGGTGTTACACGGTCTTTGGAGGATTCTATAATCTCAACCACCCTTGCATAGCCATAGCTCTTTTTCAGCTTTGTAACGCCGCAAAGGGCACGGTCACCCGGGATGAGTCCCTTTACAAAAAAGGTCATCCCTTCATGGTGTCCAATGCCCTCGCCGCTGACTGATACATCTTCAATTAAAAGTTCAAATACATCATTTTTCTTCATGGACTATACTTCTTTCGTCGTACGTCTGATATTTGATTCCATAAACTTATTGTAGCCCTGCCACTCGGTACCTGCTACAGGAGTATTTAAGGCCTCTTTCATAGTCTCCATCTTTGCATCCATATTGTCCGCAAAGGAAAGGGCCACCGCCTCAGCTAAAGCAGGCTTCTTCGGAGAACCATATTCCAATTCTCCGTGGTGTGCTAAAATACAGTGAATCAGCTCATTTGCTCGTACCTTCGGGAACTCCGGAATATTCTTAATGGCATCGCGAATCATCTCAGTGCCGATGACAATATGTCCGATGAGCTGTCCCGCATCCGTATAATCATTTTCCGGATATGGAGAAATTTCTCTAATCTTTCCGATGTCATGGCAAATCGCTGCTGTAATCAAAAGATCGTGATCCAAATATTCATAATGGCGTGCCATATATTCACAGTTTTGTGTCACGCTTAAGGTGTGTTCCAATAGTCCGCCCACAAATCCGTGATGTACACTCTTTGCCGCAGAATGGAAACAGAAGATTTTCTTGAAGTCTTCATTTCCGAAAAAGCCCATCAAAAGCTGATTCATATAAGGTGCCTTTACGGTACCGATAAGTCGTAACAGCTCTGCATACATTTCTTCCACATCTTTATCGGTGCACGGAAGATAATCCTCCGGTGCATATTCTCCTTCGGAAGCTTTTCTAATCTGTCGAATATTTACCTGATTTGCTCCATTAAATACGGTTACCTCACCGCAAACCCAGATATAATCTCTTTCTTCAAAATCATCAATCCCCGGTGAATCCGGATCCCAAACTTTACCATCCACACAGCCGGTCTTATCCTGCAACGTAACGTTCCAGTATGTCTTTCCCGCCTTGGTCTGTGCAGTCACTATCTTTTTGCAAAGATAGATCTCCTTAATCTTGTCCCCTTCTTTCAGTTCGTTAATAAATTTCATAGTAAAAACATCTTTCTAACCCGTACTTTCTACAGGAATTTTATTGTATCAAAAATCACGTCCAAAATCTATGATTCCTTGAAGGTCACAATGGTAACTCCGGCATCTCCTTCTCCGTATTCACCCAAACGATAGGATGCAACCACACGGTTTCTACGAAGGAAATCATGAACCGCACTTCGCAGTGCTCCGGTTCCCTTTCCGTGTACCACTCTTACCTGGCTAAGATGGGAAATATAAGCATCATCCAAATACTTATCCAAAGCAACAATGGCTTCATCCACCGTCATGCCTAAAAGCTGAATCTCCGCAGAAATGGACCCGGCTTTGCTAAATGCTCCGGCGCCCTTTGCCACACCCGCTTTTCTTTGCTTCTTTGTGGCCTTGCCATACGGATTGGTTTCCTCAACCAGTTCCAAATCCGAAACCTTTACCTTGGAATGCATAATGCCCATCTGTACTTCCAAATTTCCTTTCGCATCCGGAAGGGTGTGAACGGTACCTGTAATGTTCATGGAAAGTACTTTTACCGTGTCACCAAAACGAAGAGACTTCGGATCCACCGCTTTTGTGGGTTTCTTTTGTACCGAGGCGACTGCCTTCGACTGGGTAGATTTTAGTTTCTTTCCAAGCTTTGCACGTTCCTGCTCTATCTTTGACATATCAGGATTTGCATCGCCATACTTGTTAATATTTCGGATTGCAGCATCCGCATTGTTCTTTGCGTCCAAAAGAATATTGGCCGCCTTTTCGTTGGCCTCGCGAATAATACGATCCTTTTGCTCCTCAATCTTGTCGTACTTGCCCTTATAAGATTCCTTTAACCGTTCTATTTTAGCTTTCGCAGCAACAATCTCGGCATGTTCTTTTTCCATTGCCACACGCTTTTGTTCCAAATCCACAAAAAGATGATCGAAGGACTTGTCCGTCTCATCCATATGCATTTTCGCCTGATCCAATACTTCTTTTTCAAGGCCCAGTTTTTTTGAAATTGCAAAGGCATTACTCTTTCCCGGAACACCGATCAGAAGGCGATAGGTCGGGGATAAGGTTTCCACGTCAAACTCACAGCTGGCGTTTTCCACATCACTTGCCGAAAGCGCATACATCTTAAGTTCGGAATAGTGGGTGGTAGCCATGCAAAGAGCACCGAGAGCATGGACTTTTTCCAAAATTGACTGTGCCAATGCCGCGCCTTCGTTGGGATCCGTTCCGGAGCAAAGCTCATCGAATAACACCAGCACATTATCCTCGGAAGTCTTTTTCTTTAACCCGTCAAAAATACGTACAATATTTGTCATATGGGAAGAAAAGGTTGAAAGAGACTGCTCAATACTCTGCTCGTCTCCGATATCTGCATATATCTCCGAAAAGATGGGAATCTCGCTTCCGTCCTTTGCAGGCACAAATAAGCCGGATTGCGCCATCAAAGAAAGCAGGCCTACTGTTTTTAGGGCAACCGTCTTTCCACCCGTATTGGGTCCTGTTACAATGAGTGTATGGTAATCACTTCCGATACGGATATCTAAAGGCACCACTTTCTTTTGATCCAAAAGAGGATGACGGGCCGCCTTAAACTTTAGTTCCCCGCGTTCCTTTACTTTCGGCATGGAAGCGTTTAATTCTTTGGCATATAAAGCCTTTGCAAAAATAAAGTCCATGCGAGAGAGAATGCGATAATCATTGGCAATTACATCGATTTCCAAAGCAACCTTTTCGGATAGTTCTTTTAAGATGCGATTAATCTCTTCTTTTTCTTTTAATTCCAGTTCGCGAACTTCGTTATTTAATGCAACTACCGCAATCGGTTCAATAAACAAGGTTGCTCCGGATGCAGACTGATCATGTACCATTCCGGAGATTACGGATTTAAACTCGGCACGTACCGGTAAGCAGTACCGTCCACCTCTTGTGGTAATCACCGTTTCCTGCAGACAGTCGCGGACACTTGGTTTGGAGAGCATGGAATTTAACTCGCCACGAATCTTTTCATTGGCACGCTGCTTGCTTCGACGAATGGAATGCAGCTCCGGTGATGCATCATCGGAAATCTCATCTTCCGATAAAATGCATTTTGCGATTTCTTTCTGCAAATACTCCACCGGGTCGAGATTTAAAAACATTTCCGTTAAGGAGTCATTGATCTCATTGCCACGTTCGTCACGAACACCAAACTCTCTGGCACGCTTCGTCACCAAAAGAAGCTGGGAAACCAGAAGAAGTTCTGCAGGGCCAAGCACGCTGCCTATCTCCAAACGTTTCTTATAGACTTCCATATCCGTAATTCCGGCATAGGAAATCTCGCCGTACTTAAACACACGGGTCAGTGCATCGGATGTCTGTGCTAAAAACTTTTCAACTTCCGTAAGTTTATGAGAAGGCCTTATATTCTTGCAATATTCTTTTCCTGCATCAGATGTTGCAAAACCTTCTAACTGTTCTATTATTTTTTCAAATTCCAATGTCTGTAAAACTTTTTTATTCATGAGATGTATTATACCCTATTTCATCCCATATTTACTACAAAGGATTTGAGATAAAAAAACTCCGGGAAAAAAAGAAGGCAGAGAATCATCTCTGCCTTCTTAAAGGTTTAAAAATTATACTAACTCAAGAACAACTTCTAAAGCGCCGTCACCCTTACGCTGACCAATCTTGATGATACGTGTGTATCCACCGTTGCGTCCTTCGTACTTCGGTGCGATTTCCTCGAAAAGCTTTGTAGCGATATCTACATTCTTTGTATCACGCTTATGCTCACCCTTCTCAGTTACGGTATAAACAACCTTGTTGATCTGACGACGAGCGTGAAGACGAGAAGGCATATCCTTCTTAATCTTCTTATCTACTGTATCATATACAGTAACTTTCTTTCCGTCTACAACTTCTTTTACGCGCTTTCCATCTTTATCTTTACGAGCAACCTTAGCCTGAACGGTAACTTCTTCGAAGTTATCCTTTTCTTTGATTGCAAGAGCGATAAGACCTTCAGCAATCTTAGCTACTTCCTTAGCCTTAGCTTCGGTAGTAACAATCTTGCCGTGCTGTAATAACTGAGTTGTCTGGTTTCTAAGAAGAGCTTTTCTTTGAGAAGAAGTTCTGCTTAATTTTCTGTACTTTGCCATAATTTTACCTCTCTTTCGGCGCTATGACTTTTCTGCCCTTCGGACTTATGAAAAATCAATGTTTGGAGTCGGGTTTTTCACGCTTTGGATTTACAAAAACCTGATAGTTACATGGGTAACGATTATTCGTCACCTGCTTTTAAGGATAATCCCATATCAGATAGCTTCTGAAGTACTTCTTCCAAAGACTTACGTCCAAGGTTACGTACCTTCATCATATCATCAGAGGTCTTATCACATAATTCCTTAACAGTACCGATTCCTGCTCTCTTTAAGCAGTTATAAGAACGAACAGAAAGTTCAAGTTCTTCGATCGGCATCTCTAAGTTCTTGTCCTTACCTTCTTCGGAAGATGAATCACCGATAACCTGAAGCTCATCTGCTGCTTCAGAAAGGTTAATGAAGAGATTTAAGTGCTCACTCAATACCTTTGCAGCAAGTGAAACAGCCTCATCCGGAGCAAGAGTACCGTTTGTATAAACATCTAATGTAAGCTTATCATAATCGGTAACCTGTCCTACACGGGTGTTTTCCACCTTCATGTTTACGCGTTCAATCGGAGTGTAGATAGAATCTACAGCGATAACGCCAATCGGAGTTTCTTCTGTTTTGTTCTTGTCAGAACCAACATATCCACGTCCGTTTGTGATGGTAAGTTCCATATATAACTTGCTATCAGCGCCACCGTTAAGGTTTGCGATAACAAGATCCGGATTCATAACTTCAATGTCTGAATCAAAACGAATATCGGATGCACGCACAACGCCTTCACCCTCAAACTCAAGGTAAGCAGTCTTAACTTCATCTGTCTTTGAGTTGTTGCGAAGTGCCAATTCCTTGATGTTCATAATGATTTCAGAAACATCTTCCTTTACGCCTGGAATAGATGCGAACTCATGAAGAACGCCATCAATCTTAACCTGGCTGACAGCTGTACCCGGAAGAGATGAAAGCATAATTCTGCGAAGTGAATTACCAAGAGTAATTCCATATCCTCTCTCAAGTGGGTCAACTACGAATTTACCGTACTTATTGTCTTCTGAAATCTCTGCGATCTCAATATTTGGTTTCTCAAAATCAAGCATTCAAGAATCCTCCTTTTCCAGATGTTTAATTCGCTCTTACTTAGAATATAATTCGACGATAAGCATTTCGTCAACCGGTACGTCGATCTGATCTCTGTTCGGAAGCTCTTTGATAGTTGCTACCATCTTATCAGCATCATAGTCAATCCATTCAGGAACAACTCTTCCACCGGTAACTTCGGTAATCTCTTTAAATCTGGTCATGGACTGAGCAGATTCTTTTAATGCGATAACATCACCCGGTTTAACAAGGTATGAAGGAATATTAACTACCTTACCGTTAACGGTAACGAACTTATGTCCTACAACCTGTCTTGATTCACGACGTGTACGAGCAAGACCCATGCGGAAAACAACGTTATCCAAACGACTTTCAAGCATGGTCATAAGGTTTTCACCAGTCATACCCTTCTGGTTAGCTGCCTTTTCATAGTAGTTACGGAAAGGTTTCTCTAATACACCATAGATGAATTTTGCTTTCTGCTTTTCTCTTAACTGAAGACCATACTCAGATGTCTTACGGTTAGATCTTGTTAATTTTCTTTTAGATTTTTTATCTACTCCTAAATATGCAGGCTCTAATCCAAGAGATCTACATCTTTTAAGGATAGGTGTTTTATTAACTGCCATCTTAAAATATCCCTCCTATTAGACTCTTCTACGCTTTGGTGGACGACAACCATTGTGTGGTACAGGGGTTACGTCACGGATAGATAATACATCAATACCACATGCAGCGAGTGCACGAATAGCTGCTTCTCTACCTGAACCCGGTCCCTTTACGAACACATCTACTGTCTTTAATCCGTGTGGAAGTGCAGCCTTTGCTGCAGTCTCAGCTGCCATCTGTGCAGCATACGGAGTAGATTTTCTTGAACCTCTAAATCCTAAGCCACCTGCACTTGCCCATGAAAGAGCATTACCCTGAGCATCTGTTAATGTAACGATAGTGTTATTGAAAGATGCCTGAATATGTGCCTGGCCATGTTCAACGTTTTTCTTTACACGCTTTTTTGTCACTTTCTTTGTAACTTTAGCCATATCTAAACTAACCTACTTTCTTAATATTAAAACAATAAATTCTATAGAAGTTCTGCTCACTTACGCTCGCAGAACGCCCTCACGCAACAAGTTGCTCCGGGCTATTTCTTTTTATTAGCAACAGTACGCTTCGGTCCCTTACGGGTTCTTGCGTTGGTCTTAGTCTTCTGTCCACGAACAGGAAGACCCTTTCTGTGACGGATACCACGATAGCATCCAATCTCCTGTAATCTCTTAATGTTAAGAGCTACATCTCTTCTTAAATCACCTTCAACAAGGATTCCTGCCTTGTCAATAGCTTCACTGATTTTCTTAACTTCTTCATCGGTAAGATCCTTAACACGAGTATCAGGATTTACACCTGCTGCTTCTAATAATTCATTAGAAGTAGCTCTACCGATTCCGTAAATGTAAGTTAAACCAATTTCAATTCTTTTTTCTCTTGGTAAATCTACACCTGCGATACGAGCCATGTGTGTCAAACCTCCATAATGTTAAATACTAATAGGAACAAAGAATCCGTCCAATATACAGCTCCGGTTGCCCGGCCTGAAATGTGTGTATACCTTCATAATTCTTCTTTTGCGTCAAACGCAACAATGACATTCCTTCTCCGGTATGTTAAGAAGAAATGTCCAAAGTATATTATGAACAGTAAAGTTAGATGGACTTTACTGCAGCCGCCATAAAATACTGCGAGACAAAAAAATTAGCCCTGTCTCTGTTTGTGTTTTGGGTTTTCGCAGATAATGCGAATGCTACCCTTACGCTTAATAACCTTGCACTTTTCGCACATAGGCTTCACTGAAGACCTTACTTTCATAATGTCCTCCTTTCTTAACTAAATGTGATTAGGGAACGTAAACTGTATACGTTCCTTACGATAAGCGTCCGCATGATATTATACAATCAAATTTGCAAAGATGCAAGAAGTTTTTTGCTTACTTATCACGCCAAATAATTCTTCCCTTTGTAAGATCATAAGGCGACATCTCAATGGTTACCTTATCGCCCGGAAGAATACGGATATAGTTCATACGAAGCTTTCCACTGATGTGCGCTAAAATCTGATGACCGTTTTCAAGTTCAACAGAAAACATAGCATTTGGCAGCTTTTCCAATACGGTTCCTTCTACTTCGATTACATCTGCTTTTGACATTGTATACTCCTTAAATATTTCTTTGTCACTTTTCTTGCCAGCTCATCCGTCATTTCAGTTTTACCGGATAAGCACTCAAGTACTTCCTGTGGCAAATTCTTAATGACCTGAATGTGTTTTTGTTTTTTTCGCTTCATATTCTCAATGGTTTTGTTTTTTCCATTGATTAAAAAAACAAAAGATTCGTCCCTTTTATAAATCACATAAATCTCATCTTTATCGTGACCGCACAAGGACTTTGCCATTTCGACTTTCATAAATCACCTACGAAAGAATCTTTACAATCTCATCGAACACTTCTTCCATTGGAAGAGTTCCGTCTACTGTCTTTAAGATTCCGGCTTTGTTGTAATAATCGATAAGTGGCTGAGTCTGTTCATGATAAACATCAAGTCTCTTCTGAACTGTCTCCGGCTTATCATCATCACGAAGAACAAGCTTTGCTCCACAATTATCACAAATGCCTTCCTGTTTCGGAGGAATTGCTACGATATGATAAGTAGCTCCGCAATCCAAACATGCGCGTCTTCCTGACATACGATTTACGATGTTTTCATCCGGCACGTTTACATCAATTGCATACTCCATCTTTTCACCGCTCTTTTCAAGAGCAGCGGTTAAGGCTTCGGCCTGAGGAATGGTTCTTGGGAATCCATCTAAAACAAAACCGTTTGCACAGTCATCTTCATGGATTCGATCCATAACTAAGTCACAAGTAAGTTCATCCGGAACAAGAAGTCCCTGATCCATGTATTCCTTCGCTTTCTTTCCAAGCTCTGTGCCGTTTTTGATGTTGGCACGGAAAATATCTCCAGTGGAAATGTGGGGAATACCATATTTGCCGGCAATCTGTTTTGCCTGAGTTCCCTTACCTGCTCCCGGAGCACCTAACATAATTATCTTCATATATAACCTCCGTAATATACCACTTATGGAGATACGTATAGCGCGTATCTCCATAGAAGTGAATTATTCGCTCAAAAATCCCTTGTAGTTACGAACTAACATCTGAGATTCAATCTGCTTTAATGTTTCAACGATTACACCAACAATAATGATGATGGATGTTCCACCGAAGGAAACACCTGCGCTGAATAAGCCGTTAAATATAATCGGCAAAATGGATACAATGGCAAGACCGATTGCACCGATAAGTACGATACGATTTAACACGCTTGTCAAATAATCCGATGTCGGCTTGCCGGGACGAATACCCGGAATAAATCCGCCACGCTTCTTAAGATTGTCAGCAATCTCAAGAGGATTAAACGTAATTGTTGTATAGAAAAATGCAAATGCAATGATCAAAAGAACATACACTAAAGCACCGATACTATACTTCCAGTTTGTCGGGTTGAACCAACGAGACTGAGATAAGCTGTATAAAATATCGTATCCAATTCCGGTTCCTGTATTCTTGCCCAAAAGTGTGGCAATGATTACCGGAGTCTGCATAATAGACTGTGCAAAGATTACCGGAATAACACCAGATGTGTTAACTTTCAGCGGAATGTAAGTTGAACTTCCGCCAACCTGTCTTCTTCCCTGTAATTTCTGGGAATACTGAACAGGAATTTTTCTTTCAGCACACTGTAATACTACTACAAGTACAACGACTGCAATAATGATTACAGCGATAACTGCTCCCGAAAGAACCTGCTTCGGTACAGTCTTTCCACTCATGAACTGCTCATATAAAGTAGCCAAGTCTGAAGGGATACGGGAAATAATGTTAATAACCAAAACGATGGAAATACCATTTCCCACTCCATGTTCGGTGATCTGCTCACCAATCCACATCAAAACTGCGGAACCACCTGTTAAAACAGCCATCAAAAGTATAATGGAAAGTGCTCCGTTATCCTCTAAATAACCTCCACGGCTAAAGCTGATTGCCATAGCTCCGGATTCTAAGAGAGAAAGTCCAACAGTTACATAACGGGTAATTTTGTTGATTTTCTTTCTTCCATCCTCTCCATCACGCTGCAACTCTTCCAATTGCGGAATTGCAATTGTAAGAAGCTGCATAATAATGGATGCCGTAATGTAAGGAGTGATGTTCAATGCAAACACAGACATCTGTTCAAAAGAACCGCCTGTGACTGCATCGAAAAAGTTCATTGCGTCACCCACTCCGGAAAACAGCTGCTTAAATACATCAGAGCTTACGCCCGGTACCGGCAACTGAGATCCAAATCTTACAACGATAAGCATTAAGAATGTGAAAAGAAGACCTTTTCTAATATCTTTAATTTTGAATGCATCGCGTAAGGTTCTAAACATTAGATCACCTCAGCTTTTCCGCCAAGAGCTTCGATCTTTTCTTTTGCGCTGGCACTGAATGCATTAACCTGAACATCAAGCTTCTTTGTAAGTTCGCCGTTGCCAAGAATCTTAACACCGTCAAAGCTATTCTTTACAAGACCAGCTTCACGAAGAACTTCTACAGTAACTGTAGTTCCGTTTTCGAATCTTTCAAGATCGGAAACATTAAGAGCTACGATATACTTCGTATTTCTGTTTGTGAATCCACGCTTAGGAATACGACGATACAAAGGCATCTGACCACCTTCGAAACCAGGTCTTGGTGCACCGGAACGTGCCTTCTGTCCTTTATGTCCCTTACCGGCTGTCTTTCCGTTTCCGGATCCATGTCCACGGCCGCGTCTAAAGTTATCGCTGTGTTTAGAGCCTTCTGCCGGCTTTAAATTGGATAAATCCATGAAAAGCACCTCCTTAAACTTCTTCTACTTTTACTAAATGATTTACTCTCTGGATCATACCACGAACTGCAGCGTTATCCGGCATTTCAACTACCTGATTTACCTTGCGAAGTCCAAGAGCCTCAACGGTCTTTTTGTTCTTTGGTACTGCACCGATTGGTGATTTTACGAGAGTAATTTTTAACTTCTTATCTGCCATTTCTAATTCCTCCTCGCTTATTAACCAAGGATCTCTGCAACAGACTTACCACGAAGACGTGCTACTTCTTCAGGATTCTTTAACTGAGAAAGAGCATCGATTGTAGCAAGTACAACGTTCTGCTTGTTAGAAGATCCCAAAGACTTTGTACGGATATTCTGGATACCTGCAAGCTCACATACGGAACGAGCCGGACCACCAGCGATGATACCGGTACCTTCAGGAGCTCTCTTTAAAAGAACGGAAGCACCTGTATGTTTTCCGGTAATGTCATGTGGGATACTCTTGTTTTCATCAAGCTCAACTGTAATCATGCTCTTGATTGCGTCTTCTTTACCTTTGCGGATAGCTTCCGGAATTTCTGCAGCCTTTCCTAAGCCTGCACCTACATGTCCGTTACCATCGCCAACTACAACGAGTGCTGTAAAGCGCATATTACGTCCACCCTTTACAACCTTAACAACTCGCTTGATTGATACTACATTTTCATTTAATTCTAATTGACTAGCATCAACTATGGTTCGTTTCATGAATTGCTTCCTCCTTAAAATTCTAATCCGGCTTCTCTTGCTGCGTCAGCTAAGGCTGCCACCTTACCTGCGTAAATGAAACCACCTCTGTCAAATACAACTGCCTTAATTCCCTTATCAAGTGCTTTCTTAGCGATAACAGAACCAAGCTTTGCTGCTGCATCAACATTGTTTGTCTTCTCAAGATCTGCCTTTACTTCTTTGTCAAGAGTAGAAGCGGAAACGAGCGTATTTCCTACAGTATCATCAATAATCTGCGCATACATATGATTGTTGGAACGGAATACTGCAAGACGTGGTCTTTCAGCTGTTCCTGCAAGTGTATGGCGCATTCTTCTATGCTTTACTCCGCGGATAGCGGCTCTTGATTTTTTATTAACCATTCCTTTTCACTCCTTTACTTATTTCTTACCGGTCTTACCAACCTTACGTCTGATAACCTCATCAGAGTACTTAATACCTTTGCCCTTGTATGGTTCAGGTCTCTTCTTATCTCTGATTTCAGCTGCAAACTGGCCAACCTTTTCTTTGTCGATACCACTGACGATGATGTTGTTTCCCTCAACGGTTGTCTCAACACCTTCAGGATCAGTCATCTCAACCGGATGTGAAAAGCCGAGGTTTAAGGTTAAAGTCTTACCCTGCTTTGCTGCTCTGTAACCAACACCGTTGATTTCAAGAGTCTTCTTATAGCCATCTGTTACACCAGTAACCATGTTCTGAATTAAGCTTCTTGTTAAGCCGTGTAAAGACTTCATTTTCTTAAGATCATTAGGTCTTTTAACGATAACTTCAGCGCCTTCTAATGTGATTTCCATTTCGATTGGAAGGGTTTTTTCTAAAGTACCTTTAGGACCCTTTACCGTCACATGATTATTTTCTGCAATATCTACAGTTACTCCTGCAGGTACCGCGATTGGCATTCTTCCTATACGTGACATGCCCGTACCTCCTTAAAAATTACAATTACCAAACAAATGCTAAAACTTCGCCACCAACCTGAAGTTCACGAGCCTTCTTGTCAGTTACGATTCCTTTATTTGTAGAAAGAATAGCGATTCCAAGTCCTCCAAGAACTGCAGGAATTTCATCCTTTCCGGCATAGATACGAAGACCCGGCTTAGAGATTCTCTTAATTCCGGTAATAATCTTCTCTTTCTTGTTTCCGGCATACTTCATAGTAACGCGAATGGTCTTGAAGTTTCCTTCTTCAACCAATTCATACTTTTCAATATAACCTTCATCTACAAGGATATCAGCGATAGCAACCTTGATCTTTGATGAAGGGATATCTACTGTATCGTGTTTTGCAGTATTTGCATTACGGATTCTTGTAAGCATATCTGCGATTGGATCACTCATAGTCATGATATTAATTCCTCCTCTTTCTTACCAAGATGCTTTCTTAACGCCCGGGATCTGTCCCTTATATGCGAGTTCACGGAAGCAAACTCTGCAGATACCATACTTTTTAAGTACGGAATGCGGACGTCCGCAAACTTTACAACGTGTATATTCTCTGGTAGAGAATTTCTGCTTACGCGCCTGTTTAACTTTCATAGATTTTTTTGCCATGATTTAAATTCCCTCCTTCGAATTATTTAGCGAAAGGCATTCCGAATAAACGAAGTAATTCGCGTGCCTCTTCATCAGTCTTAGCTGTGGTAACAAAGATGATATCCATACCTCTGACCTTGTCTACCTTATCGTATTCAATTTCAGGGAAGATAATCTGTTCTTTAATACCAAGTGCGTAGTTACCTCTTCCATCGAAAGAATCAGCATTAACTCCACGGAAGTCACGAACGCGAGGAAGTGCAAGATTGATTAAACGATCTGCAAATTCATACATTCTTTCTCCACGAAGAGTGGTTTTACAACCAATTCCCATTCCTTCACGAAGTTTAAAGTTAGCAACTGATTTCTTAGCTTTACAAATAACTGCCTTCTGTCCGGCAATCTTCTCCAAGTCAGCTACAGCGCTGTCTAAAAGCTTCTGATTTTCTTTTGCTTCACCAACGCCCATATTGATAACGATCTTATCAAGCTTCGGTACTTCCATAACGTTCTTGTAACCGAACTTTTCTGTCATAGCTTTTACGATCTCTTCATCGTACTGAGTTCTAAGTCTGCTCAATTTACTGGCCTCCTTTCAATTAATCAATGGTCTTACCGGTAGCCTTAGCGACACGAACTTTCTTGTCCCCGTCCATCTTGAAGCCTACTCTGGTTGTCTTGCCATCTGCTAAAAGCATAACGTTTGAAATATCGATCGGAGCTTCCTGCTCGATAATTCCGCCAGCCTGATTTGACATACTTGGCTTAGTGTGTTTCTTAACAAGGTTTACACCTTCAACAACAACTTTGCCCTTTTCTGTATCAACGGAAAGTACCTTTCCTTCATTGCCCTTGTCACCACCAGCGATAACACGGACCATATCATCTTTTTTGATCTTGCTTGTTGCCATGAGAAACCTCCTATAATACTTCCGGAGCTAAAGAAACGATTTTCATAAACTGTTTCTCACGAAGCTCTCTTGCTACAGGTCCAAAGATACGAGTTCCTCTCGGAGTCTTATCATCTTTGATAATAACTGCAGCGTTTTCATCAAATTTAATATAGGATCCATCTTTACGACGTGCACCCTTTTTGGTACGTACAACTACTGCCTTAACAACATCGCCCTTCTTAACAACTCCGCCGGGTGTTGCGTCTTTAACTGTAGCAGTGATTACGTCGCCGATATTTGCATATCTTCTTGTAGAGCCACCCATTACACGGATGCAAAGGATTTCCTTTGCGCCGGTATTGTCGGCTACTTTTAATCTGCTTTCCTGCTGTACCATAATAGCCTCCTTATTTAGCTCTTTCCATAACTTCTACAAGTCTCCATCTCTTATCTTTAGAGAGTGGTCTTGTTTCCATAACTCTAACGGTATCACCGATCTTTGCATCGTTTTGTTCGTCATGAGCTTTTAATTTATAAGTTTTCTTAACGATCTTGTTGTAAAGTGGGTGACGCACGTTATCACGAACTGCAACTACGATTGTCTTATCCATCTTATCGCTTACAACAACACCAACACGTGTTTTTCTAAGATTTCTTTCTGCCACGTCTTTACTCCTTTCTAATCTAAAACATTCCGATTATCTTACGCATTTGTCTTCTGGGTCATAACAGTCTGAATTCTTGCAATGTTCTTACGAACCTCACGAATACGAGCTGTATTCTCCAACTGATTAGTTGCGTTCTGGAATCTTAAATTGAAAAGTTCTTTTTTGGCTTCAACCAACTGAGCGTTTAACTCATCAACGCTCTTTGCGTTTAACTCTGTATTAAAGTCTTTATTTTTCATTATGATTCACCGCCTTCCAAATCTGCACGGGAAACAATCTTGCATTTGCAAGGAAGTTTGTGTGTAGCAAGACGAAGAGCTTCACGAGCAACGTCTTCCTGTACGCCGGAGATTTCAAACAATACTCTACCCGGCTTAACTACAGCTACCCAGTAATCAAGGGAACCTTTACCTTTACCCATTCGGGTTTCAGCAGGCTGTGCTGTTACAGGCTTATCCGGGAAAATCTTAATCCATACTTTACCACCACGCTTAACGTGACGTGTCATAGCAATACGTGCTGCCTCAATCTGGTTTGAACGAATCCAGCAAGGCTCCATTGCAACGATACCAAATTCACCGTAAGTGATCTTGTTTCCGCGAGTAGCTTTACCGCGCATAGATCCACGAAACTGCTTACGATGTTTAACTCTCTTAGGCATTAACATTAGCGGTTGCCTCCTTCCTTACCGGACTTTTCAGTCTCTTTGTCGTTATTCTTCTTAGAAGGAAGAACTTCACCCTTGTAGATCCAAACCTTAACACCTACTTTACCGTAAGTGGTATCAGCTTCTGCAAAACCGTAATCGATATCTGCACGAAGGGTCTGAAGTGGAATAGTTCCTTCATTGTATGTTTCTGTACGAGCCATATCAGCTCCGCCTAAACGTCCTGAAACGGATGTCTTGATTCCGTAAACACCGGCCTTCATAGAACGGCTCATGCAAGACTTCATTGCACGACGGAAAGATACACGGTTCTCAAGCTGCTCTGCAATATTTTCAGCAACAAGCTGAGCATCCTTATCCGGTCTCTTAACTTCTTTGATGTCTACTACTAACTTCTTGTCAGTGAGCTTCTGAAGATCAGACTTAACCTTCTCGATTTCAGCACCACCCTTACCGATTACGATACCCGGCTTAGCAGTGTAAACAACAACTTTTACTCTGTCAGATGCTCTCTCGATTTCAATCTTAGAAACACCTGCTGCATATAACTTCTTCTTTAAGAACTTTCTGATGTTATAATCTTCTACTAAGAAGTCAGCGAACTGGTCTTCAGCATACCATTTAGAATCCCAATCTTTGATAACGCCAACTCTCAGGCCATGAGGATTAACTTTCTGTCCCATGTTCTTGCCTCCTTCTTACTTCTTCTCATCAAGCACAATAGTGATGTGGCTCATTCTCTTTTCGATTCTGTAAGCTCTACCCTGTGCTCTTGGTCTAATTCTCTTCATTGTAGGTCCCTTGTTTGCATAGCATTCTGCAACATAAAGGTCCTCAGCCTTAAGGCCGTTATTGTTTTCTGCGTTAGCGATTGCAGACTTTAACAACTTCTCGATTACAGAAGAAGCATATCTTGGATTGTACATAACAATACCAAGTGCAGTCTGAACATCTTTACCGCGAATTGCATCAAGTACGAAGCAAGCCTTCTGAACAGACATTCTTGCATAAGAAAGTTTTGCGGAAGGTCTTGTATCTTTAATTTCGTTTCTTTCACGCTTTACCTGTGATCTATGTCCCATGGTAAATCCTCCTTTCAAATACAGTTAAGTCTTATCTAGACTTCTTTTCGTCTTTCTTGTGACCCTTGTAGGTTCTTGTTGCAACGAACTCACCTAACTTGTGGCCAACCATATCTTCTGTTACGTATACCGGTACATGCTTTCTTCCGTCATGTACAGCAATTGTATGACCTACCATCTGAGGAAAGATAGTGGAACGACGAGACCAGGTTTTAACAACAGACTTGTCACCTGAAGCGTTCATAGCATCAATCTTCTTTAATAAGCTTTCATCAGCGAAAGGTCCTTTTTTTAATGAACGTGCCATTTGTATCTATCCTCCTTATTTAATAGCTCTTCCGTCACGACGACGAACGATAAGCTTGTTAGACTGTTTGTGTTTCTTTCTTGTCTTAAGACCAAGTGCAGGCTTGCCCCAAGGTGTACATGGACCAGGACGTCCAACCGGAGCCTTACCTTCACCACCACCGTGTGGATGGTCATTAGGGTTCATAACAGAACCACGAACAGTAGGACGGATACCCATATGACGTTTACGTCCGGCTTTACCGATTTTAACCAAGTTGTGATCACCGTTTCCGATAACACCGATGGTTGCGCGGCAAACGATAGGAACCATTCTCATTTCGCCTGAAGGAAGACGAAGTGTTGCGTACTTTCCTTCTTTAGCCATTAACTGAGCAGCATTTCCTGCGGAACGAACAAGCTGTCCACCCTTGCCAGGATATAACTCAACGTTGTGTACCATAGTACCTACAGGAATATTCTGAAGCGGTAAGCAGTTACCAACTTTGATTTCTGCATCAGGACCGTTCATAACAGTCATGCCGTCTGTAAGTCCTGCAGGAGCAAGGATATATGCCTTTTCTCCATCTGCGTAGCAGATAAGAGCGATGTTTGCTGTACGGTTTGGATCGTATTCGATACCGATAACCTTTGCAGGAATACCGTCTTTTTTGTTACGCTTGAAATCGATAACTCTGTATTTTCTTCTGTTTCCGCCGCCCTGATGACGTACGGTAATTTTACCCTGATTGTTACGACCTGCATTCTTCTTTAAAGAAGTTGTCAGGCTTTTCTCAGGAGTAGACTTTGTAACCTCAGAGAAATCTGAACCTGTCATATTTCTTCTGGAAGGTGTATATGGGTTATATGATTTAATTCCCATTTTTGTCTCCTTTCTCGTTACACATTTATCACGTGTGCTCGTATTACTTTATGAAGCTCGTTAATCTTATAAACCGGAGAAGATTTCAATTTCCTTAGAATCTTCTGTTAACTTAACGATTGCTTTCTTTGTAGCAGCAGTCTTTCCTGTTACATAACCACGGCGCTTGTTCTTGCCCTGGTTGTTCATGGTAGCTACAGACTCAACCTTAGCACCATCAAACATCTTTTCAACTGCTTCTTTAATCATAATCTTGTTAGCGTCCGGATGAACCAAGAATGTGTACTTGCGTTCAGCCATAGCTGCCATACTCTTTTCGGTGATGACAGGCTCGATAATTACGTCATAATACTGTACGTTTGCCATTATGCATACACCTCCTCGATCGTCTTAACAGCGTCCTTTGTTACGACAACTGTGTTGTACTTTAAGATGTCATATACATTGATAGTAGATGTAGATGCTGTCTTAACGGTAGGAATGTTTCTTGCGCTCATGATGACCTTTTCATCGTTATCATTGATAACAACAAGTGCCTTCTCAACGTTTAAGTTCTTAAGAACCTTTGCAAATTCCTTTGTCTTAACTTCATCAAATGCTAACTTATCAACTACAACGAGCTTATTCTCAGAAACTCTTGAAGAAAGTGCGCTCTTTAAAGCTGCTCTCTTTTCTTTCTTGTTCATCTTGAAAGAATAATCTCTTGGTGTTGGAGCAAATACAACTCCACCATGTGTCCACTGAGGAGATCTTGTTGAACCCTGACGTGCATGTCCGGTTCCCTTCTGTCTCCAAGGCTTTCTTCCGCCACCGGATACTTCAGAACGTGTCTTAGCCTTCTGTGTTCCCTGGCGATTATTGGCAAGCTGCTGAACAACTGCCATATGAACTAAATGTTCGTTAACTTCAACTCCGAATACGGCATCATTTAAGTCGATCTTTTCAACTTCTTTACCGTCCATATTAAATACGGATACTGTAGCCATTTTATAGCTCCTCCTTTCTGATTC
Source organism: Lachnospiraceae bacterium (assembly GCA_036723975.1). Taxonomy (GTDB): domain Bacteria; phylum Bacillota; class Clostridia; order Lachnospirales; family Lachnospiraceae; genus JAILEN01. Next base: position 24,933 of record DAIMGJ010000001.1, read on the forward strand.
TTAATTACTTGCTAGCCTTTACTGATTCTTTGATTGTCACTAAAGACTTCTTCGGTCCAGGAACTGCACCCTTTACAAGTAACAAGTTGTTCTCAGCGTCAACTCTGACAACTTCCAAATTCTGGATTGTAACCTTAACGTTACCCATGTGTCCAGGCATTCCCTTACCCTTGAATACACGGCTTGGTGTAGAACAAGAACCGTTGGAACCCTGATGACGGTGGAACTTAGAACCATGAGCCATAGGTCCTCTGTGCTGACCTAATCTCTTGATGGCACCCTGGAATCCCTTACCTTTGGAAATAGCTGTTGCATCGATCTTATCTCCAGCTTCAAAGATGTCTGCCTTGATTTCCTGAGCAAGTTCATATTCGCTTGAATTCTCAAAACGGAATTCTCTAACATACTTTTTAGGAGCGACACCGGCTTTTTTGAAGTGTCCTTCTTCCGGTTTGTTTACCGCATGTCTGTGATAAACTTTCTTGCTTCCGTTTGCATCTTTGTTTGTTGACTTAACTTTAGAATCAACAAAACCAACCTGCACTGCTTCGTAACCGTCGTTTTCAACTGTCTTAACCTGTGTTACCACACAAGGACCAGCCTGAAGAACTGTTACAGGGACAAGTGCGCCCTCTTCGTTGAAGATTTGAGTCATTCCGACTTTTGTAGCTAAGATTGCTTTCTTCATCTTATTCTTACCTCCTGTTAAACTACAGAGGAACTTTTCACGGTCCACTTAACTTTTATTAAGGAAGTTCTTCCCGTTAAGTTGCTTTCGACCGGCGGAATAGTTCATTCTAGAACAGAAAAAGTTCCTTACTTGTTTTTCATTTTGATATCGATATAAACACCTGCTGGCATTTCAAGACGTGATAAAGCATCAACAGTCTTCTGGGTCGGTGTTAAGATATCAATGAGTCTCTTATGAGTTCTCTGTTCGAACTGTTCTCTAGAGTCTTTGTACTTATGTACAGCTCTAAGAATCGTAACTACTTCCTTCTTAGTTGGAAGAGGTACCGGTCCGGATACCTGTGCACCATTCTTTTTAACAGTTTCGATGATTTTTGCGGCAGATGCATCAACTAATTCGTGATCATAAGCCTTAAGTGTGATTCTCATAACCTGAGTTGCCATAAAAAAAGTCGCCTCCTTTTCGCACTTTGTAATAGTACGACAAGCGGTGACTGTACACATTCCCGTGTGTGTCCTAAATTGCAACGCGACACAACACGCTGGTTTCTGCCTCTTGGCAGACCTTATACTGTTTGTACAGTGACTTGTCGTCAGTTTCCTAACTTGACATTCGCTCCACGGAAAACCTACTGTAAGTCCTATGGCTAGGCTTAAGTAGCAACCTCACGCTTCATAGCTATCAATGTCACAGCAAGTGATAGTATACCTTATGGATTTCGGTCTGGCAAGAAGTTTTTAACTTTTTTTGTATTTTTTTTAAAACAATTTCAAAACTAGTATTTTCTTGTTACTTTTCTACTATATATAGTATAGCCCTCCTCCCGCAGGGCACCCCCCATCTCCCTCGGCCGCTTGAATCGCATACCCTCGGGGATGGTCCCTCCCCTGCTCGCGTCGGGCTTATCTCATAGAAGCGCGAAGTACATGCTTGGCCAGCACAGAGGTGGTAACGCTTCCGACGCCTCCCGGAACCGGGGTAATAAGTGACGTATGCTCAGCGACGGAATCAAAGTCCACATCACCGCAAAGATTTCCGTCTGCATCCACGTTGATGCCCACATCAATAACAACGGCTCCGTCAGTCACAAATTTTTCATCCACCAGCTTTGGTACCCCTGCAGCCGCTATCAACACCTCCGCCTCTTTACAGCGCGCCGGCATATCTACCGTTTTTGTATGACAGGTAGTAACGGTAGCGTTTCTTCCTATTAATAACTGGGCAACCGGTTTTCCGATCACAAGACTTCGTCCGATGACAGTCACTCTCTTTCCGGTCAAGTCGATACCGGCAAAGTCAAGCATCTCAAGAACCGCTTCTGCAGTGCAGGGTGCAAAGCCATCTTTTTCTCCGGCATAAACCTTTGCCATATTATAAGGAGAGATTCCGTCGATATCCTTCTTTGGATCAATACGACGTTCCACTTCTTTTTCATCAATATGCTTTGGAAGCGGGCGAAGAAGCAAAATGCCATCCACGGTTTCATCCTTATTGATTCGATCAAACTCTTTTAAAAACTCTTCGTTGGAAATTTCTTCCTTATATATATAGGAAGAGACCAAAAAACCAACCTTATCCATTTTCTTTATCGCACCACGTTCGTATGCGATATCATCCGGGTTTTCACCCACACGAATAATGGCAAGATGCGGTAGTGGCTTCTTCCATTCTTTCATCTCATCTGCAATTTCTTCATTGATGGCACGGGCCACTTCAACGCCCTTTAAAACCGTCGTATTTCCTTTTTTATCATTTAGCATAATATTTAACAACCTCTATACCATCTCTCCAAGTTTTTTGACCTCGGAATCCGTAAGCGAACTTATGTAATCCGTAACCATAAGCAGTCGAAGATACAAATCGACTCCCTCGTCTCCGGTTCTGTTTTTCATATAATCTGATTTAAGATACTCCGGTAGATACCATATAAATCTGTTTTCCACCGGTCCGGGAGCATATTTATCATCCTCCACCCCGAAATAAAGCACAGCTGTCACAAAACGTTCCAGCAGGCTTTCCAAAAGCTTGTGTCCCATAATTTCCTGTGTAACCACTGTCCGGGAGGGATATACATATTTAATCATCAGACTTCTTATCATCTTAATTATAAAATCATGCCAGCTACCATCCAAAAGTTCCCCTGTAAAGGTACCATCCATTATATCATCGTAGTTCAAAAACCAGGCATGGGCCGCAGAATAAATCAGCCAGTCCCTGACCTCGTTAAACCACAAATTCATGGCTATCATCATTTCTTCATCATTCGATGCCTTATCTAAATCACGTTTTAAACTATCGATTAAATTCTCGGCCGTCATATATCGAATTTCATCACTCTCACTGCCGTTTTTTTCTTTCGCTTTTAACATCTTTTCAAACTCTCCAATCACCATCCAGGGAGATATCACTCCCATGGCTATGGAGTCCTGCATATCCGAAAGCAGATAGGATATATCATCCGCAGCCTCCAACAGGTAAGTAAGAGGATATCTGGATATCCCGCTCATACCCACAGCACTTCTCACTTCTTTATAAAGCTTTTCATCCGCCACGTAGTATCCAAATTTGTGTTTTCTGATATCCGGATTCTTTTTGTCAATTTCAAGAGATCCACCGGGATATTTAATCAGAGTATTTATTACGGAATAGCTCACATTTATCCCCCATCTGCCCACACCGCTTGAATTGCTTAAAAGCAGATGGATGGTCTGTGCATTGCCATCAAAGTTCATTAAATCAGCCTTCATCGCATCACTCAGATACTCTGCCACCGGTCGACTCTTAAAACAGTTTTGATTTTCTGAAAAATACTTCTTAAAAAAGCGTCCAAAGGAAGCCTCTCCAAAGTGTCCAAATGCAGGATTCCCCAAATCATGCAAAAGCCCGGCGCAAGCCAGTATCATGGAAATATCCTGGGTATATAAGCCTATTTCCCCGCCAAATCCGTCTGTTATATCCTTTCTGTTATTATCACAAATCATTGTACCAAGCTGCTTTGCTACAGAAGACACTTCCAGCGAGTGGGTCAGTCTGGTGCGCGCTATACCGCTGTCTATAAGAGAAAAAATCTGGGTCTTGTTTTGCAGATTTCTAAAAGCCTCGCTGGTGATTACCTCTCTGTAATCCTTTTCAAAACTGTTGATAGGGTATTTCTCCCAAACAGATGAAACCTTTTGCCTTTTAACCAAGGTCTCATGAGAAATAAGCTCTTTCCATTCCATACTTTTCCCTCCATATTAAAGTGGTTCTAATTATATTGATACCTATCCTCGAATCTTCTTCAATACATTTTGATACGTTCGTGCCAGAATATGTGCTCCTTCCAAAAGAAGTTCTTCCGCTTCCTTTTCAAAGCGTACTGCCTGGATGCGATCATTCATCATTTTTGTATTGATATATACATTCAGTGAAGCTGAATTTAAAGCCGCACCGCACATTTGAATTCCGCAGCCTGCATCAGAGATGGCAAGCTTACTTCCAATTTCAGCCACCCGCTCAATCACAAGCATTGCTTCTATTATAAGATGCATCATATCAAGGGGAGCTTTTGCCGCATCATACAGCGCTTCTTCCATTACCTGATTTCGCTTGTCCACTTCTTCAAAGGTTTCTTTTGGAAGGGCATAAGCCTTTGCCAATGGTTCAAATGCTTTTGCATCTTTATCCATAGCCAAAAGGAGCTCTTCCTGAAGCTCATCGGCACGCACCATAAGCACTTCGATTTCTTCCTGATACTGAGCATACTTTTTCTTTCCGGTAGTTAGAGAAAGCACCATATCTCCAAGGGCCATTCCCACTGCCGCCACAAGTCCTGCAGCTCCACCTCCCCCGGGAGTAGGTGCATCCGAGCTTAATTCCTGTAAAAAATCTTCTATTTTCTGTTCTTTCATTTTCATACCAAATACCTCACTGACCTATATTATATGCAACATTATAATAGTATACCATCTTTTTTATGATTTCCTGTAGTTTCGCAAAATGGCAATTCTATGATATTATATGTGTGTTTTAAAAAAAGGAGAATATTTATGTGGATTGCAAATAATTGGAACGATTACGAGGTCATTGATACCTCATGTGGAGAAAAACTGGAACGTTGGAAAGACTATACACTCCTTCGTCCCGACCCACAGGTTATTTGGAATACAAAGAAAACAAACAAAAAATGGAAACACCTAAACGCACACTATCACCGTTCTTCCAAAGGCGGTGGCGAATGGGAGTTTTTTGATTTACCGGAGGAATGGACCATTAACTATACCCTCCCGATTAACAAAACACTTACCTTCCATTTAAAACCTTTTGCTTTTAAGCACACCGGACTTTTTCCGGAGCAGGCAGCAAACTGGGACTGGTTTTCACAGTTGATTGCAAAGGAAGTCGCCCGCAAAGACAGACAGACCCCGGTAAAGGTACTAAACCTTTTTGCTTACACCGGCGGTGCAACCCTCGCAGCTGCAGCCGCAGGAGCACACGTAACCCATGTGGATGCTTCCAAAGGTATGGTGGCTTGGGCAAAAGAAAACGCTGTTTCCTCCGGATTGGGAGACGCACCCATTCGCTGGCTGGTGGATGACTGCAAAAAATTTGTGGAACGTGAGATTCGACGAGGCAATCATTACGACGCCATCATTATGGATCCGCCTTCCTACGGAAGAGGTCCCAAAGGAGAAATCTGGAAAATCGAAGAAGCGGTTTATCCGTTAATTGAATTGTGCGGACAACTGTTAACCGACGACCCGTTGTTTTTCCTGGTAAACTCTTACACCACAGGATTACAACCGGCAGTACTTTACTATATGATTTCCACCGTGTTAAAAGAATACGGCGGTGTTGTGGAAGCAGATGAAATCGGTCTTCCCGTATCCGACAATGGATTGTACCTCCCCTGCGGAGCCAGCGGAAGATTCTCAAGAGAATAAAGTCTCCGAGAGATAAAAATAGCAGTATACTTTTTGCCGGGCGCCAAAAAAGCAGCCTTTGCAAAAATATACTGCTATTTTTTTATATTACATCGCTTTTAATTCTGCTTTGCGCTGATACATTCGCTTATCTGCACGTTCAAAAATATGCTGATAATCAGAGTCGGTGGCCTTTCTGAAGGTCGCCAATCCGGAAGCAATCACCACACCTTTGGAGTGGACATTTGCTTCCACTCTGGAATCGAAGTCACGCAACAGTTCCTCTCGATTCTTATAATCCTCGCCCTCTAATATAACGGTAAATTCATCACCGCCCACACGAAATACCGGGCTGTGCTGGAAAGTTTTGCAAATCATGCGGCAACCTTCCTTTATATAGGCATCCCCCGCTTCATGTCCGTAAGTATCATTCATTAGCTTCAAGTCGTTTAAGTCCAAAGCGATTACGCCCAACTCCTCAACTTCACCCTTTCGGATGCGCTCATTTAATACTTCTTCCACTTCAACAAAGGCATGCTTGCTTTTTACTCCCGTAAGTGCATCGGTATATGCAATCCTTCTGGCGGTTTCCGCCTCCTCTCGATGTGCTTTTTCCCGTTCCAAAGACTGCAGCAACTCCCGATGCAGTTCCTTTTTATCCTCTTCCAAAACAAACTGGTGAATCAAACATGTACTCAAAATACATCCGATTGCATAGAATGGTAACAGGTGATATAAGGTCTGTAGAGTAATAAATACGGTGGAAACCACTCCAGAAACACCAATAATAAAATAATGTACCTTCATTACCGCATTTTTCCTACGAAAAACCACAAAACAATGAACCGCCGTAATAAAGTACAGAATCACTTGGCAGCCCAAAGTCATATATCTGGATGGTTGCGGAAAATATACCCCATCTTCCCCAAAGTAGAATACCACCGGCTTAAAGAAGTTAACCACCAAAAAAACAACCTGATACCAAAAAATCAGAATACCCGCCCATTTCAAAAACAGGTCTAAAGCACCGTTGTCATTTAGATATGCAATGGTGTACTTCGTCCATAAATATACGGACAGTACCATAGCGAAGAAATACAGAACCGTATCTGCATAACACAGAGAGACCACACCAAAATCATATAAGAGGCCCCAAAAAATATCAGCGATGTAGTAAAGTGTTACACCTAACAAATAACGGCGATATTCCCTGTTCGCCCTAAGGAATCCCTCATAAGTATTTTTAAAGATAATATCGTAGTTAATAATCAGGTGTAAAACAATCGCCAATGCAGCAAAACTTGAATAATACATAGCTCTCCCCTTTCAAGTTCATCACACCAAGACTTTATAACAATATTCTATAACATTTTTCTTTTTTTCAAAATAATCATTGTAATTACACAAATAATCGTCGTTCCCAAACAAATAAGTCCAAACCCGTGGGGTGTATTGGAAAGCGGCATCCATTTTCCGCTTACGTTCATACCCCAAAGTCCGGAAATAATCGTCGGGATACTCATAACAATTGTAATCGCTGCCAAATACTTCATGACATTATTCAAACGGTTATTGATTACAGCAGATAGAAGTTCTCTGGTACCGTTTATAATATCTCGATAAATCTGTGTCATTTCAATTGCCTGACGATTCTCGATAATGACGTCCTCCAAAAGTTCCTGGTCCTCTTCATACTGGCGAAGACGTCCGTATCTGGTCAAACGGTCAAGCACCACGCCGTTGGCGCGAAGGGATGTAGCAAAGTACACAAGGTTGGATTCCAATTCGTGAAGATCGATTAAATCTACATCTTCCGTATCCTGATTGATTCGTTCCTCAATCTCCGTACGCTTTCTGTCTATGGAACGAAGCAAACTCTGATACACCATGCTGGCATTATAAAGAATCTGATAAGTAAAGCGCATCTGTTTCTTTGTAGAAAACTCACGCACTCTTCCATCAACAAACGCGCGAAGCACTGCAGACTCCTCAGAACAAACCGTAATCAGCGCATCCTCTTTTACAAGAATACCAAGAGGAATGGTGGTGTAGGTATGACGGTTGTTACGCACCTCTGCCGTAGGAATATCCACAATGATTAAGGTATAGTCATCTTCCAAACTCATTCGGGAACTTTCTTCATCATCCAAAGGCGCCCGAAGATCGGAGATATCAATCTGATACTCTGTGGCCACAGCAGAGCACTCTTCCAATGTAGGATCTGTTAAGTTCACCCAACAGCCCTCCTCAAAGGAGGTGATTTCACGGATGATTCTATCATCCGTCTTATACATCTTTAACATAATTTTCCTCGTCTTTCTATCAGAGGAAATGAACTATAATCCCATCATTATTATTTATCGTAAAAAATAGCGCCGTTACACCGGCGCCAAGAAAAATCACTCTATGATACTTCTATCTACGGAATAACAGTTCACTTCCACTGATGTTTCATTTTTATTCGATCGTATATGCCCGTCACAATCCATGAACTGTCACCGCCTTTCATTTATATTCACACAATTTAATTTAAAAGGATTTCCCGCTAATGTCAAGCACTCGCGGGAAATTCAAAAAATATTTATTCCATTGTTTCCGTCAAATTTACTGCCCAAGTTCCGCTTCGCATCATAAAATATCCGATGGAAGATTTTATAAGTTCTGTAGCATTTACCAAAATGTAAATTGTCAGCATATCAAACTGTGTATAATGCGTCAAAAACAATGCAAACGGAATTCCGATGGCCCATACAAATCCGCAATCAAACAAGAACGTAATTCCGGTTCTTCCGCCGGAACGAATGGTAAAGTAACTTGCATTGGTAAACGCATAGAGCGGCGAGAACACACCCGCAGCCATAATCAAATGTCTCGCCAAAAGGCGAATCTCATCCGTTGTATTATAGATACGCGGGAAAAAGAAAGAGGACAGAAAAAGAAGTGCCCCCGTTCCCACGCACATAAGTACAGAGAAAGTACATAAGCGCATGGAATCCTCCTTCGCTTTCTCAATCTTCCCGGCCCCCAAAAGCTGTCCTAAGATAATTGCAATCGCACTTCCCATGGCAATAAAGGCCACATTAAATACATTAGCAATCGTATTGCAAATATTAAGTGCGGTTACAGCAGAAAGCCCCCGCAAAGAATAACTTCTTACCAAAACCGTCTGCCCCGCAGACCAAAGGGTCTCGTTTAGCAAAAGTGGCAATGCCTTTGGAATAATGGTAATCACAAGGCTTCCCGGAACATCAAACAAGTTCTTGTATGCACCCACAATAAACTTGTTTTGTACAGTATGGGTATGGGTCCAAATCGCGACCACCAGAAACTCCACAAATCGGGAAAGTACAGTTGCAATGGCAGCGCCCTGTACGCCAAGTGCCGGTGCACCAAGCTTTCCGTAAATTAAAATGTAATTTCCCACCAGATTTACAATCACCGCTATAATTCCCGCTCTCATAGGAACCACGGTCTCTCCGGTGTTTCGAAGGGTATTTGCATATACTTGCACCGCCGTAAAGGGAACCACTTCCATCATTAAAAACATCATATAAAGATGGGCATAGTGAAGCGTTCCTTCCACGCTGCCGCCACCGCTGTCCTCCGTTAAAAATCGAAGTACCATTGCATCGCCGAATTTCAAAAAGGCAAACAGGCCAATCAAAATCACAATCGCACCCGTAATTACCTGCATGCGAAAGGTATAGCGTACACCCTGATGGTCACCTTTTCCGTAATACTGCGCAGTAAAAATTCCAATACCGGAAAGCGCACCAAACAGACACAGGTTAAATACAAACATCAGCTGATTAATAATGGCCACTCCGGAAATTGGATCCGTTCCAAGCTGTCCTACCATGATATTATCCAGCATGTTCACAAAGTTTGTAATTCCATTTTGAATCATAATCGGAACTGCAACCGCAAGTACTCTTCTGTAAAAATTTTTATCTCCAAAATATTTGTTCATTTTCCTACCAAAGTCTATAAATAATCATAAAATAAACTCCATATAAAATGGAGTTTATCCGTCGGTTTGTTATCATAACATATCTTTATATAAATTGATATAATTCATTTACAGAATCTATTATCGCAATATGTTTTTGTTTTTCCAAAAGCTCTCTTTCCCGAAAGCCCCAGGTTACAAGTACGCAATCCAATCCCGCGTTTTCTGCCGTAGCGGCATCCACATCGGAGTCTCCCACATAGAGGGTGGTCTTTGGATTTGCACCGATACGCTTCATCGCCTCAAAGGGTGCGTCCGGAGCAGGTTTTACTTTTCTGCCTTCTCCATCTCCGATTGCCGCATCAAACAGGTTTTCAAAATAATACTCTGCCAGTTCCGTTACCGCCGGTTGCTGTTTATTGGATACCACCGCCAGCTTTACTCCACGGGCTTTACACTCTTTCATAAACTCCAAAATACCATCATAGGGCTTGGTTTTGATTTTGGAATGTGGTGGATAATAATCCTGATACTCTTTAAACTGTTTTTCAAACGTAGGGTTTTCCTCTCCCCCCGGAATCGAACGAATCATAAGCTTTTTCATTCCGTTTCCCACAAACGTGCGAATCTCCTCCAAGGAATGCTCCGGCTCGTCATTCTGACGCATGACGTAGTTTACCGCATCCTTTAAATCCTCCAATGTATCTAAAATGGTTCCGTCCATGTCGAACAATATAGTTTCGTATTTCATCGGCTTTGTCTCCATATATTTTTCTTTCAGAGCTTCTAAGTCATCAGGCTTGCTATTTACAACCTTCTTTTTTATTTTTCGAAAGGTCGTCTTTCCGAACTTGTTTTGCTCTTTTATAATTTCGTAGGCTTCTTCCGGCGCATTTTTTTCTTCCTCGTAGGCATCGATTACCGCTTGAATATCTTCTTTAGACGCAGGAAATAAGAGGGCTTTTCGAATTTCTTCCAAAGAATACCCCAAATCATACAAATGACGAATCGCTCCGCCGTTTGCGCTGTCCTTCATAAAGTTTTTCAACGCTTCATTAAAATGTTCATTTGTCATACGCTCTCACCAACCAAAGAGGTATTATATCACAAAAAATGCCCCGACAGAACAACTCTATCGAGGCATTTGTTTTCAGTTAAACAAGTCCGAACAAACACGGTCTTTCCCTTGTATCTTGGCTTCATACATCAACTCATCTACTCTGTTGATGGTATCTGTCACATTCTCATTCCTATGATGCTTTGTCACGCCCACACTAATGGTCACTGCCGTCACGTTTTGCGATTCTTTCTTTATTTGTTCTCGAATGGTTTCTGCTATTTCCTTTGCTTTATTATCATCGCAACCAAATGCAACCACCATGAACTCTTCTCCGCCCCAGCGACCAGCCTCGGCATTTGGAATGCAGGCCATATAATCAAACAAAACATATGCGATACATTTTAAAATTTCATCCCCCTGCGAATGACCACACTGATCATTAATCATTTTAAAATCATCCACGTCGAACATAATCAGACACCAGTCATCGGTAGGCTTTTGGGATACCAAATCTTTGGACTCATAAATCATTCTCTCAATCGCACCGCGATTTAAGAGTCCCGTCATCGCATCATGGGACACCATATACAGCATATCGTTTAACTGCTCATTCTTTTCCATTAATTCTTCCGTAATGGTATTAATAAAAATTGCAAGACGTGCTGTAATCGGCATATTTCTTGCCTGTTCAAATTCTTCCAAGTCAATCTCTTTCACCTCTCCCGCTGCTTTTTCTCGCATCGCAACGGTAACAATGGAAAGATTATTTAATACAGATACCCCCTTGTAGCGAAGAATTTCACCCAAGGCGCTAAACCCTGTGGATTGCATATACTTTGATATCAATGAGACTTCGACCGCTTCATTTTCTCCCCAAAAGAGCTTTCGTCCCATACAATTTATAATATTTACCACCTGCGGTGCAAAATCGCGAATCATCAAAACATTCTGTTTCGTATGATTGATAATTCTTCTGGGATCGCCATAGGTCAGCCTTATACTGCTGCCCTGAGGAATATTGGAAGACATTACAATCGAGCCATCCGGATTAACAGTTTTGGCATGCCTTATATAAGCGGTATCGTCATCGATACGAACTTCCCACGGGAATTCCAACGCATCATAAAAGAAATTTTCACCATTATGAATATGAAGGTAATGATTGTATACGTCATAAGCCGGCTTGCCGTCAATCTCATATACAACCGGTCCCTTCGATTTCGTTACCGTAAGCGGATACCCAATGGGTTTCCAGCCAAACATTCGATTTGCCTGAACATGAAGGTCTTTTCCGCTGTAAATTGCACACACCGACCCGGTTGTACTAACAGCACTGTTATTGGCAAACACAAAAGCAGGGTGCTTATCATCCCCGACAGCCACACCCCCGAAGCCAATCACCTCTTCCGGCAACTTATCAATGACATTTCTAACGCCTTCAAGCGCGTCATAATTCGCAGCCGTAAGAACTTCAATCGCTTTCACATCAAGAATATGATTCACCTGTTCCAGGAATAGATCGGCATCAAACTCTCCTGTCTGCTCATAGGTTGTGACGATTGAAACCTCTGTCCCACTTTGTTCAAAAACAGTGGCTGCGATTGCTGTTTCATTGTCATTCAGCTTACCACCAAAGATTTCTCCGGTGGAGCTGCAACCAACCACAGGCATCCCCGGAACTTCTTTTTGCAATACTGCTCGAACAGAGTTTAATATGTCTAAGTATTTATCATTATCATAAGGAATATAAACATGGAAAAGAGCAGAGTGATGGTTTAAATTAAGTTCTGTCGCCCACTGGTGAATTGTGTTTTCAAATGAATCGTTATAAATCGTATGCAGAAGTTTCAATCAAAAATCCCCCTTGTCTTTTGATCAATCCCATACTTGTTTTTTTCATTATACAACAAAAAAGGATAAAGAGGTTTTTTATTTATCATCTTCTTTCCTATTGAGGAGAAACATAGATATGCTATAATGTGGAAAGTTTCGATAAAAGGAGAAAACAACATGCTTTGGTTATGGATACTTGCCACCGTTATGGCATTTTATATAAAAGGACTTTGCGGATTTGCAAATACTCTGGTCTTTGGGTCCATCGCAGGCTTCGGTGCCTCCAACGTGGAGATTACTCCGGTAGAGCTGATTTTGGGATTTCCCGCAAACTGCGTTATGACATGGACAAATAAAGAGCATTTAAAAAAGAAGATCTTTTTACCTATCCTTCTTATGGTCTTGGCAGGAAGTATTGTCGGTGCATTTTTGTTAAAGAACTTGGATGCTCGTTTGGTAAAGTTAATCTTCGGCGGCGTCGTCATCGCCATCGGGCTTAACATGCTTCGCAAAGAGTTTCAAAAAGACACTCGCAAAATGCCACGCCCGATTCTGACTCTTATCGGAATCGCATCCGGACTTTTATGCGGTCTCTTCGGTGTCGGTGTTTTGGCCGCTGCTTACGTATCCGAAATTACAGAAAACACCAAGGAATTCAAAGCAAACTTAAGTGTGATTTTTATTATTGAAAACATCGTTCGAATCATCACCTATATTTCTCTTGGAGTGATTTCTTTTGCGACGCTAAAGCAGGTAGTAATCCTCCTCCCCTTCATGCTGGGTGGATTGTTTGCCGGCATTTTTAGTGCGAAAGTGTTGAACGAAGCTATCGCAAAGAAACTCGTAATCGTTTTATTAATTATCTCCGGCCTCGCACTTGTTCTCATGAATATTTGATTCCGGAAAAATCTTTAAAGCACAAAAGCCCCGACGGAATTATCAATCCGTCAGGGCTTTTCAATTATAAATTTTTTATTCAGCTACCACATCATCTTTGTGACGAGCATGAAGTTCATCTGCAAGTTCAATGGTCTGCTTCTTTCCCAAGGTATATCCGAAGTGCATAAGAAGTGCCATTACAAGATACATGATAAACGGAACCAAAGTAGCTAAGGTATAGATACCGTTATTTACGTCTTCTGTCTGTACGATAACTTCTGTTACATCCTTGGAAGAAACATATCCGATTCCTGCAAGAAGTGCGTTAAATCCAACACCTGCTACGGTCTGTCCCATCTTTCTAAAGAATGAGAAGATTGCGTAAGAAGTTCCCTCTTCACGCTTGTTGGTAAGCTTTTCCTGATAATCAATGGCATCGGAAACGATAGCCCATACTTCCATGGTAAAGAAAGTAAGTCCTATACCGGTTACAAATAATCCCGCAAGGAAAAGATTGGCTGTCGGCACCTTTACAAAATACATAACCAAATAGGTAGCTGCTGCAAGGTAAGCACCAAAAGCACAAAGCTCTTTCTTACCAAACTTTAATACAAGCTTGTTCAAGAACGGCATAAAGAGTGCCATCGGAAGATAGGTACAAACTGCAACAAGTGCCTGTTTGCCCGGTGTTCCGTAATAGTTCTTAAATAAGTAACCGTTTGCGGTATTTGTAAACATGTTACCTGCAATAAGAAGCATACTTGCAAGAGAAAGTGTAATAAACGGACGGTTCTTTACCAAAGAGCCAAGTACCTTCCAAACGCTTTCGCCTTTTTCCTTTGCAGGAGCAATCACGGTTTCTCTGGTCAAACGGTAGTTTAACTGATAAGCCAAAATCTGGAATAAAACAATCACCAAGATTCCGGCAAATAATTTATGACCGTCTAAGTACTTTGCACCATTTGATGCTACGGAGTAAACAACCAGCGGAAGGATAACGCTTCCTGCCATCTGTCCGATTCCGGCACCAAAGGTACGTGCCATGGAAAGTGTGGAACGTTCTTTAATATCCTGTGTCATAACCGTTGCCATAGAACCGTACGGAATGTTAACACCGGTATACATCATTCCATAGAAGATGTAAGTAATATAAGCATAAATCAAAAGCTGACTCTGATTTAATCCCGGGAAGAAATCATAGATTGGTAAGAACAACAAAATCAATGAAATAATCATCGGGAATGAGAAAAAGTAAATCCAAGGTCTAAAACGTCCCTTTGGATTCGGTTTTCTGGAATCAACAAATGCTCCCATCATCGGATCGTTGATTGCATCCCAAAGTCTTGCCACCAAAAATAAAATCGTAAGTTTCGCCGCATCAATTCCGAACACGTCTGTGTAGTACATGTTAAGGAAGGAACCGATGACACCGAAGGCCAAAACTCCACCGGTATCTCCCATTGCATAGCCGAATACGTTCTTTGCGGTCAGCTTCTTTGTGTTTGTCTCGCTCATTTCTTGTAAACCCCTTTACTTATTATTTCCTTATAAAAAATATAACCCTAAAAATTAACCCTTTAAAACAAGTGACTTAGTCAAATCCGTGATAGTCACTCGGAATGTAGTCTTCCTTCGCCCAACCGAAGGAATAGCGGACTGCCTTGTTCCATCCCTTGCGCTTTGTTTCTCTTTCTTCTGCATCCATCTGTGGAGAAAATACCTTATCCAGCTGAACATTCTTTACAACGTCCATAATGCTGTCCCAATATCCAACAGCAAGTCCTGCCAAATAAGCAGCGCCAAGTGCTGTAGACTCGATAGATGCCGGACGGTTAACCGGACGGTTTAACATATCTGCCTGGAACTGCATTAAGAAGTTGTTTGCAGATGCACCTCCGTCTACCTTTAAGGTACGAAGTTCGATACCGGAATCTGCTTTCATGGCATCGATAACATCGCATACCTGATATGCAATGGATTCCAATGTCGCACGGATGATGTGGTTCTTATTTGTACCACGGGTAATACCTACGATACATCCTCTTGCATACTGATCCCAGTGCGGAGCACCAAGTCCGGTAAATGCAGGAACTACATAGGTTCCGTGAGTTCCTTTTGCCTTAGAAGCCCAGTATTCGGAATCTTCCGCGGAATCAATCATGCGCATTCCGTCACGAAGCCACTGTAACGCAGCACCTGCAACGAAGATGGAACCCTCTAATGCATAGTTTACCTTTCCATCTACACCCCATGCGATGGTGGTAAGAAGTCCGTTCTTTGAAAGTACCGGTTTCTCTCCTGTATTCATCAGTAAGAATCCACCGGTTCCGTAGGTGTTCTTTGCTTCACCTTCCGCAAAACAGGTCTGTCCGAAAAGTGCTGCCTGCTGGTCACCTGCTGCTCCGGCAATCGGAATCTCTCCACCGAAATAGCTTGGATCCGCATATCCGTAGATACAGCTTGACGGTTTTGCTTCCGGAAGCATGCTTTCAGGAATATCCAACTTCTCTAAGATTTCCTTATCCCACTCTAAGGTATTGATATTAAACAACATGGTACGGCTCGCATTGGAATAATCCGTTACGTGAGCTTCTCCCTTTGTTAATTTCCAAATAAGCCATGTCTCTACGGTACCGAATAACAATTCGCCACGCTCAGCTCGTTCTCTTGCACCTTCTACGTTATCCAAAATCCACTTTACTTTGGTGGCGGAGAAATATGCATCAATAATAAGTCCTGTCTTTTGACGGAAGAAATCGGTCAAACCTTCTTCCTTTAATTCATCTGCAATCTTTGAAGTACGGCGGCACTGCCATACAATAGCGTGATATACAGGCTCTCCTGTCTTTTTATCCCAAACAATCACGGTTTCACGCTGGTTGGTAATACCGATTCCGGCGATATCAGACGCCTGCGCGCCCACCTTTAACATAGCCTCAACGGCTACACCCAACTGTGTGGACCAGATTTCATTTGCATCATGCTCCACCCAGCCCGGATTTGGGAAATACTGCTTAAATTCTTTCTGTGCCATGGAGACGATGTTTCCCTCATGGTCAAATAAGATACAACGATTACTGGTTGTACCGGCATCCAATGCCATAATGTACTTAGACATCTTGTCCCTCCTAATAATTTAATAACCCTCATTTTATTTCTTAGCAATAAAAAAAGGTGCAAGAAAAAAACATTTCTCTTACACCCATACTCCTTAAGAAAATAAAAAAACAAATATAAATCTTTTTACAACAGATATTTTAACGCAATTAATTAATGCGGTCAACTGTTAAGTATTTATCAAACATTTCTTATCACCGTCTGTTTACCTACCAAGCGCAGAGACTTTTTCATATGTATTTAAACGATACGATGTAATCTCTTTTCCATCTACCAAGTACAAGTAATCTCCGCTGTAAAGTCCGCGAGTTGTTGTGTCATAAGAGGACTCCAGCTTCACAGACAGCATTTCAAGGAAGGTCCCTTCAGTATAAGAATACTCAAACACTTTATAATAGCCCTCGCTGTGCCAGTTATAGTCATCATCCCAATATCCGTTGTCACAATAGAACCCAATCAGATTCTTTTTCGGATCTATGAGAAGGCTCTTATAATCTCCGTACAACACACTTGCACCTGTTGCATCATCCAAAATCTTTGTGGTGACTTCACTCGTCTTATTTAAATCCGATACATCAAACATGGAAAGCTTTACATTTCCGACACGACCGGTTTTTTCATCCGCATCATATCCCATTCCAAAGAGCATGTCCTTGTTCCAACTATGCAAGTATTCCGAAAAGCCCGGCAACGTCAGTTCCGATGCAATCTGTGGATTATAGGGATCGGACAAATCAAGAGCAAACAACGGATCTGTATTTCGAAACGTCACTATATATCCCACATTCCCCAGAAAACGACAGGATTTGATTCCTTCGTTTCCGGCAAAATCAAAAATGCTTCCCGTCTGTTTTAGATTCTTGTCGAGAATATAAAGCGAACTTTCCTGCTCCCAATTTTCATTCCAGAGGGTGGTTGCCACCCTTAAGAACCCATTGGCATCCTCATCAATGCAAAAACTATCATCAATAAGTCCCTTCACCGTTGCAGCGGTTTTCGGGAGAATCTTACCTTTTTCATACTCAAGTTTAACTATGGTAGTCTGATTATAATTCCCACTGTAATTTCCGGAGTAAAAATAAATGGATTTTGCGGAAACATACATTTCATCCACATACCCCATAACCGCTTTTGTATCCACTGTCTTTGAAGGATGTTTTACGTTAACGGAGGTTGTCACAAAAAACGGCTCGTTTTTTACTTCCTCAGGAAGCAAAATATCCTTTGCCTCTACAAACTCTCCATTGACCTTCGGAACCACATCTTCAGCCGAAACTGTTCCATATGTTTTCTCATACAAGTAGTAATAAAACGGCTGTCCGTATGTCGTCATCACATACACGTATCCGTCCGTGTATCTGGAAGAACGATAATATCCATCTACGGAAATCTCCCCCTTCTTTTTGGGTGAGGTCCGATCGGAAATATCATATGTAGCCACCTTTACATTTTGCGTGTTTTCGGTGTAGTAGTAGTCCACATCCTCGTTTTTTAGTTCGGTCTCCGTCCAATCATAAACAATCACCAAACGGTCTCCGTCCAAATACAGTTCCTGAATAAAGCCGCTACCTTTATCTCCGAGTTCAATGGTAGCCACTTGTTCCATCTTGCCGTCTGCTATTTGAATAATTCGAACAGTTTCTGACGATAAACGCTGGTAGATATACGCTCCGTCAGTCTTTACAATATCACCCTCGTCCACACCTTCTGTACGAACATTGGTATTTGAATAACTGCCCGCAGCATCTGCGGAACCAATTTCTGCGCCATTGTCAGATATACTCTCCTCCACAGCCGCAGTTTCGTAATCCACCCCTTTTTCAAAGTAGCTTCGAACCGAACCGATGAGCTGCTCCCGTTCATATTCTTTTTTTGCGGTTTCTATCATATCCGTGATTTCATCGTAATCCTTTGCAATATGCAGTACCCCATCGATTCCATCCGTCGAAATATCCTCCGCAACACTTGCACCGTCTGTAGATTCCACGGAGGTTTCCGACATTGTAGAACTGTTTGCCTTTTCCTGGGAAAGCTTTATTCTCGGAATAGTGATTCCCACAAGAAGAAGCAAAGCAAAAGACGCTGCCATGGCAGGATACTTCCATTTATGCAGCTTCTTTGACTGCTTCTTTTCAGCCGCGTCCGTTTCATCCACAATCTTTTCTATGTTCTCCGGACGAAGGCTTTCCGGAATCTCAAGTTTTTCCAAAGATTCTTTTAATATCTTTTCTTTCTCATCCATAGCACTTACCTCTTAATCCAACCAATCTCTGCGAAGTTTTAAAAATGCACGATGTTCCTTGGAGCGAAGGGTACTTTCCCGCACTCCCAGTATTTTACTGATTTCCTTGCTTGTATATCCGCAAATGACATGCAGTCCTACAATCCGTCTTTCTTCCGGCGTCATGGAGAAAAACATTTCCTTCAGTTCCTCTTTATCGGACACACTGATTTCATCATTGGATAAAATCTCCTCAAAGCCTTTGCTATTTTCATTCCGCTTTTCGTCCATGGAGATGACCTTGTTTTCTGCGTATTCCTTCCGCTTCTGTTTACACTTTCTTGACAAAATCGTAAACATCCATCCACGGAAGGCATCCGACTCTCGAAGCTTACCTCTGCCTGCATAAGCATCCATCACTGCTTCCGACACCGCATCTTCCGCGTCCTGCGCATGTCCCAACGAAAAATATGCGTACCGATACAAATCTTTGTAGATTTCCTCGTACTTTTTTAAAAAAACTTCTTTTTCCATATCTCACCTGACTCAGTGTTGACAAGCCCAGATATTTGAAAACGTCAACACGGCAAAATTCGATCGAATTATCGGTTCTATTCTATAAGTGTAAAAAAAAGAGAAGTTTGTTGCAAACAATTTAAAAACAAAAAAACACAATCTATATTTATCGGGCACACGCTCCCGCTGCCCTACATAAATACAGATTGCGTATTTTTAATTCACTAATATATTATTTGTTTAAATCAACCTTACGGATGGCATCGCGAACTGCCAAAACTCTGGAAGGACTCACAGATAATTCATCCACACCCATACGAAGGAAGGTCTCCGTTAATGTGGTATCCGCTCCAAGTTCTCCACAAATACCAACCCAAGCGCCACCTTTATGTCCGTTTTCCACGGTCATCTGAATCATCTTAAGCACCGCCGGATGATGTGAATCATAGAAGTTATCCAACGCCGGATTCTGCCTGTCGATGGCCAGCGTATACTGGGTCAAATCGTTGGTTCCGATGGAGAAGAAGTCCACTTCCTTTGCCAACTCCTCAGTCAGCATAACCGCAGCCGGGGTCTCAATCATGATTCCCACTTCCACTTCTCCGTAAGGAATATTTTGTGCATCCAACTCCTGTTTTACTTCCTCAACGATTTCTTTGATACGTTTTACTTCATCCACGGAAATAATCATGGGGAACATTACAGCAATTTTTCCGTAATAGCTAGCACGCCACAACGCACGAAGCTGAGTCTTAAATACGTCCACTCTTTCTAAACAGATACGAATCGCACGATAACCCATGGCAGGATTATCTTCTTTTTTCAAATTAAAGTAATCCACCTGCTTATCGGCACCGATATCAAGTGTGCGGATAATAACCTTCTTTCCCGCCATATTTTCAGCGACCGTTCGGTATGCCTTAAACTGTTCTTCTTCCGTCGGATAATCCTTGGATTCCAAATACAAAAACTCACTTCGGAAAAGTCCAATTCCACCGGCGTCGTTTTTCAAGACTTCCACCACATCCGAAACGCTTCCGATATTTGCATAAAGATTAATCTTCGTTCCGTCAAGAGTGACATTTTCCTTACCCTTAAGTTCCTGCAAAAGTCGTGCCTTTTCCGCTTCCTCTTCCTGTTTCTTACGATATTTGGCAATCGTCTCCTCATCCGGATCAATAATTAATTTACCTACGAACCCATCTACGATTCCAAAATGACCCTCCACATCATCCGGATAATTGATTCCAATAAGCGCAGGAATATTCATGGTGCGCGCCAAAATCGCAGTATGAGAATTGGTAGATCCAAGTTTGGTAACAAAGGATAATACCAAAGACTTATCCAGCATTACGGTTTCTGAAGGTGCCAAATCTTCCGCCAGCAAAATCACCGGTTCATCGGAAGCAATTCCACCCTGACAAGTGCCGGAAAGAACATCTACTACACGGTTTGAAATATCCTTAATATCCGCTGCTCTTGCCTTCATATATTCATCATCCATGGCCGCAAACATTTCGGAGAAATTATCTCCTGTTGTTGCCACGGCATATTCTGCATTTACGCTTTGCGCGCGAATAATATTTTCAACGGATTCCACATAGTCCAAGTCGTCGAGCATCATTTGATGCACCTCAAAGACCATGGCATTGGCTTCGCCCACTTCTTTTAACGCCTTTTCATATAGTCCGGCAAGTTGTGCTTTGGCAGTTTCTTTTGCGTCAGCAAAGCGTTTTATTTCTTTTTCCGCATCCTCTACCTTTTCACGTTTTACCTGATTATCCTGTTTTTGATAAATGGCTAATTTCCCAATGGCAACCCCACCAAAAACACTTTTTCCGACAAGCTCCATGTGCTACCTCCGACAGTTTTTTCATACAAAAGGGTAGTTTCGCTTCCAAGCAAAACTACCCCCGTCTTTTTTATAAATTCTCTTTTAAGAATGCTTCCAGCTTTTCAGCTGCTTTTTCTTCCTGGTCACCGTCACATTTTACAACGATTTCTTCACCCTGTTTTACACCAAGGCTCATAACGCCCAGAATACGTTTTGCATCTACGTCCTTGCCGTCCTTACCAATGGTAACGGAACATGGAAAAGATGCTGCTTCCTTTACAAAGATTCCTGCAGGTCTTGCATGAATGCCCTGCGGATCCGTGATATTGTAAGAAAACTCTACCATATTTTATCTCCTTTGTACTTCTATCCGCCTCCCGCAGGGGGGTACAGCGGAATTCCATTTATATAAATGATTATATACCACTATTATTTCTAAATACAGTCTCAAAATATGGTACCGGTTTTATGCTTCCACATCCTTCTTAAGCACACCAAGCAAGAACATGGTTACAAGTGAACCAATAATCCATGATACGACATAAAGAACCGGTTTTCCTACGGTTGCAAATACGAAGAGTCCACCGTGAGGAGCCATAAGTGTACATCCAAATACTGCAGAAAGAAGTCCTGCTACACCGGCACCTGCCATCGTTGCAGGGATTACGTGAGCCGGATCTGCTGCTGCAAAGGGGATTGCACCTTCTGTAATAAATGACATCGCCATTACGACATTCGATACCTTTGTTTCTCTTTCAGCTACCGTAAACTTCTTCGGGAACACCCAGCATGCAAGAGCGATTCCAAGAGGAGGTACCATACCACCAACCATCACTGCTGCCATTGAAATGTAAGCTGCGGTAGCTACGGTTGGATCTTCCTGTGCCAATGCCAGCATACCTGTACCAAATACATATGCTGCCTTGTTGATTGGACCACCCATATCAATTGCCATCATGGCACCAAGCAATAATCCAAGTAACCAGATTAAGTTTGCAGCGTAAAGCCCCTGCAATCCTGCAGAAAGTGCTGTGTTAATTGCACCAATAATTGGGTTAAAGATGAAGCACATCAAAACGCCTACGATAAAGATTCCGCACAACGGATAAATAAGGGTAGGACGAATTCCCTGCAGTGCCTGCGGAAGACCTTCTGTCACTTTCTGTAACCAAAGAACAACATAACCTGCAACGAAACCGATAACGATACCACCCAAGAATCCGGATACAGTATTCACGCCATCTTTTGCAAAGGCAAAGTTCATAATAAACTGTGAGAATCCGCCGTTTACAGATCCAAGATCTGTCCATGTGTCAATGTAGCTTGCAATTGCTGCATTGCCGGAAGAAGCAAGCATACCACCTGCAAAACCAACGGCAAGACCCGGACGGTCTGCAATAGAATACGCAATGTATCCTGCCAACACCGGTACCATAAGTCCCATTGCAAGACCACCAACATATTTTAAGAATGCAGCCAATGGTGTTGCGCTACCGAACGCGCCGCCTGCAGTTGCACCATATCCGCAAATTGTATCAATTAAAAATGCAAGTGCAATCAGAATACCACCGCCGATAACGAAGGGAAGCATATGCGAAACACCGCTCATCAAATGTTTATAAGCCTGATGTCCTACAGATTCTTTTTCTGTTCCCACTGCTACATCCTCTCCTTTTGCTACAAATCTCGGAGCATCCCCCTTGGAAGCTCTTGTTACCAGATCTTCTGCCTTATTGATACCATCAGCTACTTTGCACTGGATGACCGGCTTACCTGCAAAACGGTCAACAGGAACTTTGGTATCTGCGGCAACAATAATACCCTTCGCATTTTTGATCTCTTCATCAGTAAGAAGATTCTTTGCTCCGCCGGAACCTCTGGTTTCAACCTTCACTTTGATTCCCAATTTCTCACCGGCTTTTTCAATGGCTTCTGCAGCCATATAGGTATGAGCAATACCTGTCGGGCATGCGGTAACTGCCAAAACAGTTGCGTTCTTTGCCTCTTCTTTGGAGCCCTGTGCTTCTTCCTTTGCGTTTTCAGCCGCATCGATAACTGCCAAAAATGCTTCCGGTGTCTTCGCTGCACGAAGGTCCGCAACAAATTTCTCGTCCATCAAAAGCATAGACAATCTGGATAGAACATCCAAATGAACATTATCCTCAGAGTTTGGTGCGGCAATCAAGAAAATGATATCTACCGGCGCACCATCAAGTGCATCATAGTCCACACCATTCGGAAGTACCATAGCTGCAAGTCCCGGTGCCTTTACCGCATTGGATTTACAATGAGGAATGGCAATTCCTTCTCCGATTCCTGTGGTGGATTCTTCTTCTCTTGCAAATACACCTTTTAAATAGGTTTCTTTGTCAGAGATGTTTCCACGCTTTGTCATCAAGTCAACCATCTTTTCGATGGCTTCCTGCTTGTTGCCTGCAGATCCGTTTAAATCAATGCAAGCCGCAGAAAGTAAATCTTTTACTCTCATCGTTTTTTACCTCTCTTTTCCTCTTTATATCTACTACTCATAAAAATGTCACAGTGACATTATTTACCAAGTTGTTTTAAAAGGGCTTCCACCTCCGGCTTGGTCGCCAGATTATCGGAGAACGCGGAAGCACTTCCGGTACAGAGTCCCATATAAAATGCCTGCTCATAATCATGAGAGCTTAGGTATCCCGCAAGGAAACCGGCTACCATAGAGTCGCCTGCTCCAACAGAATTTTTTACTTCTCCCTTCGGCGGCATCGACTCATAAACACGTCCCTCTTCCGTCACGAGAAGTGCTCCTTCGCCTGCCATGGAAACCAACACGTTTCTTGCGCCCTTTTCCTGCATTTTTCTTGCATACGGAATCACGTCATCCTTAGTCCTTATCTTCACACCAAAGATTTCACCAAGTTCATGGTTGTTCGGCTTAATCAAAAACGGATGGTACTCCAACACGTTGAAAAGCAAATCCTTTGTCGCATCTACAATAATATCGATGCCTCTACCGGAAAGATAACGCATAATATCCATATACATGGACTCCGGCATCACGGAAGGAATACTTCCGGCAAGTACCAAAACATCCCCTTCTTTTAAACGATCCAGCTGAGAATACAATTTCTGAATATCCGCTTTTCCGATTTCCGGTCCCATACCGTTGATCTCGGATTCCTCGTCCGAACGAAGCTTAACATTGATTCGACTCATTCCGGATGCTACGGAAATAAAATCGCTATTGATTCTTTTTTCTTCCAAAAGACGAACAATTTCATTTCCGGTAAATCCGGCCATAAATCCAAGAGCCACGCTGTCATATCCTAAGTTCTTTAAAACCATGGACACGTTGATTCCCTTTCCTCCCGGAAACATGAGTTCCGCCACCGTTCGATTTACCTCTCCCGGCTTAAAATGATTTACCGAAACGATGTAATCCAGTGACGGATTAAAAGTTACCGTATAAATCACGCTCCCACCTCCTTTATATTTTCCATATCCTTAAACCCCTTTGGAATTTTGTTTGTAAGAATAATTGCATCCTCAAATTTACAAAACTCCACTGCGGAAATCTGACCAAACTTAGACTCATCCGCCAATACATAACACTCTTTGCAATACTTCATTGCATGACGCTTTACCATTGCTTCCTTTACTTCCGGAGTGGTAAACCCATTTTTTAATGTAATACCGTTTGTTCCAAAGAAACCTTTGGTAAAATTATATTTTTCCAAAGACAAAAGTGCTTCTTCTCCGACTATCGCTTCTGTTGTACGTTTAAATTCTCCCCCCAGCAAAAAGACGTTGCATCCGATTCCAGCCAAACGCATGGCATGGCTCACCGCGTTGGTCACATAAACCGCATCTCTTTCCTTGATGTAGTCAAGCATTAAATCCGTGGAGGTTCCCGCATCAATATAAATAAAGTCGTTTTTCTCAATCAAAGATGCCGCGTATCTTCCGATAGACATCTTTTCCTGTGTATTGCGCTCTCGGCGAAGTTTTACCTCATCGTCCCGAGTCGCAAACGTATTCTTGGAAATGGCTCCGCCACGAACCTTCGTTAAAAGTCCTTCTTCGTCCAAAGCATTTAAGTCTCGTCGAATGGTAGACTCTGAAGACTTTAAGTCTTTCATCAATTCTGCCACGGTTACGCTTCCGCGGGATTCCACAATTGCTAAGATTTTTTCAAAACGCTGTTCTGTCAACATGCGAATCAACTCTCCTTGCTGTTTCGTTCAAAATCAGTCAAAATCTTTCAACTTAATTTGAGTCTAACATTCATTTCTGTCAATTTCAAACACTTTCATTCAAAATCATTCACAAAATAGTAAAACATAATTTGTACATATTTCATAAACAAAAAAGAGAGACAGGGCTGTCTCTCTTTTTCTACTCTACTTAATATTCTACTTTAACTAAACATAGCCCCTTGGCCGGTGCAGTGGGACCGGCAAGTTTGCGATCTTTCGCTTCTAATATTCCCGGCATATCTTCCGGTCGCATACGACCTGCACCAACTTCTAAAAGTGTACCGACTAAGATACGCACCATATTCTGTAAAAATCCGGTGCCGTGAAAAGTAAAATAAATATAACCTTTGCTGCGTTTAATATCGATTTTATCTACGACCCGAACGGTGGATTTTTTCATGCGACCGTTTCCGCAAAAGGATTTAAAATCATGTTCACCAACAAGAAACTCAGCTGCCTCTTGCATCGCTTCCACATCCACCGGCGCATCCAAATAGGTATAATACTTTCGATTAAAAACCGGCTTCACCGGTCCGTCATAGCAAGTGTACTGATAGGTTTTTCCCACGGCATTGTAGCGCGCATGGAATCGTTCCGACACTTCTTTTACATCCGTAACAGCTATGTCATCCGGTAGATACGTATTTAAATAATTCCGAATTTCTTCGGCAGTTCGCGTCGTATCCAATACAACATTTGCAACCTGTGCTTTTGCATGAACCCCTGCATCGGTTCGGCCGGATGCAATCACATCCACCGGCGCATTCTCTCCGAAGAATTCCTCCGGTGACGGTTCCATTCCAAGCATTCGGGAAAGTACCATTTCGATTTTTCCCTGAATGGTTTCTTTTCCCGGCTGATGCTCCCAACCAGAGTATCTTGTTCCGTCGTATGATAGTTTCAGTCGAAAATTCCTTTTACTCATTTATGCCAAAAGTGCTTTCTTTAATGCTTCAAATTGAGCCTTGTTCTCTTCATGGGCTTTGGTCTTTAATGTTACCTGTTCCTCCAACACGGTAACATCCTTCATAGCTTCTAACTGTTCCCGCATCTTCTTTCCGGAAACCGGAGCCCAGGAACCGTTTTCAATCAACCCGATGGTACGGTTCTGGAAGTTTTTGATGGAAAGATGATAAATCAAATCCTGCATTGCGGGGAACAAGTTTCCGTCATAGGTAATCGCAGCAAGTACAATCTTTTTGTACTGGAAACATTTTTCCACTGCTTCGGATACGTCTTCACGGCAAAGATCCAGTACCTTAACCTCGGCACCTGCTGCCTTTAACTCTTCCGCAAACTCCTCTGCGGCTTTTTTCGTATTTCCGTGGGCAGATGCATGGCACACCAAGATTCCGTCAATCTCCGGTTCATAAGAAGACCAGATTTGATACTTGTTTAAGTATGGGCTCAAATCTCCGGACAATACCGGTCCGTGAAGAGGACAAATCTTTTCAATATCCAGTCCGGCAGCTTTTTTCAACAATGCCTGCACGCTTGCGCCGTACTTACCCACAATGTTTAAGAAATAATGGCTGGCTTCCTGTTCCCACGGAACATTATTTTTAATCGCTCCAAAGGTTCCGAATCCGTCAGCAGAGAACAAAATCTTTTCAGAAGACTCATAGGTCACCATAACTTCCGGCCAGTGCACCATAGGTGCCATCACAAACGTAAGGGTATGACTTCCAAGCTCCAGCGTATCTCCCTCGGAAACCGCCATTACGTTTTCCAAGTCAAAATCAAAAAACTGAGGAAACATAGGCTTTGCTTTCGCAGAGCATACTACGGTAATCCCCGGATATTTCTCCACAAGCTTCTGCACACATCCGGAATGATCCGGCTCCAAATGCTGTACCACCAGATAGTCCGGTGTCTTTCCGGCCAAAGCCTTATCCAGATTTGCAAACCAATCCTCTGCGCCTCGCTTATCCACAGTATCCATAATTGCAATCTTATCATCCAAAATCACATAGGAGTTGTAAGAGATTCCCACCTCTTCCTCCATCGGATACTGACTTTCAAAAAAATCAATGGTGGTATCATCCACACCTACATATAAGATGCTCTTTGTTACTTCCATAAAAAAACTCCTTCCCATTTCAACTCTCTATTTTGCATGCCCAAATTGAGGAACCAAATCTTTTAAATTTTCCCAATCAATTTTTTCGTCTTTGTAAAAGAATTCTCTCTCATGTTCGCCGATTTCACGAATCACTTTGCATGGATTTCCTGCCGCAACCACATTTGTGGGGATATCCTTTGTCACCACGCTTCCGCCACCAATCACAGAATAGTCTCCAATGGTAACCCCCGGACAAATCACTACATTTGCGCCAATCCAAACACAACGTCCGATATGAACGTCTTTATTATACTGAAGCATCTTCTCCCGCAACTGGGGATTTAACGGATGATTTGCTGTTGCCACACACACATTGGGACCAAACATGGTTTTATCACCGACATATATATTGCCGTCATCAACCAAAGTAAGGTTGAAATTGGCATATACCAAATTTCCGAAATGGCAATGCTTTCCTCCCCAATTTGCTCGAAAAGGAGGCTCGATATAGCAACCTCTTCCGATGCTTCCAAACATCTCTTTTAAAAGTTCCTGCCGCTTCTCCAGTTCTGACGGTCTGGTTGCATTAAAGTCATAAAGCTTTTCCAAGCAAACTACCTGTTCCTGCTCAATCTCCGGGTCTGCAGAATCGTAAATCAGTCCCGCCAACATTCTCTCTTTCTGTGTCATTCCTCAAATCTTCTCCTTAGTTTTTCTTTAAAACATCCACCGTATGAGCCGCCGCCCCGATTAAATCACTGCGTTCGCAAATACTTTCCACATAAGAAACGAATTCCTCAAACTCTTCTTCACTCAATTGATTTAAAAAAGGACGCATATAATTAGCAGGCCCGTCCGGCGTAAACAGGCACACTCTGTTAATTTCTAAGTCTTCCCTTAAACGGTTGATTGTTTCGATTCGCACATAATCATAGAGGTGTTCTTCCTTTGATATGCACTGATAATCCCCGGTCAGGCGCCCCTCTTCTTTTACCTCTTTGATATGACGTTCTTTAAATCCGTAGGTTAAAATCCCATATTCATTCATGAGATATGCAACAAATATTATCCCGTCTTTTTTACAAATGCGCTTTGCCTCTGACAAAGCTTTTAACTTATCCTCATAAGAAAACAAATGATACATGGGTCCCAAAAGCAAAACCACATCACACGATGCCTCTTCCATTCGTTTTAGTTTGAGGGCATTTCCTTTGTAGCAGTTTAACGTCGGGCACTTTTGTTTCATAATACCTAAATTATGTTGCACCAATTCCACCGCCGTCACATCATAGCCTTCTAAAAATAAAGGGATGGCATAACGACCGGTTCCGGCGCCAATATCTGCAATGACGATGTCGCTTTTTTCACGACCGGTTGCTTCAAGCTTTTCCAGCTCGCGTTTTATATACTTCATCGTGAGGCGATATTCCACCTGGCCGTGGCGGGAATCCAACCGTTTTTCCTCGTAAAATTTATTGTAATGTTCTTCTATGTAACTCATTTTGTATTAGCTTTTAATTCTTTGGTAGAACGTATAATCATTTTTACACCAATGATAAAGGAATAAAAAAACACCACAATTCCTACAACAAGGTTGGCGTAGAATCGCCCCATATGGTCATCCGGCAAAAGGGACAACATGGTGGTCTGCAACGTATACATCGCCATGATTCCGATAATCATATCCAACACTTTGGCTGCGGAAAAAATCTTGTTTTTGTTGTCTTGGTATTTTTTTGCATTGGTAAATCCGGTAACAAATCGATAAATCGCAAAAAGTGCAATACTCATAATCAATGCCGGATGATACGGGAAATACTGATTTTCAAAAGTCATAAGCAGCGCCATGGCACCTATAAAAAGATTCAAAAACAAAATCGCAAATCCCACCCAACGATAGGTATGCATCTGCCGTCTGTATAGACGCTCTCCTTTGTATCCTTTGCGTTTATAATAAAAATCCCTTCGGGACATAATCATGCGAATCATCATAACCACAAAATTATAACCCGCCAACGCAAAAAACCAAAAGGAATCGTATGCCCAACCTGCCCAAATGTAAAACACCAGCATCATAAAACTGATAAAGGTGCTCCAATACAGGAATACTCGAAACCGAAAATTCTTCTCCCTCATCATATGATCGATCAAGGGGATTCTATGTCCGATTTCTTTGAGCTTTGTCCAAATCTCCCGACGATTAATCACCGTAACCTGAATACCGTAAAGAACATACAGAATCGCCAAAAGGTGCATCAAGTCCCACTGAAATGTCATTATAAGAATCGGCAGTAACAACACTGCTGCTGTAGCAATCACCAAAGCCGGCAGTGCCGAAATAACCGATATTTTGCGCAATATATCTTTTAATCTTTTATACTTTTCTCTGATCATTTTTAATTGTAACCCGGGTATTGGCCGGTAGTGACTCCGTAATAAATGCATTTGATCCGATAACCGATCCCTCTCCGATTACCGTATCTCCACCTAAAATAGATGCTCCGGAATAAATGGTAACATTATCCTCAATGGTAGGATGTCTCCGTACTCCATGCAATGCCTGCCCTCCACTGGTGGAAAGAGCCCCCAATGTAACTCCCTGATAAACTTTTACATGCTCTCCGATTACCGTGGAAGAACCGACCACAACACCGGTACCGTGATCGATAAAGAAGTACTTACCAATCGTTGCTCCCGGATGAATATCAATCCCCGTTTTGGAATGCGCATACTCCGTCATCATTCTGGGAATCAACGGAACCCCCAACAACCACAACTCATGTGCCAGGCGGTTGATAGTGGTTGCCAGCAATCCCGGATAACTAAGGATAATTTCATCTTTGTTGCATGCCGCCGGATCGCCTTCAAAAGTCGCCTCCAAATCTGTCTGCACATATTCTCGAATCATTGGAATCTTTGAGAAAAACTTCAGCGTAATCTCATAGGCATCTTCCTCTATTTTCTTTTCATCCGGCTCCGTATCGCAATCATACTTTAAAACTATGGCAATCTGCTTGCTTAATTTGTAAAGCACATCCTCAATCAAAACTGTAAGATTACCGCGAAGATTATAACTTTTATAGACTTTATCCCGATAGTATCCCGGATACACAATGTGAATCAGTTTATTCACAATCTCCTTAATTGCCATTCGATCCGGCTGATCGTATACCTTTAAGGTATCGATATCCTTTCCCATTTCGTAATCCGCCAGTATCTGCTCAACAATTTGATTTACTTCTTTGTTTTCAAGTGATTTCATTTTGTCCTCTTATCTTCGGTTGGCAAAAAAATCGTCCACCGTTCGTATGATTTCTATAGGTTCCATGGTTTTCAACAAATATCCGTTAGGCTTTAATGCCATAACATCCATAATACTCTTTTTGTCGTTTTTTCCTGTCAAAAATATTACCGGCACATCCGCAAATTCTTTTTCAGATCGAATCATTTCCAGCACTTGGCGTCCGTCTATAATCGGCATCTCATAATCCAATAAGATTAAATCCGGTTTTTTTAGAGTCATGGACTTAATCGCCATAGTTCCCGAATTCGCAAGAACCACCTGATATTTGTCCCCAAGCCATTCCCGAACACTTCGAAGATATGCTCCGGAATCATCCACAACCAAAATGCTTTGTCGATCCTCAAACGACAATCGATCCACATCCATTCGGATGTTTATTGCAACCGTCTTTATGTCAATCGGACG
The DNA here is from genome assembly GCA_036723975.1 of Lachnospiraceae bacterium. GTDB lineage: Bacteria > Bacillota > Clostridia > Lachnospirales > Lachnospiraceae > JAILEN01. Next base: position 55,943 of record DAIMGJ010000001.1, read on the forward strand.
AATGTAGGATTCCCGAACCGTATGGGGCGGCAAAATTGCCATAGCTCGATCAATCTCTTCTTTCTGGCCCAGCAAAAAAATAGGTATATCCTCCCGAAGGACACACTCCTTCACACTCTCCAACTTGTTTGCGGCATGGAAAATGTTGTCATTCAAAAACAAAAGCATACCCACCACCAATCGTTGAGCAGCCGCTTCCAAGGCTTCTTTTTCTGCCGGAACCTGTACAACCTTAAATCCATTGTCCGAAAGGTTTTCAACAATGGAATCATTGAGATAGTTTTTACCTTCGGCAACAAATAAAATATTATCTCGTCTCATATTCTTCCCCTTATTTGCTAAGTTCATCAATCAACTCTGTCGTTTCGTTGATGACATCCTCCATAGCAACATCCGCTACCAGTGCACGTAGTTTTTTCATCCGTTCTTTGTATTCATCCGGAACCGCAAAAGTATTTAACTTCTCCATTCCGGCATCCGCTCCGTCTAAATCAAATCCATCAATCGCATCACGGATTTCTTTTAATACAGTAACGATTTCCTCGTTTGAAACCACATCTTTTTGCTGTTCCTCATTGGAAAATGCATAGGGTTTCAATATGGGTTTATAACTTTCAAAATGGGCCAAAACCCCTGGGGTCTTTGACTGAATCTCCGAAAGGTTTTTTGCATCGCCAAGCTGTTCCAGTTCATAAAACTCTTCCGACAGTTTCATAGCGCCGATCAGCCTTGCGGTGTTTTTTAACGCATGAACCTCTACGGTATAGGAAGCGATATCACCTCCGGCAATATCGTCCTCAATTTTTTTCTTTTTGAAATCAATAATATGATAAAAATCGGAAAGCATCTCCATCCAACGTTTCTTTGATCCGGAATACTTTACACCCTCATCGGAATCAATGCCCTCCATCTGCGGAAGGTTCTTTTCAACCCTCACTTCAAACGTGGCTTCCTCCGTTTTTACCAAAAGGTTCTTCGGCAACCATTTCTTTGCAACAGCAATAATGTCATTTGGCTTAATGGGTTTTTCCAAGTAATCATTCATCCCTTCAGCCTTAAAAATCTGTTTGGTCTGTTCGATTACATTTGCGCTTAACGCAATCATGGGAATCTCACGATACTTTCCGTTTTCAATTTCCCGAATCTTTTTTACAGTTTCCAAGCCGTTTAATCCCGGCATCATATAATCCATAAAAACCAGATCATAAGCTTCTTTTTGAATCTTTTCTATGGCTTCTTCACCGCTCGTAGCGGTATCTGTCTGAATCTTTGTGGGAGCCAAGTGCCCGCACGCCACCGTAAGATTAATCTCGTTATCATCAACAATCAGTGCCCGTGCCTGCGGTGCAACAAAGTGAAAATCGTCTATTACATTCTCGGACATATCAATGGGCTTGCGGTCAATCACCTTTTGAGGGATTACAAAGAATACTTCCGTCCCCTTCCCTTTTTCACTGGAGACTTGGATTCCGCCATTCATGATTTCAACCAGACGCCTTACAATCGGAAGTTCAAATCCGCTTCCCGAGTCATTTAAATCTTCATCGAGTATTTCTTTTCCGCCAAATGGTTCAAAGAGTTTCTTCACCTGTTCATCACTAAATCCAAGTCCGGTATCCCGTACGGAAAAAAAAAGATTTACTTGATTGGAGTCATCTTTAATATCTGCATAGATTTTCAGGAAAATACTACCTTCCTTGGTAAAACGAATGGCATTATCAATAACGCCTTTAAGAATCTGCTTTAAACGGCCGGAATCCCCATAAAGGCGAGCCGGCATATCCGGATCAATATCCAAATGTTCGCGTATTTCTTTCCCACCGGTGCGAATTCGCATTTGTGCATCCACATCCGTAAGTAACTCAACCATACTATACTCATGCTCTTCCAGTGGAACGGTTTCGTGTCGTAAATAAGAATAATCCCACAAATCATTTAAGATTTGTTTTATCTCATTTCCCGCCTTTTCAATTTTTCGAAGGCATTCTTCCCTATCCGCCTCCGGAATCTTATTTTGAACTGCCAGATTTGCAAGTCCGATGGAAGCATTCAACGGCGTACGAATTCCATGATTCATCCGTTGCGTAAAAATACGGTTTTGCTCCTCTCCATAGGAAAGAGCATCCCTGAGTTTTTTATTCTCTTCCTTCAGTTCTTCGTTTTCTCTCAGAAGAGCTTCGTAGTCTTTTGTATCTCCCATATCCATCCCCCAAAATACAAGTGTGCAGTTTGTCCTGTTATTATACCATAAGATGAATAATATCCTCAAACAATGGTGGGTCATAATCGTATCCGATTCCCACGCTTCCTTCTTTTACAACCACTGTAGCCGCATGTTCCGCTGCCGCAAACAAAGCATGTTCGATTTTTTCCTGCGGATCTTTTACATCATCATCCTCGTCCACAGACAAATAATCGGCCAAAAATGCGCCAATAAAAGAATCCCCCGCGCCCAAAGCATCAATCGCATCTATCTTGTGTACTTCATGAATGAAATAACAATCCCCGTCATAGGCATAAATCGGATCACAGCCTTGGGTTCCGATAGCAATATCGCATCCCAAATCCACTGCTTTCTTAAGAATTCTTTGAATTTCTTCCTCGTCCAAGTGGGAACAAGAGAAAAAACCGTATTTAATATGCGGAGCGATTGCCTCGATATCAGCATCCGTAAACGCCGCATGAAAGTCATAGCAAATGGAAATTCCGTCTCTTTCATGCAGTCTTTTTATCATCTCGTCGGAAACATCCGCCACACGGCCCAAGGTCATCACATCATAGGTTCGGATATATTCCAACTCCTCCTCGGTAAACTGAATGGGGTGCAAATCCGTAACACCTTTTTGATTCCAGTCCAAAAAGATGCGGTCTCCGTCGTCTTTTAATTTCACCAAACTATAGCCACTGGAGCCAATCTCATGATGGCACATGGAAGTATCCACCTTAAGGTATTCCAAGGTATCTTCCAAGATTTCTCCGGCCTTATCATCACCAAAGACTCCCAAAAAACCGGCTTGCGCTCCCAAAAGCGCAGCATTGCAGGCTACGTTATATTCATTTCCACCGGGATACATTCGATGCTTGTCCGGATAAATATCCATGGTTGCAACACCGCATCCCAATATTCTTACTTTTGACATAATCAGTTGTCCTTCGCCTTTTTAAACTCTACCGGTTCGTAGTCCGTCAGCGAAGCTAAAAATCCTTTTTTACTGAGTTTCTCTTGTATTACATCCAAGATTGCCTCCGAAGAAGCAGTTACCGTATGATAATGATAACCCGAAGTAACGTTTTTTAAAAGAGAAGATTTGCCACTTCGGATATCCGACATGAATTTTTCCACATCCATCCGGCTTTTGATGTTAAGATCCGCCCTAAGAAGGCCATAGGCTTTGTGATAGACAAAAACATCTTCCACGCAGCCCCCCAAGTCCACGATAAGTTTCAATTCTTCCTCGGCTTCCTCGTCGGAATGACTCACCTTAAACACACGGGTAAACGCATCTTTCTCCGCTAAGATATACCCGGTGTTGGTTGAAGTAATCTTATGCATTTTAGCACGAAGCAACGCCACATCCTGGACGATTACCTGTCGGCTTACTTCAAACCTCTGGGCAAGACTTCTTCCCGAAATCGGTTCTTTACTGTTTTTCAAGAGTTTCAGAATCTCTTCTCGTCTTTTTTCTCCACTCATTCACTTTCTCCCGCACACTGCAAAAGCTCTCTCAGTGCAACAATATGAGGTTTTTGCAGTCTTGCTTCTTCCAAAATTTCATTTTGTGCGAATACGTCTTTTGCCGTTCCTTCGCAGAGAATCTTTCCATGAGCCATGACAATCACTCGTTCAAAGTTTTCCATCACAAAATCCATGTCATGTAAAATCGCTATTACCAGTTTTCCATTCGCCGTCATTTCCCGAATCATCTTCCCGATAATTCTTCTGCCTCTAAAATCCTGTGCGATTGTAGGCTCATCCAATATGATAACATCCGTATCCATTGCCACAACAGATGCGATGGCTGTCATTTTTCTTTCGTACAGTTCCAAATCATAAGGGTTTTCATTTTCCTTGCCCAAAAGGCCCATAAGTTCCAGTGCCTTCACAGCGTTTTCTTTTGCCCTCTCCGGAGACATACCGATGTTTAACGGGCCAAACATTACCTCATCGATTACCTTGTACTTAAAAATCTGATCGTCGGGATTTTGAAAAACATATCCTACTTTGTCAGCAAGCATTGCTACGGTTTTTTCGGAAATATCATCACCCAAAAAGTAAATATTCCCTCCTACCGGTTTTAGTAGACCTTTCAAAAGTCGGACCAAAGTGGTTTTCCCGGCTCCGTTTTGTCCGATGATGGCCGTCGGGCATTTATGCAACGAAAGATTTAACTTCTCAAAAATAGGAACATCCGACAAGTAAGAAAACTCTAAGTCTTTTACAGAGAATACCTCTTCTTTCTCGGTCGAAGGGTTCTCCTCTTTTTTCATCACGCCGTAGCTCTCCTCAAACAAAGAAAGCTTTGTTTTGCATCCCGGGAAGTATACTCTTGGCTGTATGCCGAAAGACTCCAAATCCTCTCTGGCAAAAACCTTTTCCGGTGTATCAAAATCCACCACTTTTCCATCATGCATTAAAACCACCCGGTCAGAATAGGCAGCAAGTTTCTCCAGCTTCTGCTCAATCATGATGATGGTAATCCCTGTTTCGGTCAAACGGTCCACCACGGAAAAAACTTCCTCCGCTCCCTGAGGATCCAGTTGGGATGTGGGTTCATCCAAAATAATGATTTCCGGTTGCATTACAAGAATACTGGCGATGGCAACACGCTGCATCTGTCCGCCGGAAAGTTCAAAAGGGTTTCTGTCACGGTATTCCCAAATATCCAATTTTTTCAGAACCTCTTCCACACGAGTTTCGATTTCCTCACGGGGTATCCCAAGATTTTCCACTCCATAGCAGACCTCCCCGTAAACCGTTTCCTTTGCTCCGGATAACTGGTTAAATGGATTTTGGAAAATAAGGCCCACGTGTTCGCACATTTCCTCCACGGGACATTTTTCCACCAGGATATCCTTAACTTTTACACTGCCTCCGTAGGCACCGTTGTAAAATCTGGGAACCAATCCGATCATCGCCTGCCCTAGGGTACTTTTGCCTGCACCGTTTTCTCCGACGATGCCGATAAATTCCCCTTTTTCGATGGACAGGGATATATCGTTAAGGGCCAACTTCTTTGTGTTTGGATATCTGTATTTTAAGTGTTCTATTTCAATTAAAGACATGATGCCAGCCTCCAAACAATTACTGCAAGAATCAAAAGTATCTGTAGTGCTCCAAGAGCTTTGTCAATCGGGCGCTTGGTTCGATCGGAAAGAATGGTCTTTTTGTTCTTTCTTCCAAATCCGCGGACTTCCAAAGCAATCGCTCTTTCTCTCGTATTTATCAAAGCACTCATTACCACCGGTGAAATGAGTGGCAAAAAAGCTTTCATTCTTACCAAAAGATTTCCTTCCGTTTCCATTCCTCTGCTTCTTTGCGCATCCACAATCGTATCTTTTGTTTTCATCATCTGCGGAACAATCTGAAATACGGATATTATCACGTAGGCAAACTTCGGAGGAAGTCCGCTTTTTTCCAACTCATCCACAAAATCGGGAATCGAAGTTGTCAATACGAAAACCGCAAAAGACAACAACATATTTAAAATATTAAAGCTGATATGTGTGGCGTATAAGACACCTTCCTCATAAAAAGAAAGCCCCCCGATATGGAAAAGGACAGTTTTATTTCCGTTATAAAAAAGGCCTTGCACCAAAAAGATGACGAGAATCATCAAAAAAGAAAACGCAATCAACGGAAGAGATTTTCGAAAGCATCTTCCGCTAATCAAAAGCAGGATACTGCATAAAACGATAATAGGGAAAAGCCAAAGCTTTCCCCCTATTAACGGTATACATATCGCTGCCAAAATATATAAGAGTTTTGTATATGGGTGCATGCGATTTAACCAACTCCCACGATCTACATATAAACTTAAGCCGCTCATTAATCCAATCTTTCTATTTCTGCGTTTACATCATACAAAGAAGTAAGTTTCTTCGGAAGTCCTTTTAAAATCAAGAACGTAATGATGATAGTAAGAATCTTGTCCGGAACATCCACTACCAACTCGTCCAAGAATGAACCTAAGAATACCGGAAGACCTGCTGCCTGTGTAGAAGCAAACAAAGCATCGCCCCAAACGTTTCCTGTCATACCACCCCAGAAAGCAACGTTAAGCGGTGTGGAAACCAAAACTGCTGCAACACCACCTGCAAGGGCGCAAACAAATGACTTCGGGAAGGTCTCCATAAAACCGAGACGTGCCGTAATACCAACAGCAAGACCGATAAACAAACTTGTAATCGCATAAATCAAAGTAATGTTATCACCGGTTGTAAGTCCGTAAATAATGTTGTTGGTTGCTCCGCAAATCGCACCGATCAGCGGTCCGCCAAGGCATGCACCCAAGCAGGTTCCGATGGAATCCAACCAAAGCGGAAGCTTTAAAAGCTGCGCAAACAACTTTCCCAAATAGTTGATACCGATACATGCCGGAATCAAAACGATAGTTGCTGTGTTTAATCTTGTCTTAAAAATGTTACCCATATTAATGTTCTCCCTTTCCTTCAGACATTAAATATTCCTCTGTTGTCATAATCTCCACCTGTGTGGGCACCAGTCCCTCCAGCACTTTAATTGTAGCCTTTTCTGTTTCATCATTAATACCGGCCACTCCATCCTTAAGATAGATTACCTTTACTCCGGCATCAATTAATGCAAAGGCCGTAGCCAACACACAACATTCCGCCACCACTCCGGTTAAGATTACACGATCTGCTTTTTTAGCCGCGTCTCTTACTTCCGGAATTTCAAAAGAAGAATAGGCAGACTTTCGATAAACCGGAAATCTCCCTTTTGATTTTAAAAAGACTTCCATCATTTCGTTGGCTTTTACATCCTCATTAATGGAGGCATTTACACGATTATACTCTTTCCACGTCCCCTCAGGAGATTTCTCCGCAAGGAACTGCGTAAAGATAACATCCGCCTTTTTCTCATCCAGGATGCGATTGATATTTCCGGCAGCAGTCTCTGCATTGGGGCAACACCATGCGCCGCCCTTTGCATACACATTTTGCATATCAATTACCAACAAAAGATCTCGTTTCATCCGCTTCCTCTTTTAAGTGCATGTACAGGTGACAAGACAACTGTAAACCTAGGTGTCATTTTACTTTGTATTTTGTATTTCGTCAACTGTAGAAAAAAATCCCAAATGTATTTTCATGTAGGGCGCTTTTCCGATGCCCGGTGAAAATACATTTGAGATTCTTAAGCAATAGCGTATCCGCCTTCTTCTGTAGGAATAGGAAGGGTTTCGGTTACAAGACCCAAACGTTCCGCCAAAAGGGTTTCGTACCCGTTTCCGTATTTGGAAAAGGATACCTGACGGATTTCCAACTCTTCCAAAATACTCACCAACCTCATGTCCATAGCGTCAGCGATTTTTAACTCCATCAGGTATTCATCTTTTTCCAAGAGATTCCGCCCTTCATTTCCGTATTTCAACTCTAGGCGGTTGACTCTCCAACGTATATTGGTATCGAATGTGATACGTAATTCCGGATCCTCAATGCCGGCCATAGCGATTCTGTCATAGGAAATTGCCATGGCAGGTCGAAGTCCCGGATAACATTTTTTAAAGTAATCGATTTCCGCGGAAATCTGAGAAGGATTTTCAAGCGGAACATCCTCGTATAAGTAATCCTTTGCCTCTTTATAGGGAGCAGAGATTCTTCTCTTATAAACGATACCTTTGTATTTCTTTTTTATTTCAATAAAAGAATTGCTATCATCCGTCGGTGTTCCGTAAGAACGAAAACGAAGTTTTTCTTTGTACACCGGTTTTTCCAAAGACTTGCGAATCAATTCAAAGTCCGGCGTATCAAAATAGATATTTAAGATAGAAGTTTTTCCGTAGGCATCCACCTTTGCCATATCTGAAATTCGTTCCATGAATCCTTCGTACTGAGTTTTATTTAATAAGTATTTCATCTCTTTTCTTTTAAATGTATATTTGTTTGCCATCTTTTTTCTCCTTTGCTCTGAAGCAATCATACTCGGCAAACCTTAAACTTACCTTAAAGAAAAACAAAAAAAGTGGGCTTAGTTAAAGCCCACCAATTTCTGAGTAATCTTATATCCCATAACCGATAAACGTCTTCCGAATTTACCAGGGAGATTCATGGAATTCCCAAGGATACCAAATCGCAGATGCTTATAGGTTCTTTCATCCTTATCCTTTATATACTTCCAAAGTTTTTTGACCTTTGCGATGTTCTCCGGATTCTTTGATACATATCCGATTGCCGAAGAAACAACGGTAATCATTTCCAAATAAGAAAGCATGTACTCCCGCAAATGCTTTTCTTCGATGGACCACAAATCATAGGCATCCACCATAAGATAATTTACTTTTAACTGCTGGTCGATACGACGAATCATGGTCTCTTCGGCAACGGACTGTCCTTCGCGACCGATGTAATAACGATAAAAATCCACGTCCAAATAGTAAATTGTCTTTACGTACGGCAACGGTACATATACAAAAAGGTTATCTACATAAAAAGTATGCTTTGGAAGTTCCAGCTTGCATGCCCGAAGCATTTCCGTACGATAGGTAACGGAATGCATCAAAATGGAGAAACCTTTGATGTTTCGCTTCATGCCATCCCACCCGATAATCTCGTTCTGTGGGAAGAGCAATCGATACTGCATATGGCGATGCTGATCGGTAGAAGGTTTCTCATACACATAATTTGTAAGGAGCATATCCACCGGTGTTCCGTCGTTTACCAGTTTCTTTAAGGTCTCCAATACCTTTAAGTAAGCATCCTTATCTACCCAATCATCGGAGTCCACAACCTTATAGTACAAACCTGTTGCATTGCGAAGGCCGGTATTTACCGCCTCTCCGTGTCCACCGTTTTCCTGATGAACCGCCTTGCAAATGGTCGGGTATTTTTTTGCATACGCATCTGCTATCTCTGCAGTTTTATCTGTGGATCCGTCATCTACAATGATAATCTCAACATCTTCGCCGCCGATTAGAAGGGACTCGATGCACTTGCCCATGTAGGCGTAGGAATTGTAGCAAGGTATTCCAAAGCTGATTAGTTTCATTTTTACTCCTATTATCCAGTCTATATCTTTGTCTCTAACGATTATATCAACTTTTCTCGTTCTGTCCACTATTTCCAATAAATCCGGCTTTTCCCAACTCGAGTTGCAGGATTTCCGCGTACGCGTTAAAAGCCGATGGAATGGCATATTCCGATTGAATCTTTTCTTTCGAAACCAAAAGATTTTCGGTCTGATTAACAGCATCGGATAAATCGGCAACACGGATAAGGTAACCAATCATATGCCACTCCACATGGGAAAAGATATGCTTTGCTGCAGGAAGGCGTTCTATCAATACGGGATCTAAGCCTCTGTCTCTTGCGTATGATACCACATCTTTTCGATTCATATGTCCGTCACATCCCGGAAATTCGTACAGTCCTGCCAAAAGCCCTTTCGCCGGCCGTTTTTGAATCAGTATTTTGTTTCCATCCATAATCAAAAGGATGGTTCTCTCTTCCACACGACGTTTCAGCGGTTTTGATTTTACAGGGTATTTCTCATATGTTTTATGTTTGTTTGTAAGGCAAAGGTTTTTCCATGGACACTCTTTGCAAAGCGGACTTCCGTTCGGCACACAAACACAAGCTCCGATTTCCATCAACGCCTGATTAAACACTCCCGGTTCGTCCTTTGGCATAATGGTCAGCAGTAAATTCTGAACCTTTTTCTTTGTGCTTTCTTTTTTTATATCACTATCGTCTTCCGCTACACGGCATAAAATACGAAGGACATTTCCGTCTACTGCAGGATTCGGTAACCCAAAAGCAATGGACGAAATCGCTCCCGCGGTATAATCCCCGATTCCGGGCAAAGCACGAATTTTATCATACGTAGTCGGGAAACATCCGCCAAATGTTTCTGTCATCACGCAAGCCGCCTTTTGCATATTGCGCACACGGTTATAGTACCCCAAGCCTTCCCACAGTTTTAAAAGTTCATCCTCGGGACACGTTGCCAAAGAAATAATATCCGGCAGGCGATTTAAGAAACGCTCATAGTAACCCTTTACCGCTTCTACTCTGGTTTGCTGAAGCATAATTTCAGACACCCAAATATGATACGGATTCTTATCCGCACGCCAGGGCAAATCTCTTTTATTCTTTTTATACCAGCAAATTGCCGGCTCCACCAATTCTTTTAATTTATAATTCTCCAACATACGCGACATTATAACATAATTTGTGTTTCCCTCGCAGAATCATTATAATGAAAGTCGACTACGAAACTCAGAACCTAGGGGGCAAATCTCATGCATTGGGGCGTTGCGTTTTTATACATTTTGCAATCACTTCGTTTATCCTGCGGCAGCATTTTTGATGACTTTATGCTGTTTATTACCGACTCAGCGGGACTTATGCCTTGTTTTTTGGTGCTTGCACTGGTCTACTGGTGCCTTGACAAAGAGTTGGGAAGTGCCATTCTTCTAAACCTGTCCTTCGGCACCAATATCAATTATCTCATAAAAAACCATTTTAAAATTCCCCGTCCATGGCTTCGAGATCCCAGAATTGTACCCGTATCCGCAGCCATCGATGACTCCGCCGGATATTCTTTACCCAGTGCACACGTAGCACGGGCTATGGCCACCTACGGCGTCATTGCATCAGATTTGTCTAAGCGAGAAAAAAAGAAAGAATATACGGCACAACAAGTCATCGGCTTTTTCCTATGGACTGTAGTGGCACTTATTATGTTTTCCAGAATGTATTTGGGCGTGCATACCCACACCGACGTTCTTGTGGCATTTGGTCTGGGACTCTTATGGATGTTTGTCCTTCGGTTTGCCCTGCGGCTCAACAAAAATGAAATCATTTTGGCCATCGGATTTGCAATTGCGGCTTACTCTATCTTCCGCTGCGGATTAAACTCCAATGCAGGTATTTTAATCGGGCTTCTTTTCGGATGGTATGTAGAACAGCGCTGGATTCGTTTTCAGACCGACGGAACCCCGCAGGAAAAAATGCTTCGCTTTATTATCGGCGGAAGCTTTTTGGTATTGCTCTTTACCTTACTTCCAAAGTTTATTACGGTGTTTACTTTGGCACGCTATGCCAATTTTATCACCCACCTCATTGCGGGACTGTATATTACATTGGTATATCCGTTGTGTTTTCATTCCGTTCAGAGCGGAAAGATCAGCCTGCAGCGGTTGTTTACGATTCATACCTCCTTCCTGCTTGTTCTGGTAATTACTTTAAGTACCTTTGGCTATTACTGGACCAGAAACCCAAGACTTCTTGCGGAAGAAGATGCGGATCGACTCAAAAATGCAGCAACGGTAAGCAGTGAAGAAACCACACCTTCCGGTGAAATCAACACAGTGGATTTTACGGAAAACGCAATGGCCATTGTTGCAGCCGGCGGATATGCAACCCAGTATCCATCCAACTCACAAGGCGCTTTTCAAAGTGCCATTGATATGGGGGCTACCTCACTGCGCTGCGATGTTCAAATGACCCGGGATGGTCAATTGGTGTTGTACAAAGATGCCACCTTTACAGATGAAGAGGAATCCACCCATCGCATCGGGGAATATACCTATGACGAGCTTCGCAGAATCACCTTTGACGACGTTCACCTAATGAAGTTAAGCCAGTTATTAAGACTTTTATCCGACACGGAAATTGAGCTTTACGTAAATCTTGTGGATGTGGGAACCGGCCGTCGCGATGAATTTACCCAAAGCGTATACAACGAAATCGCCGGCTACAAGCTTACCAAACGCACCACATTTGTTTCTGCCAATTACAGTTATTTGGAGTCCCTTAAGACGTTAAACAACAAGCAGGCTATTTTGTATGAAACCTCTAGTGGAACAGCAGATCTTCTTTCCGCTTATCCGGCAGATGCCTACAGTATCTTTGCGGACAATATCAGTAGCGAACTGGTAAACGCCCTACAGGAAGCAGATGCAAAAGTATATGCCTACGATGTTTCCGGACCCACGCAACTTTTAAATATTTATCGAATGGGAACCGACGGGGTGTTTGCCGAAAATTACGGATTGGCCAGCGTGGTATCTCATCCGGAATATTCCTTATTATGTGATAACTATGAAGCATCCTACGCTATGCCGGGATTGTACGGACGATATGTACCAAGACTATGCGAAGATATGATTTGCCAAGGTATGGCAAAGACACCGGAGCATCTCATTATCTCTGCCTACAGTTATTCCGGTAATTACAACAGTATTTTGTATGTAATGGATTTGGAAGGAAACCTGGTTAAAATCATTGACTTAGGATTCCAGGCTCACGTGGGCGGACTTGCCTATGATGAAGCCCATGATGTGTTATGGATTACCGCACGGCTGGGTTATGTATACGCCTTGGATTGGCATAAACTCCGTACGGAAGTGGAAAAAGAAGATCCCTACAACGTCATCTATCGTCATGATGGAAGTTATATTGCTTCCTTTGACGCCGGACTCATCAATCACAACGGACTAAAGATTGCATCTTTCTTAACTATGTTTGAAGGAAAGCTATATGTGGGAAGCTACGTAAACGGCAGCAACGGAATGTTAAACGCCTACGAAATCGACGATAAGTGCCGCGTTTCTTTGGAGTCTTCCGTGGAAATTCCGCAACGTATTCAAGGCCTGTGTTTTTACCGAGATGTGGCCACGGATAAGGTCTACATGCTTATGAGCCAAAGTCATTCCGTATATGACAGCCAGTTGCTTCGATTTGTATATCACGATACCACGAAGAAATACAAATATGCTTCCGACTACTGGAGGCTTCCGGAGGGTGCGGAACAAATCGTAATGACCACCAGAGGACTGTATTTGCTCTTTGAATCCTCAGCGAAGAAATATCGCAGCACGGCTCGCTTAGCCAACGACCAAATCTTTTTAATAAGAATGACGGAATAACAAAAAAAATCTCAAATGATTTTCATGTAGAGCGCTTCCTTGGCGCCCGATGAAAATGCATTTGAGATTTTTTATATATACCCCTTTTTAAAACAACTTTAGAAATCTGTTAAGTTCGCTTCACGCTTTTCTAAGAAAGCGCCCATACCCTCTTTCTTATCGTGGGTGTCGTTTACCACACCAAAGAGGTTTGCTTCCATCTCAACCGCATTCTTGATATCCATATCGTATCCGTTATTGATGGCAGCCTTAGCTATAGAAACCGCATAGCTTCCTTTGCTGATAATTTTCTTCGCCATCTTCTTTGCGGTATCGTAAAGTTCCTCAGTAGAAACAACTTTATTTACCAAGCCGATTCTGTATGCTTCATGTGCGTCAATGTTATCACAGGTAAAGATCAATTCTTTTGCACGGCCCATACCGATTAGTCTTGCAAGTCTCTGTGTTCCTCCGAATCCCGGAATAATTCCGAGACCTACTTCCGGCTGGCCGAAGACTGCATTTTCAGAAGCAATTCGGATATCACAAGCCATGGCAATTTCACATCCGCCACCAAGTGCAAATCCGTTAACGGCAGCAATGGTTACCTGACGCATGTTCATTAATTTGAAAAATGGCACGCTTGCCTTGATACCAAAGGCTCTCGCTTCCGGAGCAGTAAAGTTTACCATTTCGGAAATATCCGCACCTGCCACAAAGGACTTAAACTGATTGCCTTTTTTATCCGGACCGCCGGTCAAAATCAAAACCTTAACATCATCTCTGGCTTCAATCTCTGTAAGTGCCACATCAAGTTCTTCCAATGTCTCGCTGTTTAAGGCATTTAATGCTGCCGGACGAGAAATGGTAAGTGTTGCAATCTCGTCTGCAACTTCCAGTTTCAAATTGTTAAAACCCATCTTTCCTTCCTCCTAAAAAGTTCGTTAATACCCACAATCAATCTCTTTGTGGTTCACATAATGCAAATATAGAACATTGATAAAATTTTGTCAATATGATTTTGCCCAATACCCTCATATCGTGGCATAAGTTGTATTTTTCGGAAATCATGTTATAATATATATACCTATAATCATCGAAAGGAGTGAGTCTATGGACGTTACAACAGTAGCAGCATTGTCCACATATTTATCTCGTGCGCAGACCTATAACGACGTAGGCTACGCTGTTTTGGATATGTCGATGGATGCATTAAAAATGCAAGGTGCCGGAGTGGCAGAGATGATTGCCTCCGCACCGGGAATGGAGTTATCTGTTAATCCGAATATCGGCGGTAACTTTGACATGAGTATTTAGCGCAAACAAAAAGAAGGTTCTTATTGAACCTTCTTTTTTTCGTCTTATTTATTTCTCCGGTATCAGATTTATTTTTCTGCAATCACTTCAATTTCAAGCATAACGTCCTTTGGAAGTCTTGCTACTTCCACGCAGCTTCTTGCCGGATACGGTTCCGGGAAATACTTTGCATACACTTCATTAATTACTGCAAAATCATTCATCTCTTTGATAAACACAGTGGTCTTTAATACTTTATCCATAGATGACCCTGCTGCCTCTACCAAATGCTTCATATTGGTAAAGGCCTGCTCAGCCTGCGCCACACTTCCCTCCGGAATATTTCCTGTGGCGGGGTCTACCGGGATGACACCTGAGGTATACACAAGTCCGTTTACCTCTACTGCCTGTGAATAAGGTCCGATAGCTGCCGGAGCCTTATCTGTTGCGATAATCTTTTTCATTTCGTTACCTTCTTTCCTTTTTATATCCTTCGACCTTCTGTCGATAGATGCAAATTATACTCGTCGGATTTTTCCGTCAGATAAATCAATTTTTCTTTCTTTGTATAGTCTTCCGATGGCGCGCTTAAATGCAGCCTTGGAAAGCCCGGTCTCGCGCTTAATAACTTCCGGAGATGCTTTTTCCGTAAACGGAAGCACACCTGCATAGGCATCAATCAGTGAAAGCAATGCCTCTGCATCATCCTCCATCTGCACGTATGATTTTTCACGAAGGGAAACATCTAACTTTCCGTCTTCCTTTACATTGGTGACACGCAGATTAACGCAATCGCCAATATGGTACCTTGAAACGTCCTCATGCTTTGGAATCATGCCGGAATAAATATCCTCGATCGCCACAAAGGTTCCAAAGTCATGTCCAAACTCATAGATACGGCCAACCACTTCATCCCCAATCTGATAGGGAGAGTTTGTTTTTAACTCATCATAAATCTTTTTCATGCTACCGCAAAGGCGATTACTCTTATCGGTGTATAATCGAATCAAAACTTCCTGATCCTTTTGCACCTTTTCGGTCATCTCCTTATAAGGAAGGAACAAATCTTTTTCCAATCCCCAGTCAAGGAAAGCTCCGATTTTTGTTACCTCTTTTACGATAAGCGGAGCAATCTGTCCCATGGTAATCAAAGGTTTCGTCGTGGTTGCAATCATGCGATCTTTGGAATCACGATACAAAAAGACTTCCAGTTCATTGCCGATTTTTATATCCTGTGGCACCTGCTTTGCAGGCAAAAGCACCTTTTCTTCCGCGTCCTTGCTTTCTGCAAGGTACACGCCGAAATCTACTTTTTTAATAACAACTAATTTTTGAAATTCACCTAACTTTAACATCTATCATCCTCTGTCCACCTCCCGCAGGAGTGGAATATTAATTATTTTTTATAAATAAGATTGTAGCATAAGGCTCTTGCTCTTCATTTTCTAATACAACCTGTACTCCGTTAGAAATACCTATCTTTGAGACAATTACTTCATCATTTAAATGTGCCTGGGCCTTATATTCTACATACACTTCGTCTGCTTCAAAGTCTGCCGGTAGGGCACTTGCTGCCGCATCCATGTAGTAGGCATTGTTCATATGTCCGTTGGTGTCTACGTGCATGGGTGAAACCGTAAAAGAATAACAGATTTCACGGTCGTTGGGAATCTTTATTTTACGTGGTGGCCAGGAAATGGAAAGGGGCTCATCCTGATGAAAGGCTTCTATCATATCCTTTGGAATGCGATAAGGACTCTGCGCTTTTAAATCCATAAGAAGCCAAATGGAATTTGCCTCAGCCAAAACATTTCTGTCAGAATCCAAAACCAAAAAGTTACGATTCCCCATTGGTCCTTTTAAATTATAAGGAAGGGTCTGCACATACACTTCATCTCCGAATCTCGGACGCTTGTGTACATGAATCTGCCAGGAAATCACAAACCAGCCCAAATGTTTTTCTGCAAGCCACGGCAGCCCATACCCCAAATCTTCACAATGAAAGGTACAGCAGTTTTGAAATTGTTTTACCAGTCCCGTGTTCGTCAAAATGCCATCTGCACCCACGTCCTGATACGGAACTCTTGTCTTCATTTCATACATGATAATACCCTGTTTTTCTTTTTCTTATAAGAATATTACTATCGGAATTTGTCCGTCTTGTCAAATCCACAGTCGCCTACTTTATCAACGTTTGAATAATGCGCACCTCGTCCTCACCGTTATAAATGTATTTTTTCAGCATTTTAGCGGTCAACAACTCATCTGTTATCACGTAATCCACCGGTGTTAACAGCCATCTGTTTAATTCCGAAGAAGTATTCACCGTCCATACACCTACCTTTTTCCCAGAGGCATGAATACGATTGATTTCATCCGAACTTAAGCATTCCGTCTCTACTATATAGGTATCGCAGTCTAATTCCTCCAGATTACCGAAAGAAAAATAAACCAAATATCCGGTTTCCACTTCCGGATACACTTCTTCGATGTACTCAATCAAATCATAGTTAAAACAAATCATGGTACAGGTTGAAACCATATCCCGCTCTTTTAACATCTGGTAAACATCCCGGACCATTTGCTTGTCGGCAGTTGCTCCCTTCAATTCCAAAAAGAGTTCTATTTTTCCCTTGGATGCATCCAGCATTTCTTCAAGAGTAGAAATCTTCTCCCCCTCTTCCCATGGATAGATTTGATTTTTCAAACTATAGGACTTCACTTCCTGTAGTGTAAGTTCCGTAGGATTTCCTTCCCTACCGGTAGTCTTTTTCAAATTGGAGTCGTGACATACAATATACTTTCCATCCAGAGTTCGCTGTACATCTATTTCCGCAACAGGGATTTTATGATCAATGGATTGTTGCAATGCCGTAAGGGTGTTTTCCGTCCCGAGATTTCCACCTGCTCGATGGGCTACAATCTTTGTATTGTTTGAAATCGGAAATACTTCGTCAAAATTGATTGCTCCGTATACGCTAAATAAGCCGATTGCCAATACAAGAACCACGGCAACTCTCTTCCATCCGATTTTATAATCCCGTTCTCCCAAATCCACTGGTTTTTCTCCGGAGAAAGATTTATAAAGAGTTGTAATCCGAATCGCTAAAAAAGGACATAATAATAAGGGATACGTAAAATATACCAAAGAAAAAACTGTCAAAGAAAAGATCTTCAGCGTCCTGGAAACCTCAACCGAAAGCGGTATCATCCGAATCAGATTTAACGGCAAACCATACAACCCGACAAACAGTACCAATCCTATCAAAAAAGCCTTCAACAAAAAAATCAGCATTGAAAAAAGAAAAACTCTCCAATTCTCCGTCACCATTTTTCGCGAGGACTTCATGGCAACATTGATTTTTTCTTTTTGAAATACAACATTTAAAATTGTAAAGACATAAATACCCGCCACAAACACGTAAAGCATTACGCCAAAAATTACCAGTGCTCGAAGCCATGGTTTTGAAGATATATACGTCAACACAAAGTTCGGCGCCGAGAAACCCACCATAAAAGAAAAACCGACAGCCGTTCCAATTAGCGGTCCCAGTAGCGACAAATAAAGGGTTACAAACAATCCTTGGGGATGGGTAAAATACTTTAAAGAAACAAAAGCTTCCTTTAACACAATCCACCAGCTTTTCTTCCGTTGATACAGCACACTGTCTGCCAAGATAAACATGGCATTTACGTCAAACACCGTATAGACTACCAGAACGATTATCCCTATCAAAACTAAAACAATCCCACCCTTTGTTCGAAGTAAAAAAGGAATATCTCCGCTGGTAAGTGCGCTTCGTCCGGTATGATACAGCACCAAAAGTGCATTTTGTTTTAATACCATTACAATAACAAACAGCATAATTTTGGTTATTACCTGATAGATTAAAATCTCCGGCACAACCCTAAAAAACATCCGGTCATTTCTTGCCGACCGCTTTAACTTTTCTCTCATAATAAAACTCCTGAGCAAGGATTATAGCACGAAAATACAATGTTTTCCATTTTTTATAAAAAAGTGCTTGCATTCTTATATCCTTTTCTATATAATACCTAGTGTTGACTCGCTAAAGAGAGAGACAATGCCCAGTCGCCAAGCGGTAAGGCAACGGACTCTGACTCCGTCATTTCCAAGGTTCGAATCCTTGCTGGGCAGTTCAGAATTTTCAAGGCTTTGATAGATTTATCAAAGCCTTTTGTTTTACAAAGATTTAGGAGGATAACATGTTACAGTATATTATTTGTTTCTTTATCTCCATGGTGCCGCTCATTGAGCTTCGTGTGGCTGTGCCTACCGGTCTTGCCATGGGATTGGATCCAAGAATCTTATATCCGGTATGTATCTTAGGAAACATGATTCCTGTACCGATTATTTTCTTCTTTGCAAGAAAGGTATTGGAATGGGGAAAAGATAAGCCGATTATCGGTGGATTCTTTACCTTCTGTTTGGAAAAAGGTCATAAAGGTGGCGTAAAGTTACAGGAAAAGACCGGTCAAGGTTTATATGTTGCACTCTTTTTATTTGTGGGAATTCCGATTCCGGGAACAGGTGCTTGGACGGGAACTCTCGCCGCATCGTTACTTGATATGGATTTTAAAAAAAGCGTACTCGCCATCATGTGCGGCGTTGTGTTAGCCGGAATTATTATGGGAGTAGGCGCCGCCGGTGTACTCACGCTCTTACATCTATAAACTGCAATTTATGTGGTCTAGATTGGAATTTCAACATAGAATGCTTGAGCAGGACGTCCGCAACGCGGGCACTTAGCGAACGAAGTGAGCTTAGTACCCTTGCGTGAGGACCACGGCGATAGCGAATCCGGCGAAAGCATTGTATGCTGAAATTCCATGTAGTCAATTTAATTGTTATTTATATGTTAAGCGAGTTTACGAAGTCCTTCACAAGTTTATCGTAGCCGGCTTTGTCAGACATGCAACTCCAGGCATGGTCTGCTCCCGGGAAGAAGTGAATCTCCTTTTTGCAATTTATGGCATGCTCATAATTAATTTGTGAGTGATGCTTATTGATGAAGGAATCGGCATCTCCGTGCACAAACAAAATCGGCGTCTTGTTTTCCGTCAAAGCCTCATAGGGCTTCACATCAGAAAACCAAAATCCATGCACAACTTTACACCAGAAGGATGCAATCTTTACAAAGAACTTCGGCAAATGCATCTGTCCGCCGATTAATTCCGTAAGCAATAGCTCCAAATCCGAATATCCGCAATCAGCGACACAGAACTTGAAATCCTGGGTCAGCCCCAATGCAGATAAACTAATCGCACATCCCAAGCTTTCACCGTGAATACCGATTTTAATATCTTGACCAAAACGATTCTGAAGTGCTTTTTTTACCTCAATCAAATCAAACTTCTCTAGATATCCCATGGTGGTATAACAACGCTTGTTTGCTCCATGATGTCTGTCATCGTAAATATAAATGTTGTATCCCAAGTCATAAAAGGTGGGAACATATCTTAATGAACCGTAACGATTGGATGTATATCCGTGAGTGATAATACAAAACTTTTTATCATCTGCAGCCGGAGAATGATTGCGAATAAAAGTACCATGCAAAACATATCCGTCAAAAGAAGTTACATCCAGTTCTTCTTTATCATAGCTGTCATAATCCTTCCAGTTGTCCAGTTCCTTTTCCAGAATGACACCGTCCTCCATAGAGCGCACCTTCGGTGTCAAAACATAGTACATACAAAAATATCCGATGCCAAGAATCAAAACCAAACAAATCAATAGCACAATTAAAACAACAATCTTCATAATCAAGCCCTACTTTGCTTCCATTAATTCCTCATTAAAATTAAACTTTTCAATATAGTCTACAAACTCATCTCCATTAACCGGACGGGAAAACCAATAGCCTTGGCAGTAATCCACTCCCATTTTGGTCAACTTATCCCGCTGGATTTCCGTCTCAACACCCTCGCATACAATACGACGATCCATTTGTTTAATGGTATTTACAGTATTCTCTAAAATAATATCTCCGGCCAGATTTGTATCCGCATTCCATAAAATGGATTTATCGATTTTTATAATGTCAAAATTCAGATCAAAAATACTCATCAAGTTGGAATAGCCGGTTCCGAAATCATCCATAGAAAGCGAAAATCCCATCTCATGGAACTGCTCTAATGTATTTCTCAATGCAGATTCGTTTTCTGTCGCAGCAGTCTCTGTAATTTCAATATTAATTGCAGATGCGGGAAGATTGTACTTTGCAAGTATGGTTTCCAACCGTTCCACTAAATCACTCTGCAAACACTGAACCACAGACAGATTGACTTCCACAAACTCTATCTCTTTTTCCCGAAGGTTGCTCTCTACAATAAAACGGCACACTTCATCAAATACAAACTCACCGATTTCCATGATAGCGCCGTTTTCCTCCGCCACCAGAATAAACTCCTCCGGAGAAACAAATCCCAATTGATCATCAAACAATCGAAGCAATGCTTCACAGGAATGGATTCGATTGGAGGTAGCATCCCATATGGGCTGGTAGTACACTTTAAAGTTGTGATTTTCCAATCCTCTGGAAACTGCCCGCTCCACACTATGATAACGCTTAATCTGATCCAATCCCTCATCCATGTAAATCTTGGTTTCATAGTCATGAATATAATTGCGGTCCGAAATTGCCACGATGGCATCCATATTATCAAAGTCCTTTGGAATACGTGCCACAATAATCTGCGCATCATAATTAATGACGTAATTGTCACATATCCATTCTTTTTTGAACCTCTCTTCCAAAATAGAAGCTATTTTTTTAACCTCATCTTCTTTTGGATTTCGATAAACAATGGCAAAATGATAATTTCCTAAATCATACACACTTTGTTTGGTTCTGTGTTTTGCCAGACGTCGTAAAAAATCTGCAACTTTTAAGATGGCGATACTGCTTTTTTCTAAGCCGATGGTAGAAGATACTTTTGCTCCGTTGCATATACGAACATAAAACACTACACAATTGACTTCTGATTTTGTATATCGCGTCAAATCATTTTGAAAAGTAATCCGGTTGTAAACATGGGTCTCCGGATCGTACAAAGCCTCCGCATCGGAAATCGTAATTGCAACCCCCAAACACACCATAGCCTGTCCCAGCATTTCCATCAAAATATCCGGATGAACATACTGGAAAACCAACGTCACCAGTGCCAACATCCAGAACACAGCCAAAGATAGTCTCTGTGCCATGGAAAAGTTCTTTTTGTGCCGCAGTATTATATAAAAAATACCTGCAAGATAAATCCCGGCGGCCACATACATGGTATAAATTCCTTTTCCATGGAAATAGGCCCCCTTTTCATCCAGGTAAAAAACCCAATGGAACACAGGATTTAAAGCGATTGCCAACAGGCTGATATACCATGGTATTCCCATGATAAAAATATTGATTTTTTGATACTTTTTGGAAAAAACAATACCTGACACCAGCATTACATACCCAAAAAACATGGGCGCAAACATGGCGTGGAAAATTAAATACCCATAGGAAGACACTGACGTCAACCACCGCGGTACCCAGCCGGGATGTCCAATGGCATAAGAACTGACTATATCAAAGACGCAGGATAAAATGTTTACAAGAACCACAAGGCAAAACAACATATTCTCCATGCGCTTTTTATCTTTTTTTGCAAAAACCAAAAACAAAGTGAATAATGCAACCAATATGGCAGCATAATCATAATCCAAATTATATCCGGTCATACGTTCCCCCAAACTTTTGAAAAACACCAATTAAATATATTATAATAATTGGCAAATAAAGATTCAAGAAAGGATATACCACAAAATGACCATAAAACGATACGACGAGGATGCCTACCTAACAAACTGTGAGGCAAAAGTTCTTTCTTGTGAAGCTATAGATTGTCAACACTTTCTCATAGTTTTAGATCAAACCGTCTTCTTCCCGGAAGAAGGTGGACAGACCCCTGACAAAGGAACCATAAACGGGCTTGAAGTGACAGACGTGCAGATGAAAGACGACGTCATCATCCATACATTAAAAGCAGACGGAGAATCCCTTCCATTCCATGAAGGTGATACCGTATCCTGCGAACTGAATTGGAATCATCGCTTTTCCAATATGCAACAGCATACCGGGGAACATATCATATCGGGGATTGTTTATAAACGATTCGGCTACGATAACGTAGGCTTTCATCTAAGCGATTCCATCGTAACTATGGATTATAACGGACCGATTTCTGCAGAGGAATTGTTAGAAATCGAAGAAGAAGCCAATCACTATATTTTTGAAGGAAAGACGATTACCACCGGTTATCCTTCCAAGGAAGAATTGGATGCCTTAAACTACCGAAGCAAAAAAGAACTTTCCGGCCCCATTCGCATCGTAGAGATTAAAGACGTAGATATTTGTGCTTGTTGTGCTCCCCACGTTAAAACCACAGCGGAAGTAGGGCTTTTAAAAATCTTAGATGCTACTTCCTATAAAGGCGGCATTCGTATCTCCATCCTTTGCGGTATGCGAGCACTGTATCACTATCGTGATTGTTTGAATCGCTGTATTGGGATTTCACAGTTGACCTCTCGTCCCCAGGAAGAAATCGTATCTGCTGTGGAACAGCAAAAAGATACCATCGGTGGATTGCAACAGCAAATTTTTTCTTTGCAACAAACCCTTTTAAAAAAAGAAGCAGCATCTGTGGATGCATCCGCAGAGGACGTCCTCCTTTTTACGGAAAACACCGACACCAATATCATTCGTTATCAGATAAACGAATTAATGCGCTCTCACCCTGGATACTGTGCCATCTTCAATAAAAGCGAAAGCGGATACAATTTTATTGTAGGTTCCAAAGAAAAGGACTGTAACGAACTGGCCGCATTACTCCGTAAAAAATATGATGCAAAATGCGGCGGTAAATCAAATATGATACAAGGTTCCCTTTCCGCCACCGTAGAAGATATCAAATCCTTATTTGTATAACACAAAAGCTTGCCGCGTTTTGCAGCAAGCTTTTCTTTATTTATCTTTTCTTTTAAAGTAGGATGATAATTCCTGAATCGGTACAGGCTTTGCATAATTAAAGCCCTGAATATAATCAAATCCGTGTTTAATACTGAACTGTCTCTGTTCCTCTGTTTCCACACCTTCCACCAACGGTGAAATATTAGACTCCTTTAACATATGAATCAGTGCATGAATCATTTCTTCCGTATTTTCGTCTTCCATAGCCTTATAAAGAATAGACTTATCAAATTTAATGGTGCGGAAATCACCGGAAGTCAAACGATCAAAATTGGAATATCCCGTACCAAAATCATCCAAATAGAAAGTGATGCCTTCATCGCTCATACTCTGCATATTCGACGCAACAGCATCCGCGTTTTCATACATACTGCTTTCCGTAACCTCCAAGCGAACCTTGCTCGGGTCGATCCCGTTTCGCTCCACAATTTTTAACAAATCGTCCGTCATCTTTTTAATAGACAATTCTATCGGGGAGCAATTTACGGTAATACAGTCAAATTCATATTCGCTTTGCAATCTTTTAATCTCTTTGCAAACCTTATTTAAAATAGTCTTTGTCAACGGGTGAATGCAGCTGTTGGCTTCGGCAATGGGGATAAACTGTCCCGGTCCCAAAATCTTTCCGTCAATTTCCAGACGCATCAAAGCTTCCGCACTTACGAAGGCTTCCTTCTCCACAGAGTAAATCGGTTGTGCATATGCCAGCACTCGAATATCATCCAAATCCCCCTTGTCTCGGATATCCTCGATGGCAAGATGAATTCGATAATACTCCATGAACTCGGTAATCTCTTTGGTTCCGGAAAAAATCTCCTCATTCTCTATGGTCGGTGTCAGCTTGTCCGCCAAAAAAGTGTAGTAATGCTGAAGCATATCCAGATTAGACAAAAACGGATGACTTCCGATACCGATAGCTTTATAGGAAGCCGGGAAATATCCGTATCCTTCCGGCGAATTTATAATACTGATAACTTCGTTAAAATAATCAAATGCACTGGTTTTTTTGTTTAAAAACGCAAATGCGGCATAGGTGCTCCCGGAAATCCGATAACAGTGACTGCTGGAACAGATTCTTTCCGTACGTCTTACCACATCCGTAAGCAAATGATGTATCATGGATTCCTGCATCAAAAAGCTGGTTTTTTCCAACTGTGGAACATGAATGTATACAATAGCATAATTCTTATTCGTTCGAATGGCTTTGGCAATCGTGGTATTTAAAGGTTCCGCAGACTGCATTCCCGTTTCCTCATCATAAGGATTGCTATGGAACAGTAAATAACATGCCATAAACGGAATAATATAAGTTAAACCGATAAAAACGGTTTTCGGTAGCATCAACTGTACAAAAAGTGTTGCAGCCACAGCGCCAATGAAAACCTGACCGCTCAAAAGAACAATCTTTGGCACACGTTTGTAATTGGAAACCACCGTTACAAACATAAGAACACAGGAAACCAAGCCGGCTGAGCAAATATAGGAAATATAATGCTCCATCAAATCCACATCATTGATAAACGGTCGGGCGGTTCCTCGATAAACCACAAAATAATAAAAGCCGATACCGATATAACCAACGGAAGTAATTATGGCAGTCACTCGGGATTTCTTTCTTAATTCTTCTCCGTCACCGAAAACTAAATAATACAGATAGGTATAAATGATATTTAAAATCACCAGATAGCATACAGCAAATAAAGAAAATGCAATATGTACCACCGGCGATGACGTGATTCGGTTTACATTATGTTCGCTTCCCACATAGAACAGTAGGATGCTTCCAATAATACCGGAAATCAATCCCGCAAAGTTTATGTAGAATCCCTTTGTCTTTTTCGGATTGGAGTAAAAAAGAAAAAACAATATAATCAGTCCGATTAACAGACTTGAAAACTCTCCGTAAATATTAATCATACTTTAATTACACTCACACTCGTTATTTATACTTCGATTTTACCCGATATTCCCCCTGCATTGTACATTTTTCCATATTATAGGAATGTTGGCAATACAAATTTGAAATTTTGTTCATTGAAAAAACGCTTTTGACATCATAAAATTTCAAAAGAGAATGAAATAATGGAATGTTTTTTACAGGATATTAGGAGGATGAAAAATGGCTTCTGTAGCAGAAAACATGAAACACGCAGCTGAACGTCAGGCTTTTTCTATCGCCATTGACAAGTTCTTAAACAATTTAGACAAAAAGAACTACAAGGAAAGATGCGAAACTTATGTTAAGCTCGTAAACATTTCCGAAAAGTTTTTTGGTAAGGGAAACGAAGAGAACTTAAATAAAGTTCGCGCTGCTGTTTCCGACCCGGACAACCGTTGGGTGAAATATGTGAACAAAATCATCGACGAGACCAATCCAAAATTCGCGAAGAAATTCATTTTGAATTTAGGATATGAAGCATTCTTCCGCGGAACAAAAATGATTCGTGCGAACCGTGAGAAATATGGTTGCAACATTCCGTGGTTAATTCTTTTCGATCCAACCATGGCTTGTAACATGCACTGTGTAGGATGCTGGTCAGGTACATACGGACATAAAGCAAATCTCTCTTTCGAGGATATGGACAAGATTGTTACCGAAGGAAAAGAGCTCGGTGTGTATCTTTACATGATGACCGGTGGTGAACCGATGGTTCGTAAAGCCGACATCATCAAACTTTGCGAGAAACATAACGATTGTATCTTCGCAGCATATTCAAACTCTACATTGATTGATGAAGAGCTTTGTAAAAAGGTAGTTGAACTCGGAAACTTAACCTTTATGCTTTCCATCGAGGGTACACCGGATACCAACGACGCTCGTCGTGGCGAAGGTCACTACGCAGCTGTTATGAAAGCTATGGATCTTTTGAAAAAATACGGCATCGTATACGGAACATCCATTTGCTACACCAGAGATAATATCGAAGCTGTTACCAGTGATGATTTCTTAAGATTCATCTCTTCAAAGGGTGCACGCTTTGGTTTCTACTTCCACTATATGCCGGTTGGTAACAATGCGGTACCGGAATTAATGCCTACTGTAGCGCAGCGCAGAAAGATGATTGATAAGATTCGTCAGGTTCGTTCGAAAGAAAGCGACATCGAGTTCTATCCGATGGACTTCCAGAACGACGGTGAATATGTAGGCGGATGTATCGCCGGCGGAAGAAACTATTTCCACATCAACTCAAACGGTGATGCTGAGCCATGTGTTTTCATTCATTTTTCAGACACAAACATTCATACACACAGCATTTTAGAGATGTTACAGTCTCCGCTGTTTATGGAATACCACAAAGGACAGCCTTTCAACCGTAACCACTTGCGTCCGTGCCCGATGCTTGAGAATCCAAAGCTTCTTCGTGAAATGGTTGCTCGAAGCGGAGCTCATCAGACAAACCTTGAGTCTCCGGAAGAAGTTGATCACCTTTGCGCAAAATGTGACAACTACTCAGAAGAGTGGGGTAAGGTTGCAGATGAGGTTTGGGCTTCCCAGACACATCATAAAAAGTCTTACGAGAACTATTGTCCGGAACATCGTGAGCATCCGGAGCTCGCAGCCTTCGAAACGCTGGAAGAAAAATCCGAATCAAAGGTCGGCTAATTCTTATTAACTATTAAAAAAAACGTAGAATACTTTTTTGCCGGGCGCCAAAGAAGCGCCCTACGCAAAAAATATTCTACGTTTTTTAGTTAGAGAAGACTATATAAAAATCTCAAATGGTTTTCATGTAGGGGCACCTGTTTGACGTCGGTACTTAACGAACGAAGTGAGTTTAGTATCCGTTACGTCAATATTGGTAGCGCAAGCGGCCCCGATGAAAACTCATTTGAGATTTTTTCTTATAACACTAAAACCGAATCAATTCTCCGTCTGCAATTCCATAGGCGCAGGATTCTATTTCTTCCAGCTTAATCTGGGCGTTGGTCTGGTTGATCAGCTCCTTCTTCAGCGGTTCCGCGTCTGCGTCGTCTACGTATACGTCAAAAACCACACGGTCGCTGTAAGCACTGTCCGCCACAAAGATGTTTCTTTCATTCAAGAGATACTGCACTTTCCCAAGAAGTCCGTAATCTACGTCTAAAGATATATGCACCCCGGTGTGACGTTCCAACAAAGTGCAGGCTTTTAGACCTTCTTCCGTTGCCTTGGTATAGGCGCGAACCAAACCACCTGTACCTAAGAGTACACCTCCAAAGTATCTGGTAACCACCACACATATGTTATGTACGTTCGCTCCCAAAAGCACATCCAGCATCGGACGTCCCGCTGTTCCGCTCGGTTCCCCGTCATCGGAGGAACGCATCAGTTCGTTATGATTTCCAACAAGATATGCAAAACAGTTATGTCTGGCATCATAATGCTCTTTTTTCTTTGTCGCTATAAAATCAAGGGCCTCCTGTTCGCTGTGAACCGACGCCACGGCACCGATAAAGGTGGATTTTTTCTCGATTATTTTTCCTTCGCCATTTTTTAACACTTCATATTCCATAAACCACATTATATTAAATGCCCCTTCCAAATTCCATAGACTTTATATAAATACCCTTTTCTGTTATAATAGTTTAGGTTATGTGCCCAAAAGGAGTTTCTATGAATTACGGCAAGAAAAACTTAAAGAAAAACAAAGCAACTCTTTCCAACAAGAAGTCAAAAGCAAAGAAGAAGTTTGTAATATCATTTCTTAAAACACTTGTAATCCTTATCGCTTTAATGATTGTTGGTGTATTAGGTGTTGCATCCCTTTATACTACTAAGCTTATTGCTAATGTTCCGGATGCATCCACCATTGATATTTCACCGAGCGGATTTTCCACTACGATTTATGATTCGGCAGGAGCAGAGATTGAAACCTTAGCAGCATCCGGCGCCAACCGAGAGTTTGTGGAATTAACTCAAATCCCGAAGGATTTGCAACATGCGTTTGTTGCCATCGAGGATGCCCGTTTCTACGACCATAACGGAATCGACGTTCAGGGTATCCTTCGCGCGGTTTTTGTTGATATCGCAAACATCATCAGCGGAAGCCATGCTTCTCAAGGTGCCTCAACCATTACACAGCAGCTGTTGAAAAACAACTACTTTACCACTTGGACATCGGAGACATCCTTTAAAGACCGTCTCGATCGAAAAATCCAAGAACAGTATTTGGCCATCCAGATAGAAAAGGTCTATTCCAAAGATCAGATTCTTGAGAATTACCTAAACACCATTAACCTTGGGCAAAATACCCTGGGTGTTCAGGCAGCGTCCAATCGTTACTTTAACAAAGACGTTAGTGAGCTCACCCTTTCCGAATGTGCAGTTATCGCCGGAATTACGCAAAATCCTTCCAGATTCAATCCTATTTCCAATCCGGAAGAGAATGCAAAGCGTCGTAAAAAAGTCTTAAAAAATATGTTGGCGCAGGGATACATTGACGAGAAGGCATATAATACTGCTTTAGACGATGATGTATACGACAGAATCCAGGTTATAAACGATTCTATGAGTTCCTCTTCCACATCCTACTTTGTGGATGCATTAACGGATCAGGTTGTAAAGGATCTAATCGAACAGAAAGGCTATAGCGAAACCGAAGCCTATCAAAAGCTTTACTCAGGCGGATTGACCATTTATTCCACACAGGATTCCAAATTCCAGACCATTGTGGAAGAAGAGATTAACAACGAAGAAAACTATGCGACTTCGCCAAAGGTTTCTTTCAGTTATCGGCTGACTATCACAAAAGCCGACGGAAGTTACGAAAACTACAGTGAACAAACCATGCTCTCCTACTATCAAAAGAATAATAAGAATTACACCATTAACTTTAATTCCGAAGATGAGGCTCGCGCAGCTATTGAAGCTTATAAAGCTGAATTGATGGAGCCGGGAGATACCATATCCGAGGCAGGCGAATCTCTCACCTTTACTTTGCAGCCACAAGCAGCTATGACAGTTATTGACCAGTCCACCGGACATGTGGTCGCACTTGTGGGCGGTCGCGGAGATAAAGTTGCCAGCAAGACCCTTAACCGCGCCACAGGTATTACTCGTCAGCCGGGTTCTACCTTTAAAGTATTGGCAGCCTATGCCCCGGCTTTGGATGCAGGCGGACTTACCTTGGCATCCGTACAGGATGACGCTCCCATGACCTATGCCAACGGGACACCGCTTTCCAACTACGACAACCATTACCGTGGTTATACAAATATCCGCACCGCAATTACCCACTCCATTAACGTGGTTACGGTAAAAACACTTACAGAGATTGGTACATCCCTAGGCTTTAACTACGTGCAAAAGTTTGGTATCAGCACTCTGGATTCCGGAGACAATAACCAATCCCTTTGCCTCGGCGGTATTACAAACGGTGTAAAGAATTACGAATTGACCGCTGCCTATGCTACTATAGCCAACGGCGGTGTTTATAATAAGCCGGTGTTCTATACACAGGTTTTGGATCGAAACGGTGATGTGTTATTGGATACCTCAGAATCTGAATCCACCGAAGTATTAAAACCAACCACTGCATGGTTAATTACAAATGCCATGAAGGACGTTATGACCAGCGGTACCGGTACCAGAGCCAACTTCAGTGGTATGGCCGTAGCAGGAAAGTCCGGTACTACAACAAAGGACAGAGATACCGTATTCTGCGGCTTTACACCATATTACACTGCAGCAATTTGGGGTGGCTACGATGACAACACTCCGCAGTCCAATACCACTTATTCCAAAAATATTTGGCGCGAGGTTATGAAGCGTATTCATGAAGGACTGCCGAACACCGACTTTACCAAACCTGCCGGCATTGTTCAGGTTACAGTCTGCAGAAAGTCCGGACTTCTTCCATTAGAAGGTGTTTGTGACGCAGATCCGAGAGGTCAGATGACCTATACCGAATATTTCGCAGAAGGAACACAGCCTACTACTACTTGCGATCATCACACTATGATCGACGGACAGGTATTTACCGTAGGAGCATCCGAAGGTACCGACGATACCGCCTATGCGGTTCCCGGAAGCCTTTTAACTCCTGTGGAAGAAATCCATGACGATGCAGCTTACGATCCCGCAGCAGGCGTCAACATGGGCGAAATCGACGTCAACATCGGAGAAGTCGTAACTCCATAATAGTAAATATAAATAAAAAATAAGAAGCATACGTTTTTGCCGAGCGCCAAAAAAGCGCTCTACGCAAAAAGTATGCTTCTTATTTTAGAGAAAACTATATTAAAAAATCATTTGAGATTTTTTGTATTAATAGTTTCTATCCTAAACTTCGAATATCATATCCCCGTAGGACGGCATCGGCCACATTGACTTATCTACCAGCATCTCTAACTTATCTACCGGACGTCTCAAATCTTCCATAGCCACAAGAACTTTATCACGATAGAAAAATGCTCTCTCAACACTATCAGAAATCTTAACACCTTCTGCTTCTAGTTTTTCAAGAGTAGTAAGTTTTTCTTTTGTGTCTTTCAAATAAGAAGATACCTCTGTCAACATCTCAACCTGTGTACTTACATCTGCATCTGCAGTCGCCTGACGCACCTGATTTACCGAATCCGCCAATACCGTGGTATAACGGATGGTCGCAGGAATAATCTGCTTTCTGATAATATCAATCATAGTCTTTGCTTCGATATTTCTCTTCTTTGCATAAATCTCATATTCGATTTCCGCACGAGACTCAAGTTCGGTCTTATTGAATACGCCAAACTTGGCAAACAAGTCAATTGATGTTTCAGACAAAAGTGCCGGAATCGCATCCAACATATTGTCGGCAATCGGAAGTCCACGCTTCTTTGCTTCCTCTGCCCACTCGGGCGAATATCCGTTACCGTTAAATACGATACGCTGATGTTCCTTTGCCAAACGCTTGATTAAATTATGAACTGCCAAATCAAAGTCTTCTGCTTTTTCAAGTTCATCACAAGCGTCGGAAAAAGCTTCCGCAACAATGGTATTTAATACGATATTCGGCTCACCCACGGAGTCCTCGCTACCAACGGTTCTAAACTCGAACTTGTTTCCGGTAAAGGCAAACGGAGACGTACGATTTCGGTCCGTTGCATCCTTTAAGAAATCCGGTAATGTGGTAACACCGGTTTCAAGCTTCTCACCTTTTAAGCTGTGGTCCGCAGATCCTGTTCGAATGAGCTGATCCAATACGTCCTGCAACTGCTCACCCAAATATACGGAAATAATTACAGGAGGTGCTTCGTCTCCACCCAATCGGGAATCATTTCCAACATCCGCTGCAGACTCTCGAAGAAGTGCCGCATGTTTATCAACTGCTTTTAAGACACAGCAAAGCACCAGCAAAAACTGAATGTTCTCGTGCGGTGTTTTTCCCGGTTCCAAAAGATTAATTCCGTCATCCGTAACAAGAGACCAGTTGTTATGCTTACCGGAGCCGTTTACTCCTGCAAAGGGTTTCTCGTGTAACAGGCACTGCAATCCGTGACGATATGCTACCTTCTTTAAGGTCTCCATAATCATCTGATTATGATCAACCGCAACATTGGCTTCTTCATAAATCGGAGCCAACTCATGCTGAGCCGGGGCCACTTCATTATGCTCTGTCTTTGATGAAACACCCATCTTCCAGAGTTCTATATTCACATCACGCATGAATGCCGCAATACGTTCACGAATGGCACCGAAATAATGATCATCCATTTCCTGCCCTTTCGGAGGCATTGCACCGATTAATGTACGGCCGGTATATACCAAATCCTTTCTCGCAAGAAAGTCATTTCTGTCAATAATAAAGTATTCCTGCTCCACACCAACAGATGGTGTTACCTTCATAGAGGTAGTGTTTCCGAACAAGCGAAGCAATCTGAGTGACTGCTTGTTTATCGCTTCCATGGAACGAAGAAGCGGTGTCTTTTGATCTAAAGCTTCTCCTGTATAGGAGCAAAACGCGGTAGGAATACAAAGGGTTGCGCCTGAAGCATCCTGTCGAACAAATGCCGGAGAAGTCGGATCCCAGGCAGTATATCCTCTGGCTTCAAATGTAGCGCGAAGACCACCGGATGGGAAAGAAGATGCATCCGGTTCCCCTTTAATGAGTTCCTTTCCGGAAAAGCTCATCAGAACTTTGCCGTTCTTCTGCGGTGCGGTAATAAACGAATCATGTTTTTCTGCCGTCACTCCCGTAAGGGGCTGGAACCAATGTGTAAAATGGGTCGCTCCCTTTTCAATGGCCCATTCCTTCATCTCGTGAGCAACCACATCTGCGGTTTCCAAATCCAATTCTTTTCCGAGTCGAATAGTCTCCTTTAATTTTTGATAAGTTTTCTTCGGGAGACGCTCCTGCATGGTGGCATCGTTAAATACGTTCTCGCCGAAAATATCTGCAACATTAAAATATTCCTTTTCCACAGATACTCGTCCTTCCTTTTCTTTCTAAAAAAGGGATGCCGCAATAAAAATTGGGGCACCCCTGGATGTTTAAACGGTAATGGATTTATGCTTTTCCAACTGAACCGAATAATTCCATCTTTTCTTTTACTTTCGCTTTAATTGCTTCAGTACCCGGTGCAAGAAGTTTTCTTGGATCAAATCCCTTGCCCTGCTGGTCCTTACCTGCTTCGATGTACTTTCTGGTTGCCTCAGCAAATACCAACTGGCACTCAGTGTTAACGTTAATCTTAGAAACGCCAAGGTCAATTGCCTTTGCAATCATATCATCAGGAATACCTGTACCACCGTGAAGAACTAAAGGCATAGCTCCTGTCTTCTGCTGGATAGCATCTAATGTCTCGAAAGAAAGACCTGCCCAGTTTTCCGGATATACACCGTGGATGTTACCGATACCTGCTGCAAGCATATCTACACCAAGATCAGCTACCATCTTGCACTCATCCGGATCAGCACACTCACCGGCACCAACGACACCGTCTTCTTCACCACCGATAGCACCAACTTCTGCTTCGATAGAAATTCCGTTCTTGTGAGCAAGCTCAACCAATTCCTTGGTCTTAGCAACGTTCTCATCAATATCATAATGAGATCCGTCAAACATTACGGAAGTAAATCCTGCTTCAATGCAAGCCTTTGTTCCTTCATATGTACCATGGTCAAGATGAAGCGCAACCGGAACTGTAATTCCAAGAGACTCATCCATCGCTTTTACCATAGCAGCAACTGTCTTGAATCCTGTCATATACTTTCCTGCGCCTTCGGATACACCTAAGATAACCGGTGACTTGCACTCTTCAGCAGTAAGTAAAATGGCTTTTGTCCATTCAAGGTTGTTGATGTTAAACTGACCAACTGCATAATGTCCAGCTTTAGCCTTATCTAACATTTCTTTTGCAGATACTAACATTTAGATATCCTCCTTTTATTTCCCTTTATCAACACGGGGTTTCCCCGTAAGATTTCCGTCTTCAATTATAGCTTAACTTAGAGTTTCATTCAACCATGATTTCCATGGCCTCCTGCATATTTTTCACGGTTACACTGTCCACAGAGCCACCGTATTCTCCATCCAAAGTCCAGGGCACTTCCTCGTTGCAGGTAAACTTAATCTCCTTGGTACGGAAGGAGTAAACCAGTTCCGTGTCCTTTGAAAGACCGGTTAGAAATGCAAGAATCTCATTTAACTCTATGGGATTTTTTGGAGTCTTAATTAAAGTCACCTCAAACAAGCCGTCGTTCAATTCGATATTTCCGGGAATGATTCCCTTAAATCCGCCGACCGACATGGTATTTGTCACCATACCGTAAATAAACTCGTCGTAGAAAATATTGCCGTCATGCTCAATCATCATACGAAAAGACGGAATGTCCCAGAGCTGTTTCATGCCCTCCAAAACATACGCCGCATGACCAAGCATATTTTTCAAATTTTGATCCGTGGCATAGGACACTTCCGTAAACAAACCAAAGGCAGCCACGTAAACAAAAAAGTCTTCGCCAAACCGGCCCACGTCACATAAAAAAGAATGCTCTCCACCGGCGATACGCGCAGCATTAAGCATTTCTTTATCGATGCCCAAAGAATTGCCGAAATCGTTGGTGCTTCCTGCCGGAATATAACCAATAGGAAGAGGATGACCGGACTGCATAACACCGGTAACCACCTCATCCAAAGTTCCGTCTCCGCCGGAGCAAACAATTCTGTCAAAACGTTCTGCTTCCTCTCGACACTTGTTCACAGCATCTCCCTGAGCCTGTGTTGGATAAATTGTAATTTCAAAACCTTCTTTAATCAGCACATCCATAATGTCGGACAAATGCTGTTTAATCAATCCCTTTCCGGAATGCGGGTTATAAACAAAAAGTAGTTTTTTACTCATAGTTTTCCTAATTTGTAAGGAATTTCTCCATTGCTTTAATTGCTTTGTCTTCGTCATCACCTTCCGCATCAATGGTAACGGTGTTTCCGGTAGATAAAACCAGACTCATCATGCCCATAATACTTTTGGCATTTACTCTCTTTGTGTCCATCTCAAGGTAAACACGACTTTCAAACTGGTTCGCCAACTGAACAAGGTGAGCAATCGGGGTTGCCTCCATGGCATTGTCCATTTGAATGACAACATCTTTCTTCATGATTTTTCCTCCTACTTACGTGCGAATTGAATTTGCAATTTCCCCAATACGACGTAACCGATGATTCACACCGGATTTACCGACAGGCGGATCCAAAAGATTCCCCAAATCCTTTAAACCCATATCCGGATGAGCCTTTCGTAATAATGCAATTTCCTGCAAATTCGGTGGGAGAGACCTTAACCCCTGTGTCTCTTCAATCAAGCGAATGTCTTCAAGCTGGCGCACCGACGCAGAAACAATTTTTCCAATATTTGCCGTCTCACAATTGACCTGACGGTTAATGGAATTACGCATTTCTTTTTCTATGCGGATATTTTCAAAATTAAGATACGCGACGTTCGCTCCCATGAGTCCCAAAAGTTCCTCAATCTGGTTGCTTTCTTTTAAGTATACAACCGACTGCGCCTTACGCTCCACAATTTTGGCATCCATGCCAAAAAAAATCATCATGCTTTGCAATCGTTCCGCTACAGAATAACTGTCGCAGACAATTTCAAAATGATAACCTTTTTTCGGATCACTTACAGATCCAGAAGCCAAAAATGCCCCGCGAATAAAAGCCCTTTTACAACAGGACTGCTGTGTAATCAATCCATCCGACAAAAGAAAATCCGGCTTTATTTTCAGCGCCGCAAGCAGTTCTTTTGTCTCGGATGCCTCCAGGGTATCGTCATACGCACTTATAGTAATGGTTTTATTTAATAAAGTAAAGAACTTTCTCTTTAAGTCTTCATTTTCTGTGGAAATCGTAAAATTCCCATCTTTAACGGTTCCATTCATTGTGACTATTGACGCAAGTTCCGCCAATTGACAATGTCTCGCCTTTGGGAAAACCTGAAAAAGTTCTTGCTTCACGCCTTGTGAAAAAGACATCTATTTTCCTCTCTTTCGATCCTTGTCAATGTCCCGATGTTCAATACGAATGCCAACGCCTTCCTCCAGGTGAAGAAGGTTATCATAAACCTTGTTGGCAACCGTTACCGAACGATGCTTTCCTCCGGTACATCCCACCGCAATCACAAGCTGCGTTTTGCCTTCCTCTATATATCTCGGAATCAAAAAAGAAATCAAACTGTTTAATTGTTTTAAAAATTCCTTCGCGTCATTATTGTTTAAGACATATTCCTGAATCGGCGCATCATTTCCCGTCATGGGGCGAAGATCCTTTTCATAATACGGATTTGGCAAAAAGCGAACATCAAAAACCAAATCCGCATCCTGTGGAATTCCGTACTTGTATCCAAAGGACATAACTGTCACAAACAGACTTTGAAACCTTTCGTTTCCAAGAAAAATCTTGCGCAGTTCGCTTTTTAAATCCTTTGTCAAAAGGTGCGTGGTATCCAGCACATAATCTGCTCGTTCCTTAAGAAACGCCATATAGTCCCGTTCCATATGGATTCCGTCATAGAGGCTCTCTGCTCTGGCCAAAGGATGGTTGCGTCTGGTTTCTTTGTATCTTGCAATCAGCACATCATCATCGGCTTCCAAAAAGACAATGGTAACTTCTTTTCCTTCTTTAGCCAGCTCATCCAGCGTCTCTTCAATGGTGGCAATCGCTTCACCGGATCTGATATCAATACCGACAGCCACCTTGTCATTTTCCTTTTCGTTTTCCCAGGTCAACTGCGCAAAACTTTTTAAAAGCGGTACCGGAAGATTGTCCACGCAGTTATAGCCCATATCCTCCAAGCACTTAAACGCTGTATGTTTTCCCGCACCGGACATTCCGGTCAAAATCACTAATTTCATTCAAACCTGCCTATCATGCGAACTTCCGGTTCCAGCATCACGTCAAACTGCTCTTTTACCTTTGCCTGCACATTCAAAATCAAATGGTAGATATCTGCTGCCGTTGCATCCCCGGTATTTACCACAAATCCACAATGCTTTTCACTAACCTGCGCACCACCCACGCGATAGCCTCTAAGTCCCGCATCCTCGATAAGCTTTCCGGCAAAATAACCTTCCGGACGCTTAAATGTGCTTCCCGCACTTGGGAAATTTAAGGGCTGCTTTTCCATGCGTTTTGCATTTAACTCTTTCACCGCCGCTGTAATTTCATCAGCGTTTCCCGGCGTAAGCGATAGGGTTACAGATAAGACAATCATCTCTTTTTCCTGCACCACGCTGTGGCGATAAGAAAAGTCCATATCCTCGCAAGAATAGGTTTTTACTTCACCGTCTTCCAACACTTCAACGCTTTCCACCACATCCTTCATTTCTCCGCCGTAGGCACCTGCATTCATTGCAATGGCTCCGCCCAAGGTTCCCGGAATTCCGGATGCGAATTCCAAGCCGGACAAGGCATTGGATGCCGCAAAGGAAGCAAGGCGGGAGAGTAAGATTCCCGCCTGTGCTTTTATTTTGTTTCCCGTTACTTCCACTTCTGCCATCTGTGTTCCGAAGGAAATCACCACTCCGGAGATCCCCTCGTCAGAGACTAAAAGATTGCTTCCGTTACCGATTAAGGTATAGGCCAAGCCCTCTTTTTTCAACAAAGAAATCAAAGGGCAAATCTCATCCATCGTCGGTTCCACGAAATACTCTGCATTACCTCCCACACGAAAGGTGGTATGAAGTTTCATAGGTTCCTGTAATTTTACTTCACCGTTTTTTACAACGGCTTTTAACTGTTCTTCTATATTCATAAATTATGCGTTCTTTAAGAATGCTACATATCCTTTATATGCTTCGTATAAATCTACCTTGCTGATGATTTCCCAAGGCGCATGCATGTTTAATACGGCAACACCACTGTCGATCACTCGCATACCGTAGTTACCCAAAATGTAAGCAATGGTTCCGCCGCCACCCTGGTCAACCTTACCAAGTTCCGCAGTCTGGAATGATACTTTTCCTTCATCCATAATACGACGAATTTCACCAACAAACTCTGCACTCGCATCATTGGAACCGCTCTTTCCTCTTGCTCCGGTATACTTGTTAAATACAAGTCCGCGTCCGAAATATGCAGCATTTTTCTTTTCAAATGCAGAAGCAAAATTTGTATCGTAAGCTGCACTAACGTCAGAAGAAAGTGCCTTTGAATTTGCAAGCGCACGACGTACGGCAAGTTCGGAATACTGTCCCAAAGCATTTAATACTTCAGCTACCGTGTTTTCAAAGAAACGGGATTCCATACCGGTTGCGCCCACACTTCCGATTTCTTCCTTATCTACCAAAAGACAAGCGTAGGTTCTGTCAGAAGCCTTTGTATCCAGCATTGCATAGAAGGATGGGTATGCGCACACACGGTCATCATGTCCGTATCCCATAATCATGGAACGATCGAATCCATAGTCCCGGGCATCGCCTGCAGGAACCACTTCGATTTCTGCGGAAAGGAAATCTTCCTCTTCAATCTTGTATTCCTTCTTTAAAATCTCAAGAACGTTTGCTTTTACAGCTTCTTTTACCTTTTCATCTTTTTTATCTTTTTCAGACATTGGAATGCTGCCGATTAAAACATCAAGCTGTTCACCTTCAATCACCTTTGCACCCTTTTTGTCCAACTGTTCTGCGGATAAGTGAATCAAGAGATCGCTTACTCCAAATACAGGATCGGATGGCTTGTCACCGATGTTTACTTTTACAACCGTACCGTCTTTTTTCGCAATTACACCATGAAGTGCAAGGGGAAGGGTTACCCACTGATACTTCTTCACGCCACCGTAATAATGGGTATCCAAAAGTGCCATATCCGTATCTTCATATAACGGATTCTGTTTTAAATCCATACGCGGAGAATCGATATGCGCACCTAAAATATTCATACCTTCTTCCAACGGTTTCTTGCCGATGATAAACATTGCAAGACCTTTTCCATAGTTGGATAAATAAACTTTATCTCCTGCTTTTAACTTCTTATTCTTTGCAATTACATCCGCCAAATCAACAAATCCCTTTGCCTTTGCTTCCTTTACAAAGAAATCATT
This sequence comes from Lachnospiraceae bacterium, assembly GCA_036723975.1. GTDB lineage: Bacteria > Bacillota > Clostridia > Lachnospirales > Lachnospiraceae > JAILEN01. The sequence continues at coordinate 94,860 of DAIMGJ010000001.1, forward strand.
GCATTCGCGCTCTGTTTTGTATTCAGATAAAAATTTACGATATCCTTCCGCAAAATCAAAAACTTCTTTTCTTTTCTTTCCTTCCGGATATTTCTTCCAAGCGTTTTCTCTTTCCATTTAAAATTCCTCCTCGATAAACTGACTTATCGTTTTTCATATTTAATAGGATGCCGAAAGGCTTCGCCTTTAGCGGCTCTTTTCTATTGTTGGTTTTCACCTTTTGCTATATTATCCTGCACCCTGCGGTACAATTCCTCTGCCGCATTATAGCCCATCTTTTTCTGTCGATGGTTTACTGCAGCAGTTTCACAAATAACAGCCAGGTTTCGTCCCGGTCGAATGGGCAGGCTGTGACAGGTTACCTGAATACCCAAAATATCCATGGTTTCATCCTGCAAGCCCAGGCGGTCGTATTCCGCTTCCTTCTTCCAGTCTTCCAGTTTTATTACAAAATCAATCTTTTGATTTTCTTTTACACACTCAACACCATACAAGCTCTTTACATCGATGATTCCGATACCGCGAAGCTCGATTAAATGTCTTGTAATGGATGGGGATGAACCCATCAGTGTAATCTGAGAAGTCTTTCGAATCTCCACAACATCATCCGCAACCAGACGATGTCCCCGTCGGATCAACTCCAGTGCCGCCTCAGATTTACCGATACCGCTTTCGCCGGTAATAAGAAGTCCCTCACCGTATACGTCAACAAGCACACCGTGGATGGAAATCATGGGCGCCAATTCATAGTTTAACAAATGAATCAGCTCTGCCATAAACTCGGATGTACCACGATCGGTACCCAAAATAGGAATGTTTCTTTCGTTTGCAATTTTTAAGATACGTTTATCCGGCAAAAAGCCTCTGCAAAAAATCATGCAGGGAATGCCATAGCTTAACAGCTTATCAAAACTGGCAAATCGCTCTTCCTTTGACTGCTCGCTTTGCAAATAGCTCCATTCCACCATACCGATAATCTGAATACGTCCGGCTTCGAAGTGATCAAAGAATCCCATTAACTGCAGGGCCGGTCGATTCACATCTGCCATGAGAACTTCATGTTCTTCCAGTTTTAACTTAGGTGTGTAATTTTTTAATGCTAATTTCTCTGCGATAACAGAAAGCTTTGCTCCGTCTCCCATAGCGCACCTCCCAAATCTTTCTCTTAAATTTTAAAGGATTTTTCGTTATTGTCAATGAATCAGCCGTGGAAATAAGCGTAGAGATTTTCCGCCGCTTCCCGGCTCATTTCGGGTATATTTGCCAAATCATCCACCGTGGCGTTTTTCATTTCGTCCGCACTGGAATAGTGTCGCATCAGGGCCTTTCGACGAGCAGGGCCGATACCCTTAATATCATCCAAAAAGCTTTTTACCTGCGCCTTTCCACGAAGAGATTTATGATATTCGATGGCAAAGCGATGCGCCTCATCCTGAAGTCTGGTAATGAGTTTAAACCCTTCGCTATACTTATCGATGGGGATTTCCTCGTTGTGAAAGTACAGTCCTCTTGTTCTGTGACGGTCATCCTTTACCATACCGCACACCGGAATATGAAGGTTTAATTCTTCCAGCACTTCCAATGCAATATTTACCTGACCTTTTCCACCGTCCATCATAATGACATCCGGGAACGCCGTAAAAGAATTTTCATTTTCTTCTTCCATATCCCGCAGGCCATGTTCAAAACGACGGGTCAACACTTCCTTCATGGAAGCGTAATCATTGGGGCCTTCCACAGTCTTTAACCGGAACTTTCGATAATCGCTGCGTTTGGGTTTTCCCTTTTCGAATACCACCATGGAACCAACGGATTCAAACCCGGAGGTGTTGGAAATATCGTAGGCTTCCATTCGGTTAATCTTATCCATTCCCAAAAGAGCTGCAATCTCTTTCATTGCGCCGATGGTTCGTCCCTCTTCTTTTTTTATACGTTCCTTGTCGGAATCCAAAACCATTTGCGCGTTCTTTTTGGCAAGCTCTACCAGTTTTTCCTTTGCTCCGCGTTTCGGCGTCTGAAGGTACACTTTCTTTCCCTTCTTTTCGGACAACCACGCTGCAATCGTATCCGCTTCTTCGATTTCCGTTTGAATGTAAACCTCTTTCGGAATCACCGGTGTTCCCGCATAAAACTGTGTCAAAAAGGCTTCGATGATATCGCTTTCGCTTTCTTCCATTTTGATATTTAAGAAAAAGTGATCCCGGCCAATCATCTTTCCGTTTCGAATAAAGAAAATCTGCACCACCGCATCTTCTTTATCCGTAGCCAGTGCAATAATATCCTTATCTTCTCCGTCGGAATCGGTAATTTTCTGGGTCTCAACACAACGCTTTACGCTCTCAATCAAATCACGATATGTAGCCGCCTTTTCAAATTCCAACTCTGCGGAAGCCGCTTCCATTTTTTCTTTCAGCTCTTTTAAAACAGGCTGATATTTCCCATCTAAAAAAGAAATGGCATCATTTACATTCTTTCGGTATTCCTCCTCGGAGACCTTTCCCGTACATACCCCAAGGCACTGATTCATGTGATAATTCAAACACGGTCGCTTCTTCCCAAAGGACTCAGGAAACTTCTGGTTGCAGGTGCGAAGCTTGTAAAGCTTTTGCACAAGATCAATCGTATCCCTTACGGCTCCCGCACTGGTAAAGGGGCCAAAATATTTTGCCTTATCTTTTTTTAATTCCCGCGAAAACAAAACCCTGGGATAAGCTTCTCCCAAGGTCACTTTGATGTAAGGATAGGTCTTGTCATCCCGAAGCAAGGTGTTGTACTTCGGCCGATGTTCCTTAATCAGGTTGCACTCCAGCACCAAAGCCTCCAGCTCTGAATCCGTCACAATATATTCAAAGCGTCGGATATGAGAAACCATCTGTTTTTTTCGGATTCCCTCATCATGAGATGCCTGAAAATACTGATGAACACGCTTCGTAAGACTTAAGGCCTTGCCGATGTAAATAATCGCATCCTTTTCATCATGCATAATATAAACTCCCGGTTGATCCGGGAGTTTTTTGAGTTCTTCTTCAATTTGAAACATATCAATCCCCTGCGGTGATATCAATATGCCCGCCTTTTACCTGTTCGGAAATATCCTCTGCTTCTTCATCAATAAACATTTCCTCTTCCTTATCTGCTTCTTCCTCCGGTTCAATTCCCGTAAGCTCGCGGAAGAGATTCATAAATTCTTTACCGGAAATGGTTTCGTGCTCGTACAGATAGTCGGAAATCTTATCCAAAACCTCGCGATGCTCTTCCAATAAAGCATATGCATTTTCATAGCAATTGGTAATCATGGCCAAAACTTCGTTATCAATCTCGGCCGCTGTGGCTTCACCGCAAGTAAGCGCAGCTCTGCCCTCCAAATACTGGCTTTCTACCGTAGCAAGACCCATCATTCCAAACTTATCACTCATACCAAATCGAGTCACCATGTTTCTGGCAATAGAGGTGGCATTTTCAATATCATTGGCAGCTCCTGAGGTATAGGTTCCGAAGACAATCTCCTCTGCTGCGCGGCCACCCATGTAAGTGGTAATCTTTGCAATGAGTTCTTCCTTGGTTTCTAAGAACTTCTCCTCTTCCGGAGTCTGCAGTGTATAACCGAGGGCACCCATGGTGCGAGGCACAATGGTAATCTTTTGTACCGGCTCGGTATTCTTCTGTAATGCGGAAACAAGTGCATGTCCTACCTCGTGGTATGCCACATGCTTGCGTTCCTTATCGCTCATGGCCCGGTCTTTCTTTTCTTTACCGCCCACAGCCACAAGTTCAAAGGCTTCAAACAAATCGGACTGGTTTACAAACTCACGTCCTGCTTTTACCGCAATAATCGCAGCCTCGTTAATGATATTGGCCAAATCCGATCCGACCAATCCCGCACTGGCCAAGGCCAAAGCTTCCAAATCAACGGTTTCATCCATGCGAACATCCTTGGAATGTACTTTTAAGGTCTCGATACGTCCCTTTAAATCCGGACGATCCGCAATGATTCGTCTGTCAAAACGTCCCGGTCGAAGAAGAGCTTTGTCCAACACTTCCGGTCGGTTGGTTGCTGCCAAAATAAGTACACCTTTGGAAGAATCAAATCCATCCATCTCTGCCAAAAGCTGGTTTAGTGTTTGCTCACGTTCATCATTACCACCGCCGTATCGGGAGTCTCGGCTCTTTCCGATGGCATCAATCTCATCGATGAATATAATACACGGTGCCTGCTTCTGTGCTTCCTTAAACAAATCACGGACACGGGAAGCTCCCACACCCACAAACATCTCCACAAAATCAGATCCCGCAAGGGAGAAAAACGGGACTCCCGCCTCTCCGGCGACTGCCTTTGCAAGTAAGGTTTTACCTGTTCCCGGAGGGCCCACAAGAAGGGCTCCCTTCGGAAGCTTCGCGCCAATGGAAGTATATTTCTTCGGATTATTTAAAAAGTCTACCATCTCCTGTAACGACTCTTTTGCCTCATCCTGTCCGGCCACATCAGCAAAGGTAACTCCCGTGGTCTTCTCCACATATACTTTGGCATTGCTCTTTCCAACAGAGAAAGGTCCGCCTCCCATGTTTCTCATAAAGAAACCAAAAAGCACCCACAAGATCAAAAGCGGTATTACAAAGCTTAAAACATTGTAAATGACGGCGCTGGTATTGCTGGAGGCCCCACGTTTTACTTCCACATTGTGTTCCTTTAACAACGGCAATAAATCCTGGTCATTTAAGTATCCGGTATAATAAGTAATGGATAAACTCTGACCTGTGCTCCGCTCGTAGGTATCCTTTAATTCTTCCTGCTCCTTGGAAGCAGCAAACTCAGAATCCTTTTTCAATTCAATGGTAATTGTATCACTGGTAATTTCAACTGACTTTACCTCATCTGCCTCTACCAATTCAATAAATTTACTGTAGGTAATCTCCGTCTTGGTTTGTGTGCTTCCGTTATTCCAAAAATAAGTCGTAATCAATAGCGCAATCAGTGAAAAAAGCACCAACAGCATCAAGGGCTGACGATTGTTGTTCTTTCCGTCATTGCCTCCGTTTTGGTTGTTATTATTCTCGTTCATAGATCCTCCGGGTTATTTTAAAAGTTTTTCGTATTCATCTGCCGACATAGGGCAATGATAGTAGTATCCCTGAGCCAAGCTACAGCCCTTCTTCATCAGAATTTCGGCCTGCTCTTTTGTCTCAACGCCCTCGACAATCGTAGGCAAATTCAAAGTCTTTGCCATATTCAAAACGCCTTCCAAAATACCGATTCCCTTTGAGCCGTTTTCTTCGTTAAGTTCGAGGAATCGCATATCAATTTTCAGGACATCCACATTCATATTTTTTAATGCGTTCAATGAAGAATATCCACTGCCAAAATCATCCATAGCTACCTTAAAGCCAACTTTATGAAGCTTCTCCACTGCAGCATTAATCTTATCAAAATCTTCCATGTAAGAAGTTTCGGTAATCTCTGCTTCAATTCTATCGTATGGAATACTTCTGTCATCACAAAGGGCTTTAAAAGTCTCCGCCACGTCCATGGAATAAATATCCGCACGGGAAACATTTAAAGATATAGGCGGAACATCTTTAGCTGCCTTTAACTCTTTTTGAATCCAGTCACAAACCATCTCCCAAATAGCATAGTCAATGGAAGAAACAAATCCGTTCTTTTCCAAAATCGGTATAAACACTCCGGGAGAAATCATCCCTTTTTCATGATGATTCCATCTGGCCAAAGCCTCTGCTCCAACTATTTCTTTTGTTTTCATATCCACCTTCGGCTGTAAAAAGAAAACAAATTCATTTTCTTCCACACCACGGCGAATGTCCGACAAAAGTTCAAATTCATTCTGCACCTTACCAAGCATCTTTGGATCGTACCAAGCAACATGCTTCGTATAGTCTCCGGCAATACTGTCTAAAGCAATTACTGCATTGTTGTATATCTTTTCCACGGAGTCGCTGTTATTTTCTATTTCGTAAAAACCGAACTTTGGGCCGAATCCCGCGGCAAAATTCTTATGGTGTTTGGTATCGGCAGACATCTTCTTTTCCAACTCTTTGATAGCCGCTTTTTTGTTGGGACATAATACCGCAAAATCATCACCGCCCAAGTATCCTGCAATACCTCCGTGGCGTCTGGTAAACTCACTTAAATAACGCCCCATAATCTTAAGATACTGGTCGCCCTTTTCCCAGCCGTAGAAATTGTTAAACAGTTTAAAATGATCGATATCAATGGCCACCATCCAAAGCTTTTGGTTGCGATTGTTCAAAAGCTGGCTGTGCACCTGATTATAGAAAATCTGCTTATAAGGCAAACCGGTGAGTTCATCGATTTTCTGATCATCCGGCTTGAACTGAACATCTATCTTGTGAATCAATTCTTTTTGTTTTTCAAACAGGGAAATGGTCGTTAACACCCGTCGTAAAACAATACGCTCGGAAAAAGGTCTGGCGATAAAATCCGTAGCACCCAAGTCGAAAGCATACTCCATATTACGTTCTTCATCATCTGCGGAAATCATGATTACCGGCAAATAATCCGTCATATGTTTGCGACGCATAAATTCGAGAACTTCAAATCCGTTCATCCCCGGCATAACCAAATCCAAAAGGACAATATCCAAGTCATAGAAGTGATCCATCAAATACTCCAAGGCATCTTTGCCATTGTCGTATTCTACAATTTCCACTTCATCCTGCAAAATATCCTTTAATATTTCACGATTAGAATAAGCGTCATCAATGATTAACGCTCTGTGCTGTTTCTTCGTCACTTCCATATATCGTCCCCCACGATTAGCATTCATAGTTGTCTCTTAAAAGCCATACACCTGCTTATCATACTATTATATAGCATTTTGCCGATTCGGCAATCTTTTTACCTACAAAACCATACGAAAAACAATGGACTTAGAATCTTTGCTCTCTGCAAAAATCCTTCCCTTGTGCGCAGTAACAATTGCCTTTACCACCGACAGTCCGATTCCGTGCCCGCCGGTCTTGCTGCTTCTGGAGGAATCCGTCCGATAAAACCGTTCAAACAGTTCATCATGTTTTCCTTCCACAATCTCATCCAATGTGTTGTAAACCAGAATTTCTTTTTTGTTTTTTGCGGATGTCTTTAGGCGAACCTCCACCCGTCCCTTCTCGTTTGCATACTTTAATGCATTATCCAAAAGCAAAGAAACTGCCTGAGAAATCGTCTCCTCGTTTCCTACATAAGAAATGTTTTCCTCCACGAAAATATCCAACTGTTTCTCCTTTGCCTTTGCCACCGGAAGAAAAGATTCCGCCACCTCGAGCACTGCATCGGACAAGGAAAACTCCACCATATCCAGCTTTGTATTTTCCTCATCCATTCGAGACAAAAATACAAGTTTTTCCGTAAGAGACGTAAGCCGTTCAATTTGGTTTTTAATACTTTTCAGCCATTCATTATCCCCCTGCGTCATCTCCAGCACTTCCGTATTGGCCCCAATAATCGCCAGGGGTGTTTTTATCTCGTGGGATGCATCCGTAATAAAGCGTTTCTGTTTTTCATAGGTTTCCGCCACCGGTTTTGTCACAATTCTGGAAAGAAAAACCACCAGAATATAAACCAACAGCACCCCTAAAAGACTGATAAAGAAACTGATATTTCGAAAGCTTCGAAAAGACTCCAACTTTTCATTTGCATTCAAAAACAAATACATACTGCAAGGTTCATCGGCAGTGGTCACATCCAAAACATCATAATAATAGTTTTCATAGAATCCACTGGTTTTACCTTTAGATGCCAACGACTTTGCCATGGTCACAGCCGTACCTTCATCCACCATAAAAATTTCATTGGTATTTACCGCCACGTCTTCCCCGGATGCGTTTAAAGTAACCGTAAAATAGCGAAGAGAAAACGGGGTTTCCTGGTTCATCCCCGAAGAAAAACGATTTTCCGGTGCAGGCTTCGCCTCCGACGGTGGTGTAATCTTTTCGGAAGGAGCCGGTCCACCATTTTCGAAAGTAAATCCCCGTTCGGTTTTTAATTCCGAAAGGTCACCACCGTTTTCTTTTAACAATGACATTTCGGATTCAATACTTTCCATTGTCCGGTAATAGTTTAAAAAATCCATGGTCCCGATTAATCCGAAAAGAACCAGTACCACGGATACCATTGCTATGGCAATAAACTTCCGGCGAAGAATCTTAATCATGCTCTGCCTCCACCAAATAACCTACACCACGAGCTGCTTTTATATTTACTTTTGCACCTATTTTTGAAAGTTTCTTTCTAAGATAAGAGACATATACCCAAACCACGTTTAACTCGGTTTCCGTATCATATCCCCATATTTTATCCATGAACTGATCTGTAGAAATGATTTGTCCCGGGTTGGAAAGTAGCATTTCCAACATTTGAAACTCTTTGTTTGCAAGACGCAGAGAATCCTTTTCCGTAGAAATCATAAATGTGGAACGATCCAGTTTTAAATTGGAAAACTCCATAATTTGGTCCGTTACTTCACCCTGTCGTCTTGTGATTGCCCGAAGCCTCGCAAGGAGTTCTTTCATGGCAAAAGGTTTTGTCAGATAATCATCCGCGCCTGCATCTAAGCCCTCCACCTTATCATCGATTTCGGACTTTGCGGTAAGCAAAATAGCAGGCACATCCATGCCTTGTTTACGAATCTCTTTTAAAACGGAAACGCCGTCCATTTTGGGCATCATAATATCCAAAATAGCACCGTCATAGAGTCCTGTTTCCAGATAATCCAACGCATCCTGTCCGTCATACACCGCATCCACGGAGTAGTGCTCATGCTTTAAAACTGCCACAATTGCATTGGACATTTCCTTTTCATCTTCTGCCAATAAGATACGCATGACTACCTCATTTTCTTTCTCCAGGGAATCCAGTTCCCGGCTTCGTCCTTTTGAAGAATTCTTTGATTGCTGCTGCCTCTAAACTGAAGCATGATATCTTTTTTGGCTAAAACGAATTCTCCGTCCACCAGGATATCAATCAGATTCAAAAACTCCTCTGTACCCTCAAAGTGTACCTTTCCTGAAGGAGAAAGTAAATCCTCTTCTAAGGTATAACCGGTATAGCACCAAATGGTTTTCTTCGGAAATCTCTTTTTAAATTCCCGAGCAAGGGGAAGCAGTCCCGCCTGATTTACCTCTTCCATAGGCTCTCCGCCAAGGAAAGTAATTCCCTCAATATAGGACGGCTCACAGGCTTTTAAAAATTCTTCCTGCAGTTCATCCGTCCAATCTTCACCGGCATTAAAATCCCAAGTTTGTGGTTGAAAGCATCCCTTGCAATGATGTGTACATCCGGAAACAAAAAGGACGTTTCGCACGCCCTCTCCGTTTGCAATATCTTTATACTTAATTGCACTGTATTTCATATTATAAATGTAAAACCCTATCTTTAATTTCCTGAGTTCTGCCCTGATTCCAGAACTGTGTTCCTATATAACCACAAGTTCTTCTGGCAACGGACATTCTTTCCTGATCTCTGTTGCCACAGTTCGGGCACTCCCAAACCAGCTTTCCGGCAGAATCCTCCACGATGGAAATCTCTCCGTCGTATCCGCAAACTTCACAGAAATCAGACTTTGTATTTAATTCCGCATACATGATGTTGTCATAAATAAACTTCATAACAGAAAGTACTGCCGGAATGTTTTGCTGCATATCCGGTACTTCGATGTAAGAAATCGCGCCACCCGGAGAAAGTTTTTGGAATTCGGATTCGAATTTTAACTTATCAAACGCATCAATTTCTTCCGTTACATGTACGTGGTAAGAATTAGTAATATAGTTCTTATCGGTTACGCCTTTAATGATACCGAATCTCTTCTGCAATGCTTTTGCAAACTTATAAGTGGTAGACTCCATCGGAGTTCCGTATACGGAGTAGCTGATGTTTTCCGCAGCCTTCCACTCTGCGCATTTGTCATTTAATTTTTGCATTACCTTTAACGCAAATTCCTTACCCATCGGATCCGTGTGAGAAACACCAAGCATACGATAGCACATCTCATACAAACCTGCATATCCCAAGGAAATGGTGGAATAGCCGTTGTACAAAAGCTCATCAATTTTTTCACCCTTTTGCAAACGAGCCAGAGCTCCGTGCTGCCAAAGAATCGGAGCAACGTCAGACACGGTTCCCAAGAGACGCTCATGTCTGCAACGAAGTGCGCGATGGCAAAGTTCCAAACGTTCTTCCAGAATATCCCAGAATTTATCCATATCTCCGTAAGAAGAACAAGCAACGTCAACAAGGTTGATTGTTACAACACCCTGGTTGAATCGACCGTAGAACTTGTAAGAACCATCCGGATTCTTCTGAGATTCTTCAACGGTAAGGAAGGATCTGCATCCCATACAAGTATATACATTTCCCTTCTTTAATTCCTTCATAATCTTAGCGGAAATATAATCCGGAACCATGCGCTTTGCGGTACATTTCGCAGCCAATTCGGTCAAATAATAATACTTGGAATCCTCATGGATATTATCCTCGTCCAATACATAAATCAGTTTCGGGAATGCCGGTGTAATCCATACACCTTTTTCATTCTTAACGCCCTGCATTCTCTGAAGCATAACTTCTTTAATAATAAGTGCAAGGTCTTCTCTGGTCTGTCCGTCTTCCACCTCATCCAAGTACATAAACATGGTAACAAACGGAGCCTGACCGTTACAGGTCATAAGGGTAATGAGCTGGTACTGAATGGTCTGAATACCGGATTTTACTTCTGACAAAAGTCTGGACTCGGTAATCTTTGCAACGATTTCTTCATCAACAGACTCACCGCACTCCTTACGTTCTGCGATTACCTGCTCACGAATCTTCTTTCTGCTGATATCAACAAACGGAGCCAAATGTGCCAACGTGAAGGACTGTCCGCCGTACTGATTGGATGCCACCTGCGCAACAATCTGTGTGGTAACGTTACATGCGGTAAAGAAGCTGTGTGGCTTCTCAATCATGGTCTCAGAGATTACCGTTCCGTTCTGTAACATATCCTCTAAGTTAATCAAATCACAGTTGTGCTCGCGCATTGCAAAATAATCGGAATCATGGAAGTGAATGATACCTTCTTCATGTGCCTTGATGATTTCTTCCGGCAAAAGAATTCTTTTGGTCAAATCCTTGGAAACTTCACCTGCCATATAATCTCTTTGTGTAGAGTTGATTACCGGGTTTTTGTTGGAGTTTTCCTGCTTTACCTCTTCGTTTAGCTGATCAATCAGCGCAAGGATTCCGTTATCGGTAGTATTTGTCTTTCTGGACAACTCACGTTTATATCGATAACGCACATACTTCTGCGCTACTTCGTAACAACGCATCTCCATAATACCGGTCTCTACCATATCCTGGATATCTTCCACATTTACGGCATGAGACATGGCTGCCACCTGTTTGGCAATCTTATCTGCAACAGCCTTAATCTGGTATTCATTCATCTGGTGAATGCTGTCAACTTCATTGTTTGCCTTCTCGATTGCGGCAACAATTTTATCCTCCTGGAAATCCACCTCACGGCCGTTTCTTTTAATCACATTTGTACGAACTTTTGCTTCCAAAACTGCTTCTCCCTTACTTCGCAATTATTCCATATATTGACTAAATCTAGGTTAAACATCAATATTTTCCACTAGATATTGTGTCTTTACCTATAATATAACAATTCTTGCGAAAAAGGAAGACCTTATTTTTTATTTAATCGTTTTCGTAATGAAAAAAATAAAAAATAAGGTCTTCTCTGATAAGTTTTATTCTGCTTTTTCTGAAATGTCTATGCCGTAGTTGCGGGCCATCTGTTCCACCATCTGGTCCGTGAAGTTTCCGCCAAACTCGTCCACCAATGTTTCCGCCAGACTTTGTATGGTAGAGTCCATATAAAAGTCCTTTGTCTGAGAAACCGTAGAATCCGAATCTTCTTCCGATGTAAAAGTTTCTTTTACTTCTTTTAACATCTGCTCCACAAAATATGCTTCAAAAGACTTTGCGGCAGCTTCCAATTCCTCTTTGGTGGAATTGGCGTTTAATCCGCTTACTCCGTTTTGAACTCGACTTGTGTCTATGGTGGATTGTGCGGTTGAAGTTATATTGTTGATATAAGAAAAATCACTCATTTACATCACCCTTTAACGTTTCAAATTGTTTGCGGTTTCCAACATGGAATCCGATGTGGTAATTGCTTTGGAATTCAACTCATAGGCTCTCTGAGAAATGATTAGATTTACCATCTCGTCAGCTACATTCACATTAGAGCCTTCCAAATACCCTTGGGCAATCGTACTTGGTGTAATAGGAAGATTGGTTGTTCTTTCATTAATGGCAGCTCCGGATGCCTCAGTAGCCGCATATAGATTTCCCGGCTGTTTTTCCAAGCCCACCGGATTTTGGAACTGGAACAACCCAACATAAGCGTTCATGGAAACATAGTTTCCATCCGCCAGTCGATAACCAAGCAAACCGTCTTTACCGACGCTTACCGTATCGGACCCCACACCATCCGGAAGAACGATTCTCTGACCGGTACTGCTTAAAACCTTTAATCCGCTGGAATTTGTAAGCACTCTTGAACCGTCTGCATCCAAGCTCCATCCAAAGTTACCGTCTCTGGTGTAGTAGGTTTCCCCATCTACCCCCTGTACGGAATAAAATCCGCTTCCTTCAATGGCACATGCCATCTTATTCTCGCTCGCCAAAAGTGCTCCCTGCGTAAAGGATGCATTTACGGATGCTACTCTGGTACCCAATCCCACCTGCGCAGCCGTCGGTTTTGTTTCGCCGTTTGCCGTTGTTGTCTCTGCCTGCAACGTCTGATATAGCAAAGACTTAAACTGGGTACTCTGTGATTTATATGCTGTAGTGTTAACATTTGCAATATTATTTGCGATATTGTCAACGGATGTTTGTTCGGAACGCATTCCGGACGCCGCTGTCCAAAGTGATCTCAACATAACAATTCTCCTATCTGCCTAATGCTTAGACTCTACCAACCTGGCTGACTGCCATTTCCAAAGTTTCATCTTCGGTCTGAATCATCTTCTGACCTGCCTCGTAAGCTCGCTGGATGGTAATCATGCTAACCATCTCATCCACGATATTTACATTTGCCGTTTCCAAGCATCCTTGCTCGACAGAAGCATCGGAAGCGATGAGCGTCGCTCCTGCCACCGGTTCAAACAGGTTTTCCCCGTACTTTGCCAAATAGTCATAGTTTTCAAAATCAACCAAACCGATTTGACCGACAACCTGTCCGCCCTGATAAATCAATCCTTGAGAATTAATGGAGTATTCCTGCACGGGGTCAATGCGAACATGGGCAGCATCACCGGTCTGTCCGTTTAAAGCCGCCTGTGCATTTAGAAGATAATCACCGTCACTTGTCACAAAGTATCCGTCTTTGTTGACGGTGAACTCCCCGTTTCGTGTGTATTTAATGGAAGTGTTTCCCTGTTTGTCCGTAAACTCAATGGCAAAGAATCCCATTCCGCTGATGGCCAAGTCAGAAGGTTTATCCGTGATTCGAAAACTTCCCTGACTGTAATCGGTATACGTTTCTCCGATATCAACGCCCAGATTGATATTACCGATACGTCGCGGCATATAACTTCCCACAGAAGTGTCCTTTATTTTAATCGCTAACGTGTCATCAAAGGATTGAGCAGTTGCTCCTTCTTTCTTATATCCGACGGTGTTGGAGTTAGCGAGATTGTTGGTTAATGTATCCAATCTTCGCTGCTCATTAATCATGCCGGTATAAGCAGTATATAATCCTTTTACCATTTGGCCTCCTTTGCTTTTTACGGCCTCTTCCATGAAAAGACTTATCTCCCTGATAAAAACCGTAAAGCATCTCATTCATTCTATCGGACAATCTACACAAATACTTTAGCACAAAAATACCGATCTGAAAAATATTTCAGATCGGTATATATACTTTTTAATCCTGAACTTTTATTCCGGTTTCTCCGGCCATAAATTCAACGTACTTTCCGGTTCCCACAGCTACGCAGGTCATAGGATCTTCTGCAGTCATAGTGTTGATTCCGGTACGTTCTTCCATAAGAGACTCAAGTCCGCGAAGCAATGCACCACCACCTGTAAGAATGATTCCACGATCGGCTACGTCTGCAGCCAACTCCGGCGGAGTCTTTTCCAATACAGAGTGAACAGCCTCCACAATATTGGTCGTCGGCTCGCGAAGAGCTTCTTCCATCTCCTCGGAAGAAACCTCAATCATCTTTGGCAAACCGGTAACCAAGTTACGTCCGCGAACATCCATGGTCTCCGGCTCGGCAAGCGGGAAGCAGGTTCCCACGTTAATCTTAACGTCTTCTGCGGTACGCTCGCCAATCAAAAGGTTGTGTTTCTTTCTCATATAGCGAACGATAGCTTCATCAAAATCGTCACCTGCAATCTTGATAGATGTGCTGACAACAGATCCTCCCAATGAAATAACCGCAATATCGGAAGTACCACCACCGATATCTACAATCATGTTACCGCAAGGCTTTGAAATATCGATGCCGGCACCGATTGCTGCTGCGATTGGCTCTTCTATAATGAATACTTCTCGAGCGCCTGCTGCATATGCCGCATCCTCAACCGCACGCTTTTCCACTTCGGTAACTCCACTTGGTACACACACGGAAATACGAGGCTTACGATAGCTTCTCTTTCCGAGAGCTTTCTGAATGAAATACTTAATCATCTTTTCTGTCACGGTATAGTCGGAAATAACACCCTGGCGAAGCGGACGAACCGCAACAATATTTCCCGGTGTACGACCAAGCATCAAACGAGCTTCTTCACCGATGGCTTTTATCTTGTTTGTATCTCTGTCAAAGGCAACTACGGAAGGCTCTTTTAAAACAACACCCTTACCTTTTACATAAACCAAAATACTAGCTGTTCCTAAATCTATTCCAATATCTGCTGAATTAAACGGCATGACATGAACTCCTTTCAAAAACAATAAGGCACTATTTCCATTATATCCATTTGTTTTCAATTTTCAATATATAATTATTTCAGGTAAGGTTTTACATATTGTCCTGTGTAGGACTTCGTGCACTTTGCCACTTCTTCAGGAGTTCCCACGGCCACCACAGTACCACCGCGGTCGCCTCCTTCCGGTCCGAGATCGATGATGTAATCCGCCGTTTTGATTACATCCAAGTTGTGTTCAATGACCACAACGGAATTTCCTCCCTCGGAAAGCTTATGCAAAATCTGTACCAGCTTATTCACATCCTCAAAATGAAGTCCGGTGGTGGGCTCATCCAGAATATAGATAGTCTTTCCGGTGCTTCGTCTGGAAAGTTCCGTGGCAAGTTTGATACGCTGTGCCTCTCCTCCGGACAATTCCGTGGAAGGCTGACCGAGTTTGATATACCCAAGCCCCACATCATTTAACGTTTCAATCTTTCGGCGAATGCTCGGTACGTTTTTGAAAAACTCTACCGCTTCCTCCACCGTCATATCCAAAACCTCATAGATGTTTTTTCCTTTATATTTTACTTCCAAGGTCTCACGGTTGTAGCGCTTTCCATGGCACACTTCGCAGGGCACATAAACATCCGGCAGGAAATGCATCTCAATCTTTACAATACCATCGCCCGAGCAGGCTTCACAGCGGCCGCCCTTTACATTGAAGCTGAAGCGCCCCTTTTGGTAACCTCTT
Organism: Lachnospiraceae bacterium; assembly: GCA_036723975.1. GTDB lineage: Bacteria > Bacillota > Clostridia > Lachnospirales > Lachnospiraceae > JAILEN01. The sequence continues at coordinate 110,546 of DAIMGJ010000001.1, forward strand.
GCTTTCGCATCTGCCGTAGACGCAAACAGGTCACGAATCAAATCAAAGGTTCCGGTATAAGTAGCCGGATTGGAGCGCGGTGTACGTCCGATAGGGGACTGATCGATATCAATTACCTTATCCAGCTGTTCCACTCCCAAAATCCTTTTGTGGGCACCCGGAATCTTATGAGCATGATTTAACTTTTTTGCAAGGCTCTTGTATAAGATTTCGTTAATCAAAGAGCTCTTTCCGGAACCGGACACACCGGTGATACAGGTAACCACTCCCAGCGGGATATCCACATCGATATTTTTTAAGTTATGTTCCTTTGCACCCTGGATGGTCAAAAATCCTGTCGGTTTCTTTCGGATCTTCGGAACCTCAATCTTCTTCTTTCCCGATAAGTACTGTCCGGTAATGGAGCGTGGTTCATTCATAATATCTTCCACGCTTCCGCAAGCCACCACTTCTCCACCGGTTTCTCCCGCGCCGGGACCGATATCCACAATGTAGTCTGCCTGACGCATGGTGTCTTCATCATGCTCCACCACAATCAATGTGTTACCTAAATCACGAAGTCCACGAAGAGAATTCAAAAGCTTATCATTATCCTTCTGATGGAGTCCGATACTGGGCTCATCTAAAATGTAGCAAACACCCACCAAGCCGGAACCGATCTGTGTTGCCAGACGAATACGCTGGGACTCGCCTCCGGACAATGTGCCTGTGGATCGGGACAAAGAAAGATAATCCAATCCCACGTCATTTAAAAAGCCTACTCTGGCTTTGATTTCTTTTAATACCAGTCGGCCGACCTGCATCTGGTAATCCGTCAGTTTCAAATTATCCAAAAACACAGCCAAATCTCTTACCGGCATAGTGGTAATCTCATAAATATTCTTATCGCAAACCGTAACCGAAAGAGAAGACTTCTTTAATCTCTGACCGCCGCAAACCGGGCAAGGAGAAATCTCCATGTATTCCTCATAATTGGATCTGGACCATTCCGACTTTGTCTCACGGTATCTGCGTTTCGAGTTTGCAATCAATCCTTCAAACTGCACATCATAGATACCCTCGCCAAACTGCCCCTTATAAGGAACTTTTACTACCTTATCAAAGCCGTAAATAAACTTCTTTCGAATTTCCTCCGGCAAATCTTCATAAGGGGTATCCAGGCTAAACTTATATTCTTTCGCTAAAGCTTCCAGAATCGCATGGGTATAACTCTTCTTATCGGAAGAAGACTGCCAGCCCGGCACTTGAACACATCCCTCGTTAAAGCTTAAAGACATGTCCGGAATCATAAGACGCTCATCAAATTCCATCTTGTACCCCAATCCGAAGCACTCTTCGCAGGCGCCGAAGGGGTTATTGAAGGAAAAGCTTCTCGGCTCCACTTCATCTATGGAAATACCGCAGTCAGGACAAGAAAAGCTTTCGGAAAAGCGAAGTTGCTCTCCACCGATAACATCCACGATGGCCAATCCGTTTCCTAGTTTTAAAGCATTTTCCAAAGAGCCGGTCAAGCGCTCTTCCATACCTTCTCGCATAACAAGACGATCGATGACCACTTCAATGTTATGCTTTTTATTTTTATCCAATTGGATCTCTTCATCCAAATCATAGACATCGCCATCTACCACCACGCGAACATAACCGCTTTTTCTGGCCCGTTCAAAAAGCTTCTCCTGGGCACCTTTGCGACCACGTACTACTGGGGAGAGCACCTGAAACTTCGTTTTCTCAGGTAGCTTCATAACCTCATCTACCATCTGAGCCACGGTCTGCTTATAGATTTCTTTTCCGCAGTTCGGACAATGCGGAACACCGATACGGGCATACAAAAGACGGAAGTAATCGTAAATCTCCGTCACGGTTCCAACGGTAGAACGCGGATTCTTATTCGTAGATTTCTGGTCAATAGAAATGGCAGGAGGCATACCTTCGATGCGTTCCACGTCCGGCTTTTCCATCTGGCCCAAAAACTGTCTGGCGTAGCTGGAGAGAGACTCCATATAACGTCGCTGGCCTTCCGCAAAAATCGTATCAAACGCCAAAGACGACTTGCCGGAGCCGGACAATCCAGTCAGCACTACAAACTCATCTCGCGGAATTTCAAGATTAATGTGCTTCAAATTGTTCTCATTTGCACCACGAATCTTTATAAATTTTCTGTTATCTTTATTCTCTTTCATAAATCCTATATCCTCTAGTCAGAAATTTTGAAGTAAATCACAAAATTTCTTAACTATACTATATTTGTATCTCACGTAACATATTTTTTAATTCTACGATTCTGTCTCTGTACTGGGCGGCCATTTCGAAGTTTAGGTCGGCGGCCGCAGACTCCATCTTCTTCTTCATCTTCGCAATAAGTTTTTCGAGTTCCTGCGGAGACATCTCTTCAGGTGCGCGATTCTCTTCCATTTCGTCGTGAGCCACTGCCTTGGAGATGGCAATGGTTTCGCGAACCTTCTTTTCAATGGTGGTAGGAGTGATTCCATTGGCTTCGTTGTACGCCATCTGTATTTCTCGACGATGCTTGGTGGTCTCGATGGCTGCCTTCATGGAGTCGGTCATGGTATCCGCATACATGATGACATGGCCTTCGGAATTTCGGGCTGCACGTCCGATGGTCTGAATCAGTGACCGCTCGGAACGAAGGAAGCCTTCCTTGTCCGCATCCAAAATCGCCACTAAGGTAATCTCCGGAATATCCAATCCCTCTCGAAGAAGATTGATACCCACCAATACATCAAAGACACCCAATCGCAAATCTCGAATAATTTCGGAGCGCTCCAAGGTATCAATGTCAGAGTGTAAATACTTTACTTTTATTCCAAGTTCTTGTAAGTAGCTTGTCAAATCCTCTGCCATGCGCTTGGTTAAGGTCGTTATCAAAACTTTGTGTTCAGCAGCGGTTTCTTTTTTTATTTCAAACACCAGATCATCAATCTGTCCCTCCACCGGGCGGACATCGATATCCGGATCCAAAAGCCCGGTAGGTCGAATCACCTGCTCTGCACGAAGCATCTCATGTTCTTCTTCATACTCTGCCGGTGTGGCAGAAACAAACAAAAGCTGATCCAGCTTGGTCTCCCACTCTGCAAAATTCAGTGGACGGTTATCAAGCGCCGAAGGCAAACGAAATCCATAATCCACCAAAGTCGTCTTTCGGGATCTGTCCCCCGCATACATACCGCGTATCTGCGGTACTGTCATATGGGACTCATCGATAATCAAAAGGTAATCGTCACCGAAGTAATCCATCAAACACATGGGTGGTTCTCCGGGCTTTTGTCCTGTTAAATATCTGGAATAATTTTCAATACCGCTACAGAATCCGGTCTCACGCATCATTTCCACATCGAAGTTGGTACGCTCCGAGATGCGTTGGGCTTCAATTAATTTTCCTTCCGACTTAAAGAAGGCCACCCGCTCTTTTAACTCTTCTTCAATGGCATCACAAGCCGTCTTTATCTTTTCCTGCGGTACCACGTAATGGGACGCCGGGAAGATGGCCGCATGTTTTAATTCACGCTTCACACGACCGGACAATAAATCCGTCTCGCAAATGCGGTCGATCTCATCTCCGAAGAATTCGATACGATAAGAAAACTCGGACACATTTGCCGGAATCACTTCCAGCACATCTCCTCTGACACGGAAGGTACCACGGGTAAAATCCATATCGTTTCGCACGTACTGCATATCAATCAACTGATGAATCACTTCATCACGATCAATCTGCTGCCCTTCACGCAGGGAAATCATCATATTCTCATAATCATCCGGGCTACCGATACCGTAGATACAGGAAACAGAGGATACAATAATGACATCCTTCCGCTCTGACATAGATGCGGTAGCCGACAAGCGAAGCTTATCAATCTCATCATTGATGGCAGAATCCTTTGCGATATAAGTATCCGTCTGCGGCACATAGGCCTCCGGTTGGTAATAATCGTAGTAAGACACAAAATACTCCACCGCGTTTTCCGGGAAGAATTCTTTCATCTCCGAATACAACTGTCCCGCCAGGGTCTTATTATGTGAAATAATTAAAGTTGGTTTGTTCAGCGCAGCAATCACATTAGCCATGGTAAAGGTCTTACCGGAACCGGTGACACCCAGTAACGTCTGCATCTGATTTCCTTCTTTAAAACCCTGTACTAGTTTTTCTATGGCCTGGGGCTGATCCCCTGTGGGCTGATACTCCGAATGTAACTTAAAATCCATCTTTCAATACCTAAATAAACAAAACAAAAATGGTATACCAGTTGATACCTAGTATACCATTTCCATAATTCACTGTCTATGATTTTCAGAACGTTTGTTCTTTTTAATGGGCAAAAGCCTCCCACATCTTCTTTTTTGTCTAAAAGCTTTACCTGTCTTGAAATTACATCATTATTCGCCAACCATTCGCCAACGGAATTATTATCCCTTGCATCGATTCATCCATTTGAGGACAAAACCAGCGTCTCTTTTTCCACTGCCGGGCTATACAAATATCCTTGGTAAATATGACATCCGATTCTATCCAAGGCATCCCGCTCCTCTTCCGTTTCCACATATTCGGCAATCACCTGAAAATCCAGAGATTCGGAAAGATAAACGATCGAAGCGATAATCTCTTTGGTTCGTTCATTATGCAGCAAAGATTTTACCAGATTCCCGTCCAGCTTTACAAAATCAAACTGATTGTGTTGCAGATACTGAAGTGAAGTATGTCCCATACTGAAATCATCCAGGGCAAACACATATCCGAAGGCTCGCATCATCTTCATTCGTTCGCCGGTGGCTTCCGTCGTTATCAGTTCCGTTTCTTCCGTAATCTCCAGGCAAATATTTCCGCTTTTTAATTTATACCGGATTGCCATTTCCTGTAAGAAAGGAATGAATCGTTTATCATAAAAAGTGGCTGCCGTCACATTCACACTCAGTTTAAAATCTTCTCCGAAGGCATCACGGAATTCCTCGGAATCACGAATCGCATTTTCTATAATATAAGTTTCCAAATCGTATAGTTTTCTACTTTCTTTTGCAATCCGAATCACAAGTGGCGGATATACGATTCCGTATTTCACATGATTCCAGCGAAGAAGTGCCTCTGTTCCCACGCATTTTCCCACAGAGTTATACTGGGGTTGATACTTTATGAGAAGCGGACTTTCCGTACTGCCCAAGAGTTTCTCGGATACCGAAGCGGTTAAAGCATCTTCCAAATCCGTAGCCAAACTCTTTGCAAGCCTTCCCACGTTCCCTTCTTCATCCGTCAAAACAACTTCCTCAAGGGTCGCTTCACTCTTTTTGAATCTCTCCACCAAATCACTTAAGGCAAGGGAAAAATCATCCGCAGATTTCTTTTCGTAGAAAACCAAAAACGGAGCATAGCACGCCGCAGAAATCAAAATATTTAACAGTTGTACCACCACACCTCTTACGGATCCCGTTGCCAAATATCCGCTCATCAATGCCGGTGTCGTCCACACCACTTCATTTGTCACATAGGGCAAATACCCAACCTTTGTAAGTACATAGGCGTTGGTAAAACAAAGCATGGGTGCAAGGATAAAGGGTATCGCCATCTGCGGATTATAAATCACCGGAAGTCCGAACACCAACAGTTCCCCGATATTAAACACCCCCGGAAGAAATGCCATACTGGATAGTCTTTTGGTAGAGGCGCGTTTTCCGAATACCATCATTGCGACAAGTAGTCCGATGGTACATCCGGATCCTCCCATGTTTACAAAGGTATCAATAAAGCTCTTTGAAACTATCTCCCCGGGTAAAATCGTTACAAACAGATTCTCCGCCACCTGATTTAATACGTTGTTTCCGTGGATTCCAAACCACCACATGACACTGACTAAATTCACGAACAAAAGTCCGCTGGAATAGGACCGATGCATCCTTAAAAAGATGGCATCCATGACCCGCATAAAAAGATGCTGCACACTCTCCACGTCAAAACAAACCGTAATCATATAATTTGCTACCGCAAAGCAAAGAGTTACACACAAATAGGGGAGAATCACATATAAAGCAGCATTAAATACGGAATCCGCCCCATCCACAAAAAGACCTTTTCTTGTTTGAAACATCTTTTCAAATCTATGAAAAAGCGCAGAGCCGATGATTCCCGCCAACATACCGGAAAAGACGCCCTGACCGGAAAGAAGGGAAACGTCCGGCTTGCCGGTAAAGAATCCCACCAATATAAAAAATCCCGTCAGACATCCCAAAAGACTTCCGAATCGAAATACAATCCGAAGTCCGTCTTCCTTTTGATCCATATAGGTAAAATTCAAGGCAACCGTAATATATACCGCCAACACACCGACAGAGGCTTTTTGAACTGCCAAAATAATACCGCGGAAGGCACCTCCCATAAACGTATTTAAAAATTCTTGATATCCCTGTACCGGAAATCCGTTTAGCAGTACCGTAATGCTTCCGATAAAAAGAATCGGAAGCATCATTGCAAGGCTAAGCCTTATAATCCGTGCCACAAAAGACATACTTTTTAACACTTTTGTTTTCATTTCTCAAGCGCCCCTTTTACCATTTGTACAATACCGTCCCAATCAAAATCAATAAACATACGCTCTATCTCATTTACCCGTTTGTTTTCCGATTCGGGCAGACAGTACCCATGCAAGTATTTCATACTTTCCTCCATTCGATCGTAGTCCATACTTTCTGCAATCTCTGCGATGGAGGCATATACTTTTTTCAATTCTTTCTCCGAAATTTTTGGCAAGTTTTCATTTGCCCGTTCAAGGCATGTCAGCTTTTCATCCAACGTGCGATACAAGAAAAGAAGTTCTTCCGTGTAAAGTTTCAGATAAACCGTATCTCCCCGTCTTCCCGCATCCTCCAATGCGGCTGCCAATTTAGAAAGATCCGTCGCTCCAATAATCCGTGCCGAGCTTTTTAGCGCATGTACTTTTATCACATAGTTTTCCGTATCTCCGTTTTTATAAAAACTCTCAATCTCATTCGCTTTCTCCTTAGCCGTCAAATGGAATACGGAAAGCACAGATTTATATCCTTCCTCCGATCCGAGATTCAAAAGTCCGGCCGAAAAATCCAATTCCGGAATCTGCTCCAACAAACGCACAAAGTGCTCGGAGGCAGTTTCTACAGAGGACGCTGCTTCTTCCTTTAAAACAGCGTCCTCTCCATCCGAAATCTTATCCTTCGGAAGCAGTTCAAAAATCATACGCTCTAACTTTTCACCCTCAACGGGCTTTGAAAGATAACCCGTAAAACCGGCTTCCAAATACATTTCTTTGGCACCGTAAACCGCATTTGCAGTCAAGGCCACCGCCGGAGCGTCTTTGCTCATGCCGCTTTTCCGTATATGATGCAGTGTCTCGATTCCATCCATATCCGGCATCATATGATCGATGAAAATAATGTCATAGGCGTTTTTATCCGAAAAAGAAATCGCATCTTTTCCGGACATGGCCGTATCGATATTTATCCTCGTCTTTTTCAGCAAACTCTCAATAACAGTAAGATTTACTTCTGTATCGTCCACCACGAGAATCCTCGCCTTCGGTGCATGGAACAGTTCGTGATACTCATACGTATCCTCGGAAGCCGACTTTAACCTGGTCATGATATCCCCGATTTCTTCCCATGTATCCACCTCTTGGCAAACAGAAAAAGAAAACTCAGAGCCTTTTGCGTATTCGCTTTGCACCGAAAGGCTTGAACCCATGAGATCCAAAAGCTGCCTTGTAATACTCATTCCCAAACCGGTTCCTTCAATTGCACGGTTTCGTTTTTCTTCAATACGTTTATATGGAGCAAATAAATTTTCCATATCTTCCGGCTTCATACCGATGCCGGTGTCTTTTACGCAAAAGCCAAGTAAAATCCGACGATCATCCTTCTTCTCATAAGAAACCCTTAACGTAACTTCTCCTACTTCCGTATACTTTACGGCATTGGTCAAAAGATTCATCACACACTGACGAACGCGGATTTCATCGCCTATTAAAAATCGCGGAATCTTTTCATCTACGATTACCTTAAACTTCAGCCCTTTTTTCTGAGCCCTATCGCGAATCATATTGATCAAATCATTGATTAAGGAAGACAAATCATATTGTGCCGGAATAATTTCCATCTTTCCTTCTTCCACTTTTGACAAATCCAAAATATCATTAATCAAAGACAAAAGGGTTTTTCCCGCAGACATAATATCCGCAGCGTAGGAGCGAATGGTTTTTTCCTGCGACTCACGAAGAATCATTTCATCCATGCCAAGCACAGCATTGATTGGGGTGCGAATTTCATGAGACATACTTGCTAAAAATCTACTCTTTGCTTCGTTTGCATTGTCGGCGATATCCCTTTGTTCCTGCAACTCTTCCATATAGTGATAATGCTCTGTATCATCCACCAAAGCATAGAGTTTTCCGTATTTTTCTCCGCCGTAAACCAAGTCATTTTCTTCCGGAGTATAAATCCGTTCTCCGATTGTTATGGTTTCTCCCGACGCCACCGCCGATGTAATGTCATCCAAAATGTCATAGGGTGTTTTTATACTTTTTGCGGTTAGGCTAAGTGATATCGATTCCGAAAAGAAGGTTTCAAACTCCGGATAGAGTTTTGTCATAGGTTCATTGTAGTACTGAATTCGACCCTCATTATCCACCGCGATGATGCCTTCGGAAATTCGATCGACTGCAAAGTCTTTTGCAATCTCTCTCGTACCCATTAAGTCAAACTTAAAAATCGCAATCAACATAAATACCGTTCCGACCAGTGCTCCCGGCATGGAAATGTCATAGAACTTTGTAATCGGGAATATATGTGCAACTTGCATAACCCAAGATGCCGTCTGTACACCAAAAGCCAGAATCAGTGTCATATATCTTCGTTTCACTTTTTTGTGGGTTTCTTTCCGGTATGCACGAATCACCCATCCCATGGCAAAGGCAACCAACACCAAATTAATGAGCATCAAAAGGTCATGCATACTTCCGTTGGAATGATAAAACTTCGGAAACTCCGGATCCGCCACAAACTTATAGTCCTCATAATATAAGCCGTTGCTTCCGATGGTAAGCACCGATAAATAAATCAGAAAATGCACGATAACCAGTGGCAAAATAATTCTTTTGGGGATTTTCATGCGACAGATTCTTGCAGAAAACAAAAAGAAAGCAAATGCAATCCAAACCCTTCCAATATAAGAAAACTTAATCGCGAGAATATATGCTTCCTCCGACTGGGCTTTCATTTCAAAAAGGTATCCCATATTGCTTAAAAAAGAACATACGCATGCAAAAACTAAACAAGAATGAATCGTGTTTTTCCATCTAAAAAAAACGATTACAATCTCAATAAACAGCACACTTACCGTAGCATATTGCATGCCTAATAAAATATCATGTACGTTCATGTTATAAACCCTCTCCCAAATCACATATAAACGCCACGTTTTTATTATACTACTCGATATTTTAAATTCCTAGATTTGAATCCTGTCCACCAAAAGAAGAACCCCTTTCGAGGTTCTTCCCACAGAATTCTTATTTTGCACCATGGCAGTTTTTATACTTTTTACCGCTGCCGCATGGACAGGGATCGTTGGGATAAATCTTTGGTGCTTTTCTCGTTTTTGGTCCGGACGGTGCCGTATCATCCTTGTTGGTTCCCGTAACCTTTGCCTGCTCTTCACGCTCGATCTTCTTCTCGATGCGGATACGATAGAGCATGGTAATTGTATCGGTACGGATTGCTTCATTCATGGCATCTACCATGTCGTAACTTGCCATCTTGTATTCGTCTACCGGATTTCTCTGGCCGTATGCCTGAAGTCCGATACCCTGACGAAGCTGATCCATATCGTCAATTTCTTCCATCCACTTACGATCGATGACACGAAGTAAAATAATTCGCTCCACTTCGCGGAAGGATTCCGCATCCGGGAATTCTTTTTCTTTTGCTTCGTAAAGCTTTAACGCCTCATCAGTTAATTTCTCTTTCAATTCCGCAATGGTTTTTACATCGGAAAGTCTTTCCTTTGTAATTGGCTGTAACGGGATCACCGGAAGGATGACTCTGGTAAGTTCTGCTTCATCCCACTCATCTCGTTTGGTTGCATCGCTGACGCAAACGTCCACAAGCTCATCAATCTTGGTGCGAATCATATCAAGAATCTGGTTCTTCATATCTTCGCCTTCCAATACACGACGACGCTGAGCGTATACCAATTCCCTTTGCTCATTCATTACCTGATCGTACTCAAGCAAGTTTTTACGGATAGCAAAATTGTTGCTTTCAATCTTTCTCTGTGCACGCTCGATGGCATCGGAAAGCATTTTATGCTGGATCTCTTCTCCATCTGCCACACCTAGATTGTTGAAGGTAGTAATCAATCTGTCGGATCCAAAGAGTCGCATCAAATCATCTTCCAAAGAAATGTAGAACTTGGATTCACCCACATCTCCCTGACGTCCGGAACGACCACGCAACTGGTTATCGATTCGGCGGGATTCATGACGCTCGGTACCGATGATTTTTAAACCGCCGGCTGCACGGGCTTCTTCATCAATCTTAATATCCGTACCACGACCTGCCATATTGGTTGCGATGGTAACCGCACCGTGGCGGCCTGCCTCGGCAACGATTTCCGCTTCCTTCTCGTGGAACTTCGCATTTAATACGTTATGTGGGATACCTTCTTTAGAAAGCATACGGCTAACGAGTTCAGATACTTCAATGGTAATGGTACCTACAAGCACCGGCTGTCCCTTTGCATGAGATGCCTTTACTTCATTAACGATTGCCTGATATTTTTCACGCTGGGTTTTGTAAACCGCATCATTGTGATCGATTCTTTGTACCGGCTTGTTTGTCGGAATCTCCACAACATCCATTCCGTAGATATCTCTAAACTCCTGTTCCTCTGTAAGAGCGGTACCTGTCATACCGGCCTTCTTATCATACTTGTTAAAGAAGTTCTGGAAGGTAATATTTGCAAGGGTCATGCTTTCGCGTTTAACCTTAACATGCTCCTTTGCCTCAATGGCCTGATGCAAACCATCGGAATAACGACGGCCCGGCATAATACGTCCGGTAAAAGAATCAACAATTAATACCTGATCGTCTTTTACTACATAATCCTGGTCGCGGTGCATCAAATTGTGAGCACGAAGCGCAAGAATCACATTATGCTGAATCTCTAAGTTCTCCGGATCTGCAAGGTTATCTATTTTAAAGAAGTCTTCTACCTTCTTTACACCTTCCTGGGTTAAGTTTACTACCTTGTCTTTTTCACCGACGATAAAGTCTCCGGTTTCTTCCTGTTCGATACCCATAATCGCATCTACTTTGGAAAACTCCGGGAGATCCTCACCACGCTTTAACTGACGAGCCAAAATATCACACATCTCGTAAAGCTTTGTGGACTTTCCACTCTGTCCGGAAATGATAAGCGGTGTACGCGCCTCATCGATAAGTACTGAATCCACCTCATCGATGATACAGTAATGAAGCTCACGCTGAACCATATCTTCTTTGCGAACCACCATGTTATCTCTTAAGTAATCAAAACCAAGTTCGTTATTTGTAATATAAGTAATATCGCAGTTGTATGCTTCCTGACGCTCTTCTCTGGTCATGTCGTTTAAGACACATCCGACCTTTAAACCTAAGAATTCATGTACCTGACCCATCCAGCCGGCATCACGCTTTGCCAAATAGTCGTTTACGGTAACAATCTGAACGCCACGCTCTTCCAATGCATTTAAGTATGCAGGAAGGGTAGCTACCAAAGTCTTACCTTCACCGGTTTTCATTTCTGCGATACGACCCTGGTGCAAAATAATACCACCGATTAACTGCACGCGAAAATGTTCCATACCAAGGACACGGCGAGCTGCTTCTCGAACAACCGCATATGCCTCCGGCAAAATATCATCCAAGGTCTTTCCTTCTTTTAACTGCTCTTTAAAATATGGTGTCTTTGCTTTTAATTCCTCATCGGAAAGAGCCACCATCTCATCACGATAGGATTCAATCTTATCAACGATAGGATAAATACGCTTTAATTCCCTTTCACTGTGGGTTCCAAACACTTTATTTATAAGACTCATTTTTATTCTCCTTTAACGGTCGACGTCGCCGACACTCACTTTCGCTATTTTACCACGAAAGCCCTTTTGTAACAACAATATCTTGTAATTTGACAAGACCGTCCATCACTGTTCTTCTTGGATTTTGTCTTGAAAATCTATATAATGATGTGGTTGTTCAAAGAATAATTAAACACTTGGAGATATATATGAATAATAAATGCTTACGTGATTCTAATATAGAACTAATGCGAATCCTTGCAATGCTAATGATTATCAGTTATCACATTATTATCCATTGTGTGAATGTACAGCTGGTTGATTCAACTTCCATAGAAAAGCTTCAAAACGGTTGGTTTAATAATCCCATGTTTTATAAACAGCTTTTAATCCTTGCTTTAATGATGCCCTTTGGACTCGTTGGGAACGCTCTCTTCATTATGATTTCGGGTTATTTTCTTGCCGACAGACAGATCGACATACTAAAGATTTCAAAGAAGCTTTTATCTGAGCTGTTATTTGCAGTCATTACCCTCGTTGTTGCTTCTTCCGTTTTTATCCAAAAGATTTCTTCCGTAGAAGCACCTGAAACACTGTTTAGTTACATCCGTATCCAGTACTTTAATAAAATGTCATGGTTTGTCGGCTATTACTTCATCATCATTCTTTTGGCTTTTTGCTTTTTAAACAAGTTTTTGTCATCACTGGATAAAAATAAGTATTTGGGGTTCTTGTTTGCCCTGCTTGCCATTTCTCAGCTAGGCTGGTCAGGTGCACTGCTTGATGATTTAGCGAAGGGGCTTAGAACGGTTGTTATTGGAGTTTTCCTATATTCCTTAGGCGGCTATATTAAAAAATATAATCCCTTCGAAAAGGTTAGAGGCTATGTCCTGTTTCTTGTGATTGTTCTTACGAATTGCCTTGTGGCTGTTTCATATCACAACACGGTAATAGGCAAGATTCAATCTTATTATTACAATCAGACAATGCCCGGTGCCACCGACACCGGCTTTATCCAGACTATACCTAAATTTGATAATTACAGTGTCGTAGTCGTCGTTCTGGGTGTATGTATCTTTGAGCTCTTCAGAAGACTTCGCCTTCCTGAACTTAAGCTGCTAAATGCCATTGCCCGAGGTACCTTTATGATTTATCTTCTTCATGACAATGGATTTGCCTACAGTATTTGGAAAACTCAGGATTGGATTACCCTTTTGTACAACGACTTTTTTGCTTTTCTTATAAAGCTTGTCTGCTGGACTCTTGCAGTTTTCTTAGTCGGATACGTTGCCTATTTCGTATTTATTGTACTTATAAAATTCATTAATAAAACAAAATGGGTATACCTGAAAAGCGAGAAGAGATAATGGGTACTTTTTTCAAGCATTTTTGTAAGACAATTTCAAAAGCTATTTTTACCGTTTTTCATAATTGTGTCCCTTAAATACAAGCACCACAAAATATTGTTTTTATTGTTTTGAATTGTGTTATTTTTTGAAATATTAATTCAATTTGACAAATTATAGCTTCATTTTATTTAAATTGTCAAAAAACTCATTGACAAATACCCTGCTTGGTGTTACTATAAGGTCACAAAAAAGAACACCTCCTATCGGAGAACAAAGGAGGGTTCAAGGTACTATAGGATGATTTGAAAGGAGGCCGTTAGCGTAAGAAACTAAGACCAAATGTAAGCCGGAGTCTAGCCGGTAAATTCTAGACACGATGAAAAGACCGGGGACCAAGCTCTTAGACAAAGGCTGTTTTAGCCGTGAAGGTAAATGTGAAAGAGGATATGATTCAAAAGGCTTTCATCGGAATATAGGAGGATGTCCGCGAATGGACAAAATAGAAGTACAATTTAAGGAATAGACGGTATCCGGTGTAAGGATTACCGTCTATTTCATTTTGTATTAATCTGCTCTATGAATCGGATTAATTCCTGTCCATGGTTATCCCAGCTAAACTTACGCTCCGCCAGTTCCAAACCGTTTTTCGCAATGATACACAAATCATCCGTGGTCATGGAATCCAATCGGTCTTTTAATTTATTCAAACCCTTTTCACTGTAGGAAATCACGTTCACCGCATCTTTGATATCATTATCAAACATCAAGGACATATCCGAAATACAAACCGACCCGCTTGCCCACGCAGAAGTTACTCTGTCATGAAGTCCGCAGGCAAACATGGGATTGATATCCAGCACAAATTGATAACGTCCCATAAGTTGCACGGAAGCCACCATAGATCTTGCCGGCAAGAATCGAATTCTTTCGTTCGAAGCAATTGCAGAGTTTTCCCAGCCTTCCCCCACTACCACAAGTGGATAAGTTGCATCGGAGAGTTGTTCTAATACCACTTCCCGTTTTTGATTGCGTTTCTTTTGGTCAACGAGAAACATACAGTTTAACAGTTCAGCAAAGCCGCTCATCTCGTAAAAGTCCTGAATATAGGCATCCACTTCTTCCTCCGTCTTTGCGCCGCTATATTTCTTCAAAAGATCCAACAAGCAATCCTCAATGGGTTTTGTGGTGTCCTGCCACGCGTCCCACAAGTCCAGTGCCAATTGATAAGTCGCATTGTTGATTTGGTTACGAAGCGCCAAAATCTTCTCATCCAGTTCCTCGTCTTTTAAATAAGTTCCGGTAAAAAGAATTCCCTTTTCTCTTTCTTCAAAGGGTGCACCACAAAAAGCCTTTGTACCTGCAATCGGAAGAAGTTTTGCATCCCTGATATATGGATAGTATTTCTTCATGTAGTCTACATGAAAACGATCGATTCCAAGGGTATAATATCGCTCAATGGGAAACACAAGTCCCGGATGATGATACAAAGGATGATCCAAAATATAATTGATAAAAGGCGCATTTATCTCATTCAACACTCGCTTTCCTCTATCATCAATCAGATATGGCAATCTGGAATTTATATCCAAAACCGCATCGAAGGTTTTTCCCATCACTGTTTCCAGCAAAGAATAATCCGCCTCGTTTTCATCGAAATCAAGACGGACTACCTCCACATTCTTCCGCTCCAGTACCTCTTGGATACGATCCAAGAAAAAAGAACCGGAAAAATAACATAATTCTTTTGTCGACGCAATCAAAATCTTCATTAGCGTGAAATAACCTCTGCGCCTTCTTCTGTCACCAGAATCTGGTATTCCCACTGAGCGGATGGTTTTCCGTCCATGGTATAGACTTCCCAGCCGTTTTCTTTGTCTGTGAAAATCTGAGCCGTTCCCATATTAATCATAGGCTCGATGGTAAACATCATGCCCGGAACAATAAGCATATCTTCCCCTGCGTTGGAACAATATCCAACCCATGGTTCCTCGTGGAATTCCAAACCAACTCCATGTCCGCCGATTTCGCGAACCACGGAATAGCCGTTTGCTTCCGCGTGCTCATGAATCACCTGTGCCATATCTCCAAGGAAGGTCCACGGTTTTACCGCCGCAAGTCCTAAGTCGCAGCATTCCTTGGTCACCTCCACCAAGCGTCTCTTTTCCTCGCTGACATTTCCAATCATATACATGCGAGAGGAATCGGAAAAATATCCATCTAAAATCGTAGAACAATCCACGTTAATAATATCGCCGTCTTTTAATACAACATCCTTGGAAGGAATGCCGTGGCATACCTGATCGTTGATTGAAGTACATACGCTCTTTGGAAATCCCTCGTAGTTTAACGGTGCGGGAATCCCTCCCATCTTCTTTGTGGTTTCATAAACGATATCATCAATTTCCTGTGTCGTCATACCGACACGGATTGCCTCACCCACTGCATCCAAACACGCCATATTAATCACTGCAGACTCTTTAATCTTTTGAATTTGTTCCGGTGTTTTAATAATATCATGATCCGGCACAATATGTCCGTTTAAAGCAAAGGTCTCAATTTTTTTATCAAAACGTTCATGACACTGCTTATACTTTTTTCCGCTGCCACACCAGCAGAGATCATTTCTACCAAGTTTCATTTTTCTTCCTTCTTACTTTTTATCTATAGTTACCTGGACATCATGTACCAAGGTCACGTTTCCAAAATTAATACGGTCCCAGACTTTTTTATTTACCTTTACGGTAATGTCGTTTTCCTTCAACCACTGCTCATAGTCATAGCCATCATAGGAATAGCCCGCATAAGACTTTCCGGTCTCAGTCGCCAATCGCATCTGATACTTCTCTGCCAAAGCAATCTTTCGCATGGAGTCATTTAAAACTTCATAATCCACCGGAAGATTATCCTTTTGCACATCGTACAAATCTTCCCAAAAATCCGTACGGCGCTGTTCCAATGCAGTCTTTTCTTCTTCAGAAAGAACCATACCGCATTCCAAAGCAGCATTATAAAACAAATAGTCATGAACCGCCATATCCATGGCCGCATCTTTTGCACTTAACTGGACAAAGCTTTGGTTGGTGTGAACGTTCCAAAACGCTCTGGTATTCTTCGCATCATACACCAGCGCCTTCTCCTCCACGCTTCGCTCCTCATAAACAACATAAAAAGCCAAATCACGAAGCGTCAAATCCTGGACATCCACCTTTACCGCTACCGCATCCAAATTCTCACTGTAAATCAAATACTGTCTTGACTGATAACTCAAAAGAGATGCAACGCCAACTGCCGCAATCACGGTAAGAATTACCGCTGTCCGCAGTATCTTTTCTGTTAGTTTTGTTTTCGATTTATGTTTCATATTGCAATATCCCAAAGCATTTACAAAACTCTCCGTATTGCAAGTATCGGTTTACATGCAACAGCACGGTCACAGGTGATACCTGCTCTGGTACTCTGCGCTTCCACAATGGTTCCCGATCCGGTATAGATTCCAACGTGTCCAGGATAACATACAATGTCTCCGGCCTGAATGCAGTCGAAGCTTACTTCCTGACCCACGCTTCGCAGCGATACCGACGTTGCCCGTCCACTTCCGAGACTGATTCCAAAATTTCTGTATACGGACTGAACAAATCCCGAACAATCACACCCTTCTGTCAAAGAAGTGCCACCCCAGACATAGGGATTCCCCACAAACTGCATCGCGTAAGCTACGACCGCAGAGCCACTGACTCCGGTTGTCGGGGTCGGATTCTTGCTCACTGTAGCTGTCGTTCCATCCGATGTGGTAGTCGGTTTTGCTGTAACTGCAGCTGCATTTGCCGCCGCCTGTTCTGCCGCACGTCGTCTAGCCTCTTCTTCTGCTTTTTTTCTAGCGGCCTCTCGCGCCGCAGCCAACTGTTGATCAAAGTCAGCCACCTGTGTCTTCTTTGCAGAAATCATACTGTTTAAAGAAGATTTCTTTGCAGCCAAAGTGTTCTGCTGACTTTTCAGATTTGCCCGCTCCGTCTCAAGTTGAGCTTGCATTTCCTGAATTTCTAACTGTGTGGCAACATAGCCATCCAATAAATTACGATCATACTCATAAATTGCGTTAGCGTATTCCACTCGGCTGATAAAGTCACCGATACTTCCCGACTCCAGAAAAATCGTAAGCAAACTGTCATTACCGTGCTCGTACATATACTTCATACGAAGTTTCATGTTCTCGTACTGTCTCTGCTCTGCTTCCTGGGCAGCCTGAAGTTCGATACTCAATTCCTCAATTTCCGCTTCGCACTCGGATATCTGTGCTTCCAAAGAATTAATCTCCGTAAGGATAGCAACCAATTCCTGGTCCAATTCCGCAATTTCATTTTCCAACTGGGCCTTTTCGCTTTCCAACTGATTAATGGATTTTGCCGCCTGCGCAGAACTGCTGAAAGCACCTGCCAAAACAGTTGCTAAAAGAAGAATCGAAACCAATCTATTTACAAACTTCATATTTGACATAAAGAAACTCTCCGTTTAATACAAAATCCTTATTTTATCTTATTAGAAAAGCACAGTTTTTGCAAGTATTACAAGGTTTTTCCATCCGCCAAAAGTCTGATATTGACGGAAAAAAATCCTCTGTCCCACTCAGAGAACAGAGGATAAAAGTTTTAGCATAATTTCATACGAATCTCTTTCGTAATAATGTCTGTATAGCTAAAAGATAACAACTGTGCCGGATGATCGTCGTCATCGTCGTTTACCAGAATGGTGAACACACTCGGATAAGCCTCCTGGATAACACCTCTCTGAATATCGACTTTGTTACGGCCTCTATCCAACTGAATCATAACTTCGCTGCCACATTGTTGCTGTACTGATGCACGCACTTTGTCGAAATCTTTTTGTTCCATGTTCAATTGTACCTCCTGTCTATCTCCCCGCGAGGAGAACACGTTAAAGTGAAGTATAACACCAACGCTTTACTTTGTCAAAGTAAGCATTGTGAAATCAACGAATATGTACTATCATTTATGTTAGAAAGTCTATATGGAGGGGCCTATGCGAACCATACTTGATCTAGTATTTTTAGTCTTATTCTTGATTGTTAGTTTACCAATCCAAGGCATTTTGTGGATTATCCGTAAATTCAATCGCAATGCCGCGGATATGGCATCATTACATATTGTAAATTGGGCTTTTACGGTTATCGCCTTTTTCGCCGGAGTAAAACCGAAGGTAGACGGCTTGGAAAACATACCAAGTGACCAGCCCGTTTTATATGTTGGAAACCACTTAGGATTCTTCGATGTAATTCTTACTTACCCGTTAATGAAACGCCGTACCGGTTACATCTCTAAAAAGGAATTTGAAAAAATTCCATCCCTCTCCACATGGATGAAACGTCTCTACTGTTTGTTCCTGGATCGGGGAAATCCAAAAGAGGGATTAAAAACCATCCTTACCGCCATCGACTATATTAAAAGCGGAATATCCATCTTTGTTTTTCCGGAGGGAACCAGAAGTCGTGACGGAGAACTTCACGAGTTTAAAGCCGGTGCCTTTAAAATGGCCACAAAAACCAACTGCCCCATCGTTCCCGTTGCAATCACCGGAACCAATGCAGTCTTTGAAGACCACTTCCCATGGATTAAAAAGCATCCGGTACAAATTACCATCGGAGAACCGATTATCCTTGATGAACTAGATGCAGAAGATAAAAAGCACATCTCCGAATATACTCACAATGTAATCTCCGAGATGTTAAAAGAACAACGAAAATAGTTGTGACGTGGGGGACAGCCCCCTGTCACATGCTTATACCTTGCGATTGCCCGCCAACACTTCCCGATAATCCTCAAGGTTTTTTCGAAGCAGAGTAGGAATCTGCAATTCATAAGGGCAATGCGTCATACACTTTCCGCACTCAATACAGTCGTTGATTTTTTCCATTTCCTTTTGCCAATACTCATTCAACCATGCTTCGCTGGGAGCACGCCGAAGCATCAGAGACATGCGGTTACACTGGTTGATTTGAATATCTACGGTACAGGGCATACAGTAACCACAGCCGCGACAAAATTCGCCCATTAATTCTTTCCGTTCTGCGTCGATGAAAGAAGAAATTTCCTCATTCATCTCCGGAGTATTCTCCATATAGGAAATCCATTCGTCTAATTCTGACTGTTTTTGAATTCCCCAAATAGGCACCGCATTTTCATATTGAGATATAAACGCCATAGCGGCGGCAGCCCTTGTAATCAAACCACCTGCCAAGCCCTTCATCCCAATAAATCCCATATTATGCGAAACGCAAAGCGAGAGTAACTCCAATTCTTTCTCAGAAGCCAAATAACTCATTGGGTACTGCAAGGTATCATAAAGTCCAGATTCGATGATTTCTTTGGCAATCCCGAGTTTGTGCGCCGTTCCGGATATATGACGGATTTTCCCGGATTTCTTTGCCTCTTCCATACACTCATACATCCCGGTTCCGTCATTGGGTTTGTAGCACTGCCCCATCATATGAAACTGGTAGATGTCAATGTAATCGGTTTTTAGATTTGTAAGAGAGGTCTCTAAATCCTTCCAAAAATCCTCAGGTGTCTTGGCAGTGGTTTTGGTGGCAATAATAATATCTTCTCTATTTACATAGCCGGTTCCAAAAGCCTCTCCCAGTTTTATCTCGCTGTCACTGTAGGCTCTGGCGGTGTCAAAAAAACGCATACCTCCATCGTAAGCGTTCCTAAGAAGAGAAACCGCCTCCTCTAATGAAACCCTTTGAATAGGCAGTGCGCCAAATCCGTTTTGCGGTACGGTAATTCCGGTACGACCAAGGGTAACTTTTTTCATAAATCCTCACCTCACACTTCTACTAACAAATTATCAAATCTTTCCCTTTTTGTATTCTATATTATAGTGAATATTGAGCCGGATTTACAGAGGGTCTTCTTTTCGCATAGCTTCAAGCCCTAATAGATATCTGCATTTTAGAGAAACAGCCCCCGGCACATATACCTCATATTGATTCAGAAGTTGTAAAACGTATTGTTCTTAAAGTAGTGGCAAGGACACTTTGCCACTTAATATCACAAAAGGCTCCGCAGTGTGCGGAGCCTTTTGCAATTAGCAAAGTCTTGTTTTATGATTCTTTAGTTTTCTACAGGAATATTTTTCTCGTCCAGTCCGGATATCGCTAACGCATCCTCCCTAGACATTCCTCTGGCAATACAGTTTTACAGTCAATCTAAAAATACGAGTAAAGAAAAACCTCGATAAAAACTTCCATAATTGTGCTACAATTCAACTGTGATGAAATTTCGTTATTATCAGATAAACACCGTGACCGATTTACAGGTTCAATATGTAAAATAAGGATACTATGTGAGGATGAATATGTTTCGTGTAGCCTTTTGTGACGATGATATAAACTACATAAATGGAATCGTAAACCAGTTGAGTCATGCTTTTCATCATGCAGGAGAAACCATTCAAATAGATTCTTTTTCAAATGGAGAGGATTTATTAAAAAGACTGAACGATACCGGCTTCAGGATTAACCTATTATTCTTAGATATCGAAATGCAAGGCATGAGCGGTTTAAATGTAAAAGATTGTCTTTCTAATTACGATAGTGTTCACCGCATTATTTTCCTGACAAGCCACAGTGATAAAATATATCAAGCCTTTGGGATAAAGGTTATAAAGTTCTTGGTTAAACCTGTTCCTGTTGAACTATTGAAAGAAGAAATTGTTCATGTGAAAAAAGAATGGGAATCACGTGTCATTATTAAATATGAAAACGGGAAAATAAAGGAACAGTTTTGTATAGAAGACCTAATGTATATTGAAGCACAGGATGTTTATACAAAGCTGCATTTTTGCGATGGAAAAACATCCGGTTTAATCCGAAACAGTTTGACATGTTGGAATAAACGTTTAAGCGATTATCCGGTGGTTCAGATACATAAAGGAATCATCGTGTGTTTTTATCATGTTTCTTCTGTAAAAAATGATGACGTAATTATGGATGATGGAAATCATCTAAAAATCGGAAGAAATTTTAAGAAAGAAGTAAACGAAAAATATAATGAATTTACTTTAATGGTTGTAAAACAAAGACTAACTGGGGAGTAGAAGGAATTAGCATGGAACAGGTATCTTTTGGGACAGTATATTTTTATGCTATTTTAAACATAATTCGTTACATACTCTGTTATAAAATCCTATTTCGACTAGAGTTAAAGAAAAATTTTGTGGGATTTATCTGGATACTTATTATATTAGGTGGCTCTATTACTGCTTTAGCTACAGTATTAAATGCCCCCTATGATTCCGTGGGAAGTCTAGTCTTTCTTTTTGAAGGATTACTTATTCCTATTTTTCTGTGTGAAAGAAAAAACCTCAATTATATTTTTTTATACCCGGCAGCCTTTGCAATGGATGAAATGCTAGGATGTATTTATAATTATTTGGCGGCGATTATACTTCATACGGAAGCAAACACAATCGCACAGAAAGTATCCTGTGTAAAAGGCCTTATTTGTGTTGTAGTTTTGTGGATAATTTGTGTTTTAAATAATAGATATCCTCCCCAAAGGTATGAAAACGAAAACCGAAAGCTGGAAATCCTTATATATTTTGCAATGATGATAATCAGTTTAGTCATTGTTGACGGGGTGAGCTATATTTCTTCGGGCAATAATCATACAAATCCTGTTATGAATAATTTAATAGGATTAGGAGTTGCTGTAGCCTGTGTGGTGATGTTTTTCTTGTGTATCTGGTATGCAAGAAAAGAAAGCGAACGATTATATCAAAAAGCAGAATTAACGCGCTATGAAAACTATATTGAGCAACAGCAAAACTATATTGATGATATTTTGAAGTCAAATGAAAACATCCGAAGGATTCGCCACGATTTTAAAAATCATATTTTGAGTATTCGTGCACTAGCCATAGATAGTCATTCCGTTCAAACCGAAGAATACTGCAATCGGCTTTTACAAGATTTTCAAACAGTAAAAAATACGGTTTACACAAATAATACCGTGATTGATACGATTTTAAACCATTATTTTTCAGAAGCAGAAATCAAAGGCATTGAACTAACGAAAAAAATAAGCGTTGATCTGAGCCAATGCGAATACGAATATGAGTATTGCACTTTACTATCCAATTTGCTAACGAACGCAATCGAAGCCAGCGCAAAAACGAATACTAGGTGGATTGAACTTAATATGTATTTGTTTAATGATAAAACAGTCATTGTAATCGAAAACAGTGCAGATTCCGCTCCAATCATAAAAGACGGACAAATTTTTACCAGTAAACGTGACAGTAAGAATCATGGATTGGGAACCAAAAACATAAAAGATACCATTGATTCTTTAAACGGAAAAATTGAATACGATTTTGATAATGCAAGATTTCAGGCGATTGCTATTCTTTAATAGCAATCGTTTTTTGTCGTTCACATCAAAAAAATGCAGTTCACAACAAAGATATGGAATCCTCATTACGATGCATTTACTATGATATTAACAAACAAAAGTAATAGGAGGGTTCAATAAATGCTTTACCTTTATGATACTAGTATTGGAAAGATTATCGAATTAATCTTTGGCGGAAGATAAAAAACAGAGTAATATGAAAAAGGAGAACGAAATAAAATGAGGAAAAAATTAGGAATTATCAGTTTGGCGCTAGTTATGACACTGCTATTGATTACGTCAAATCTGTCAACAGCAACCGTTAATGCAGCAACCGGAGAAACCGTACCAAACGATACGACGGAAACTGCTACTGATTATGATAGTATGCCTATGGTAAACACCATGTACTACTCTAAGGAGGCATCTTACACTACAGGATTTAAAGCTGCCAGATTAGAAACAAAAGATGATGTGGATTAGTATCGTGTTTTTATTTCGGAAAATCAAGGGATTTTCTGTTTGAGAAATATAGCCTCAAAAGGTTACGAAATGGAAATCTATAAATCAAATGGCGAACAGTTATGGAAATCAGCCGGTAAAGATATTAAATCCGGCGGTGAAATCTATCTGAACTATTCAGTCACGCCACGTGCGAATTATTACGTAAAAGTTTATTGTCGTGATGATGGCCGATGGGATACCGGACAATACAATTTTTATTTTGGCACCGGTCATATTGATAACAGTATTTCATTTGCAAACGTTGCACTGGGAACTATGACATTAAATACAAAATATGCAAATGGATACGGAATGATCAACAGAACCGTTAATACATTTCCACATGGCAGCACCCTTGGTACACTATGTATTTCAAACACAACGAACAGAGGGGTACGCCCAATAACAAAACAAGTAACAATCAACGGAACGCAAGGAGATAGTGTTCGTACAACAGAGGTTATTCAACGCATCATACACGATTGAAAAATACAATAATTAGTTTTACCACGGAGGGGATACAACAAGTTGTATCCTCTTTTTTTAGGAGGTAGGAAATGATTAATCCTATAAATAATCAAACAACACCATGCCATACCGTGCGTGTAGGGCAAATACAGGAGAAAAAAAATACAGTTTCAGAATCTTCCGAACAGGAAATGGCTTCTATGAAAATGGAAAGAAGTGTTTCGGATCGAGACAGCGTGACGATAGGAACCAGCCGATTACAATCAACTCTCCTTAAAGAAAGCAACTGTGTGCTTACACACACCACAGAATATGGGCATAAAATATCTGCATATAGAACAGAAAATGAGACACTATTTGATATTGCGGTTGAAAATCCTGACCATACCATAGAGAATTATTCTGTTGATATAGATAAGCTTCGAATTGGCAGATATCGTCTGATTTCCTACGTTGACTATATTGCCGTTGGTGCATGGGTCAAAAGTGGAATTGAATCCGGGAATATAACCGGGCATCAGTGTGAGGTCATGGATAAGGAATATGTTTTAGATTATGACAACAATCCTTCTTTTGTATTTGATTTTAATGAAATACAGCCAACAACGCCGAATTTAACCAACAAAGCCCAATACTGGGATCAACTGGCTAACATTGAACACGACTCAATCTGGAACGGGGATGTGAAAAAATATTTAAGTCTTTCACAAATGACTGATGCAGTATTCGGAAGAGAATGGATGGCTAAAAATGGAACATACCCCAATATAGATGCATCAGAAAATAGTAAAGTATTGGTGAATGCGAGTGCATATGCCGGAGCGAATAAGTTTGGTCCAAGTGGAGTGCTTGACTTATACCGAGCAGTTGGTAATACTCCATCGAAGCCGAAAGAATGGGGCGGAGAAACAATATATGAAGTAAGATGGGCTCCAAATTCTACAAGAGAAAATCCAGCCATTCGCTTTCATTATGGACAATGTCCCCGGTGGAGTGAAGACTTTACGAAAGATAACTGCGTAGATATTGAGGTAACCTCTGTAGATCCGCGAAATGCTTCTTTTCTTGAAATGTGTGCCTTGTATACCTATCGAGATTATTTGCATATGTATGATGGTGATTGTGTAACTGATTTTTATAATTTTACACATATATTTGGAAAAAATATGACATCAGATGATATTACTCAAAAGAAAAACTGGTATGATGAAATCGAAAAAATGGGGCAAAAAACTCTTGATGACTTCATCGAAGAGGACAAGGCTTTAGGTTATTATGAGGATGCAGAAACTGCAAAGCTTTCTTATAGCGGGTTGATGGATGAATGGACAAATACTCTATTACATTTTGAAGAAGTAATGAATAAGGACATTCCAAAACTGTCGGAATATGGCTCTATTAAATATCAGTTTGATTCCCGAGGCGATTCGAAAACAAATTTAAACGAGTTATTTATAGAAACTGCAAATTTACGGTTAAAAGGATTGGAGCAAACTCTAATAGAGGTATTTCAAAAAAAGAAAGAAGATAAAAAACTCTTTCAATATGACACCATGGAGTTATTCCAAGATGCTGAAACAGAGAAGATGTTTTTACTTGGCAATAACGAGAAAGGGGAGTTCCAATATACAGAGTTTAATGATGAAAATCTGGATGTATTAAACCGATTTTTTCGCGTGAACTATTTAAAACCTGCATCCATGCCAGATACACTTCGATACAAATTGAATTTGATTTCGGAAGACGAAATGCAAGAACGCATCAAAAAAATACTATAAGCTACACATCCATATTATGCTATAATACGACGCGCGAAGAATCCTTGTGGTATAAAAAAAATTTTTTAAGAAATACTAACAAACGAAGATAAATGCACGAAAAAAATATCGCTTACCATTTTAATTGTCACGACAGCACTTTTAGCCGGATGCGGAGCGAAGAACAACAGCGCTGAAATAATAGAAGATACTGATGAACCTACAACCACATTTATCGCAGGCAACGTCAGTGATACTAATAATAACAAAGAGCATTCAGATATAGATGAAGAAATTTTACCATCAATAATGGATCGTGTTTTGGATGACTATAATTATGAGCCTGTTGCATGGAGTAACACCATTGAATTTAAAGAAAATGCTGACATACTTGTAAAGATGGCAGAAGATTCCACCGGTAGATATAAGGCATATGGAATTGTAAGCAAGGAAGAAGGTGCTTGTAGAATTGTTTTAAATGATACCATTGATGGAACAGATAGCAATTTAAATTACGTCTATGAGAAATGGTATTATACAATGACTCCAAACGTCGAGCCTTACTTCTCGTGGAATGATAACGAGCTATATCTAACGTATCCAGTACCAGCAAACAATGATACCGGTTACGTTGTAAAAACTGTAAAAATAGATTGTGGCTACGACACAGGACATATGGAGTTTTCCGGCGAGTAATCTGGCGCAAAACACTTTGCAGTGGCTGCATACTATTGATATTAGTTAAAAAGGCTCCGCAGTATGCGGAGCCTTTTGCAATTAGCAAAGTCTTGTTTTATGATTCTTTAGTTTTCTACAGGAATATTTTTCTCGTCCAATCCGGATATCGCTAACGCATCCTCCTTAGACATTCCTCTGGCAATACAGTTTTTGAATACTTGAATGCTTTTTTTCAGTATGCCTGCATTGCGACCTTCTCTTAATCCTTCCGCACGCCCTTCTCTATATGACGTCTTTGCTGGGTATTCTAAAAGTTCTCCACCCATAACGCGCTCTCCTTCCGTTACAATCTTTTTGTATCTTTTCGCAATCAGTCGAAGTACTTCTCGCATAGAAGTGATAATACACTGCTTTTCCAATTCATCGATTTCGTCCGATTGCTCTAACTTATCTAACCAATGAATGATGTACTCGTATTCCTCCACCAGAATCCTACGTTTTACTTCATCTACACTATACACCGAAAGTTCCTTCTCATGTACAAAAATGTAAAAAGGTAAGAAAAACAGCAGTCTCTTTTCAAAGAGTTCATTTAGAGAATACTTCTGAATCTTTATCACCGGAATCTTCCTAACAAATCGTTGTTCCTCATCTTCGATAATCATTTCTAGGATATCCGGTGAAGCTTTATTCTGCCTCAAGTAGACCACCGCGGATTTTGGAAGCGTCACTTTTAAAACCCCATTTTCGATTGTGCTTCCCTCCAAAGCAATTTGCGTGTCATACTGAAACATACGAATCAAAAGGGAGTTCCGGTGGATGTATTTATTCCTTGGAGTCTGGAGAACATTGGGAAAGATATAGAGTTGGATTACATATTAAAACAAATCGGGCAGTAACAACTACGGGGGGCATAGTATTGCCCCCTCTTTCAACTAGTGGCGGGCGGGACACCCGTCTTTTTTCTTTACTGTGCAGCATAATTATGCTACAATCTCACTATATAGAAGGAGGTGTTTTTTATGCCGATGATTATGCCTATTAGAGATTTAAGAGATACAAGCAAAGTTTCCGAACTTGCACATAAGAATCAAGAACCGATTCATTTTACCAAGAATGGATATAGCGATTTGGTGGTGATGAGTGCGGAATACTATGACTGGTTTGTAAGAGAAAACCGTATTGATCAGGCAATCTATAACGCAGAGAAAGAAGTGGCAGATGGTGCGGAACCAATAGCGTTGGAAGAAGCCATGGAAATGCTAGATAGGAAGTATTATGGACAAGTATAAGGTAGTTGTTTTCCCAGAGGCTTTGCGTGATATTGACGACATTTATCTGTATATAGCCCTACAAAAACTGTCGCCAGAGAATGCAAAAGGTCAGACGGATAGAATCTGGAAAAAGTTAAAAACCCTGGACTTGAATCCTCAACAATATCAAGAAAGACAAACAGGAAGATTTGCCGGTAAAGGATACCGTCAGTTGCTGATAGATAATTATATTGCTATTTATAGAATTGATGAAGAAAACAAAATTGTTAATGTTGTAACGGTTCAATATCAAGGAAGGGATTTATAATTCAAAGTACTGTTACAGTTCGGTTTGATTAATAAGAGATATTATAAAGGCTCCGCAGAACGCGGAGCCTTTTACTATATTATTTGGCAGTTATGTTTTTTGTGGCAACTACATCTACACCTGTGCCGCAAACGTCTTTTACAAGTACGTCACCGATAGATACAGGAGCATTTACTTCTACAGTCTCAAGAGCCTTGCAGATATCAAAGATTTTACCCTTCGGAATATCTTCTTTGGTCTTGCAAGAAACCATGTTTAAGTGTCCACCTTTTACGCGAACGGATGAAGTAACGATACGGGTCGGATTGGTTACCTCCTTACGAGCATAGATGTCACCACGTTTGCAAGTATTTCCTTCTACAGAAGTAACTTCCCCGTTTTCCAATGTAACGGTTAACTGGCAGCCCATAGGACAGCCGATACAAGTTAAATTCTTTGTTTCCATAATGCTATCCTCCTTATGCTTCCTCAATCTTAATTGTGATATTTGTAATATCCGGATACTCTGCAAGCTGAGCCTTTGTAAGTACTACCTGTTCCATTTCACCCGGAGCCATAACCTGTTTCTTTCTCTTGGAAATCTGAGTATCTCCAAAGTAAGTAGCAATGGCTTTATTCTTATATACATCACCTACACGGAAACGAACGGTAACAGTATCGTCCATTTCTTCCGGACGGATGTACTTCGGAACGGTATAACGAACGCCGTCAACCGGAAGGATTTCCAAAACTCTCTTTGCTTCTTTCTTTCCTTCAAGAATGTACTTAGCGGCATTCTTTCCTGCATTGGTAGCTTCCTGAGAAACAAAGTCAACCAAGTCATGTACGTGAAGTACGTTACCGCAGGCAAATACACCATCGATATTTGTTTCCAAAGAATCATTTACAATCGGTCCTGAAGTAATCGGGCTAAGCTCAACTCCTGAATTGGAAGAAAGCTCGTTTTCCGGAATCAATCCGCAGGAAAGAAGTAAGGTATCACATTCATAGTGAATTTCTGTTCCCGGGATTGGCTTTCTGTCCGGGCCGACTTCAGCGATGGTGATTCCTTCCACACGCTCTTTTCCTTCGATATCAACAACAGTATGAGATAACTTCAAAGGAATGCCGAAGTCATCCAAGCACTGAACGATATTTCTCTTTAATCCACCGGAGTAAGGCATAAGCTCAGCTACTACCTGAACCTCAGCACCTTCCAATGTCATTCGGCGAGCCATGATAAGTCCGATATCACCGGATCCAAGGATTACAACCTTACGTCCCGGCATATAGCCTTCCATGTTTACAAGTCTCTGTGCAGTACCTGCAGAAAAGATGCCTGCCGGTCTGTATCCCGGAATATTTAAAGCACCACGGCTTCTTTCACGGCATCCCATAGCAAGAATTACTGCCTTTGCCGGGATTACAAACATTCCGTCTTCAGAGTTCATTGCGGTAACGGTTTTATCCGGAGCGATATCCATTACCATGGTGTTTAATTTGTAATCAATATTTCTTTCTTTTACCTGCTCAATAAAACGGGAAGCATATTCCGGACCGGTTAACTCTTCTTTGAATGTGTGAAGACCAAATCCGTTATGAATACACTGGTTTAAGATACCACCGAGTTCGTGGTCTCTTTCGATAATTAAAATATCCTGAATACCGTTATCTCTAGCGGCAACAGCAGCAGCGAGTCCGGCAGGACCACCACCGACAATGACTAAATCATAATTCTTCATGATAATCCTCCTTAAATCTGCTTATTGTATCCGAATACAATCTTTGCATTCTCACCATTTTTAGTTACATCAAACGGGCTCATCGGTACTTCCTGCTCCAAAAGTTCCATAACTCTCGGTGAGCAAAAACCGCCCTGGCATCTTCCCATACCACCACGGGTACGACGTTTTACACCATCTAAATCTCTTGCACCAAGGGTACGGTTGATGGCATCTAACATCTCACCCTTAGAGATGGATTCGCAACGGCAGATGATCTGTCCGTATGCAGGATTCTTTTTGATAAGTTCGTTTCTTTCTTCCATGGAAAGGGTGGCAGGATTTAAGATACCCTTGCGCTTTCCGTTGAAGGATGTATTTTCAGAAAGGGATAATTTATTAGCAACCTCTTTTGCAATCATTACACCGATTGCCGGAGCGGAAGAAAGTCCCGGAGATTCAATACCTGCTGCATTGAAAAATCCTTCTGCATCTTCTGCTTCCCCAAGAACGAAATCACCTGCATCTTCGTGTGCACGAAGGCCGGCAAAGGAAGTGATTACCGCACGCATCGGAACATTCTTTACCGAAAGGGCACTTGTGGCAGCAAGTCCTCCAAGTCCTTCAGCTGTGGTATTCACACCTTCTTTGTTCTCTATATCTTCTGCTGTCGGTCCAACAAGAAGGTTTCCGTGAACGGTAGGAGTTACAAGAACACCCTTACCCATCTTGCTCGGAAGCTGGAAGATGGTATGGCTTACATGATTTCCTGCAGACTTATCAAGAAGTTCATACTGTCCGCGACGAGCGGTGATGTGAAGCTTCTTAGAAGAAACCATGTTGTTAATTTCATCTGCATACACACCTGCTGCATTTACAACAGTCTTTGCTTCGATTTCACCTTTGTTGGTAGAAATCACGTAGTGGTCGCCGGATTTAGCAACCTTTTCCACTTTTGTGGAAAGTTTAAACTCTACGCCGTTATCAGCTGCGTTTTCAGCCAATGCGTAGTTGAAGTTGAACGGGCAAACAATTCCGCCGGTAGGAACATATAAAGCATCAACAACATCATCAGCGATGTTTGGCTCCATCTTTAAAAGTTCGTCGCGATCAACGATCTTTAATCCTTCCACGCCGTTTGCAATACCCTGATCGTAAAGCTTCTGTAAATCTTCTTTGCTCTGATCTTTGGTACGAACCACTAAAGAACCGTTTCTCTTAAACGGGAAATCAAGATCACGAGAAAGCTCGTCAAACATCTTGTTTCCTTCTACGTTAAGTTTTGCTTTCAAAGAACCCGGCTTTGCATCATAACCACCGTGGATGATGGCTGAGTTTGCCTTTGAGGTTCCGCAGCAAAGATCCTGTTCTCTTTCGATGACAACGGCATTAACTGTAAATTTGGAAAGCTCTCTTGCGATTGCACTTCCGATGACGCCGCCACCAATGATTGCTACATCATACATACTTTAAAACTCCCTTCATTTTTGAAATGGACATAAAAAAAGCAAGGCAATTAGAGGCGAACTTCTTCGCCTATAATACCTCGCTCATATCTCCTGGTAACAATTATTTATTTGCATTAACATTATAGCATCTCAATTTTGAAATGCAACACAAAAATTAAAAGATTTAAGTATTAAAACAACAGCGCAATCTGCTCGGGCAAAGTGGTGATATCGATGGCCTTTGCTTTGCAGACCACTTCCCCGTCGGTATGTACCCACTGAGGCGTGTCACTTTTTACGGAAAGATTCTTTCCTTTTCCCATATGGATTTCAGGGAACTTTACATGGTGTCCGTCAAAAGCCGTGGGAAAGATTTTAAAAAACGCCCTATTGGATTTCGGTGTTGCGATACAGGTATCCAAAATACCATCGTCGTTTTTCGCCTCAGGGCAGAACTTAAAACCACCACCTTCGTAGTTATTGTTCATAGCCACAAAAAGCATGGCGGAGGTATATTCCTGTTCTTTGCCATCTGTAGTAACCGTAATATCCGGTCGCTTTACGGAGATGACCAGTCGCATGGCGCAAGCCAAATAAATCAGCTTGCCGAGATGTAACTTGTTCAAAACGTTTTTAAACTTGGATGCATCCGCCGCCTGGCAAATGGCTGCATCAAATCCAAATCCGGTAGAATCATGGAACAGTCGATAAGTATCTCCGTTTTCATCCACCCGGCCGATTCTTTCTGCAGGAACAAGTTCATCGGAAATCTCGTGATATACGATTTTTCCCACATCCATTTTTCGGCAAACATTGCCTTCCATGATTTTCTTG
Source organism: Lachnospiraceae bacterium (assembly GCA_036723975.1). GTDB lineage: Bacteria > Bacillota > Clostridia > Lachnospirales > Lachnospiraceae > JAILEN01. The sequence continues at coordinate 142,361 of DAIMGJ010000001.1, forward strand.
GCCAGGCCTTCCACATCATCTCCGATTCCGAGTCCCTTTGCCAAATCGTTTCCGCTTCCCGCCGGAATATATCCTAAGTGGATTTGATTGATGTGTTCCATGCCGTTTAATGCCACATTTAAACTTCCGTCACCGCCGACGATAATAAGATTTATGATTTCATCCGCCGGCAAATCTTTTGTCAGCTGATGGCACAACGCATCAAGTCCCACTTCTTTTGTGGAGTAGTGTACGTTTATTTCGTTGCCGCTTTCTTCCATAATCGGAAAAATCTTTTGAAACTTTTTAAGTGTTCGTCCGGATGCTCCCACCGGATTTACAACTACGTGAAATATCATAGCTTGCCTCCGTCTATCTTGCGTACTTTTCGATCGTAGGTGTAGACGCCGTTGGTCTCATCCTCAATGTCGGTCCACTGGGTGTAGACACTTGCGCAAAGTCCCTTCGGAATCAATCCCCGAAGTTTGTTTTGAATCTTTTCGTATGCTTTGTTTAAATCTTCTCGGTTGTTGTAAACACTGTATCCGTAAATCGGATCGGAGTAAGAATGTTCTTTAATCTTATAAACCATACCCCCGATTTCCGAGAGCACATTGGCACGATGCTTTTCCGGTGTAACCACTAGTTCAAAGAAGTAATTATGGACACTGAAGAAATCCCCACCTCGTTGGTCGAACCATCCGCTGGCCTGATCGATCAGTCTCGTGGGGTCTGCCTTTTTTGCAAGCATGGTCATACGCGTGGTATGGAACTGTCCCCATCCCTCGTTAAAAATCACCCAGGTACAAATGCAGGGATGATTTTTAAGAAGTCGAATGGTGGCAACCATTTCGTTTTTAAACTCCAGTTGTCCCTCTTTATCCGTACGGGCAAACAGCGGATACATTTTATCGCTGACTTTTACTCGTTTTAAAGAAAGGGGTGTAGCGGCATAGGTCACAAACCACTGCTTTAGTTTGCCACCGCCGTTTACCATATCCTGCCAGACAATAAGTCCAAGTCTGTCGCAGTGATAATACCAACGATCCGGCTCAATCTTGATATGCTTTCGCACCATATTAAAGCCGGTGTTTTTCATCTCTGTAAGATCCCAAATTATGGCCTCGTCGGAAGGTGGGGTCAAAAGAGATTCCGGCCAATAACCCTGATCCAATACCCCCTGCTGATAAATCACTTTATGATTGAGGCCGACCCTGGGAAAGGTTTCATGTTCCTGATGAATCAACTGGAAGGAGCGCATGGCAAAGTAGCTTTGCACTTTATCTTCGATACCCTCATCATCGGTCATGGAAATATCGCAATAATATAAATAAGGTTCCTCCGGTGTCCAAAGCACAGGATGCTCCAGGGGAATCAAAAACTCCTCGTCGCTTTTTACCACATGGGTTTCAAAAATCCGCTCCGGTTTTTCATCCGCCTTCAAATAAACCTTTGGCTCATAAAGAGAAATCGTTACGTCACAGGAATGCTGATTTCTGGTATGAATTGTTCCACGGAGCATGTAAGGATTATCTTCCGCATTTAATTCAATTGCAGTGATATAATTCTGGGGAACCATCTCTGCCCAAACCGTTTGCCAGATACCGCTTTGTGCCGTATAAAACATCCCGCCACGGTTTAACCTCTGCTTTCCTCTGGAATGATAGGACTCATCGGATTCATCGGTAACACGAAGGGTAATGGTATTGTCTCCCCGGAATAGGAACCGGGTGATATCGCAATCAAAAGGCAGGTATCCGCCCACATGGGAAGCAACTGCCTTTTGATTAATATAGAGAGTGCAACACTGGTCCACTGCACCAAAATGCAATAGTACACGTTCTTTTCTGTTTTCAAAACGGAAGTGTCTTTGATACCAAAGATATTCATCGGGCTGAAGCTGGCGATTTACGCCGGAAAGCGAAGTCTCCGGAGAAAAAGGGACAAGAATTTTTCCATCCGAAACATTCGGAAACTTTTCCTGCACGCTTCTTGCTCCGATTTTTTCGAATGCGTACTTCCAGTAGCCGTTTAGATTGATATAACTGTCACGAACCATTTGTGGTCGTGGATATTCCTGTAGTACCTGTTCCTTATCGAGGTTCTCTCCCCAAACCGTTGATAATTGATTCATTGCCTAAAAGTAACCTCCGTCCAAACCGATAATCTGTCCGGTCATATAAGAATTGGAAAGAAGTGATACCACAGCCTTTCCGACTTCCTCCGGTGTGCCGAAGCGTCCCATAGGAATCTCTTCCGCCAAATCCGCTCTTTCCTCGTCACCAAAGATCTTCATCATATCGGTATCAATCACCCCGCAGGAAATTGCATTTACAAATACATTTGAAGGCGCCAATTCCTTTGCCAACGCTTTCGTGTACGCGTCCACGCCACCTTTGGATGCGGAATAACAGACCTCACAGGAGGCTCCTCTTTGACCCCACATAGAGGTAATATTTATAATATGTCCGGACTTGCGGGAAATCATTTCCGGAGAAAAAAGCTTTGTCGTATAAAACACGGAGGACAAGTTCGTATTGATGACACGTTGCCACTCGGATACTTCCATATCATTTAGCAAGCCGTAGTGAGAAATTCCGGCATTATTTACAATAACCGTAACTATCGGAGAGTCTTTCTCCATCTCCTTTTTTACATGGAGCAGAAATGAATAATCGGAAACATCTCCCGTAAAGCAGAAGCTTCTGGTTTGATAAGTATCTTTTAATTCCTGTGCCAAAGACGTAAGAAGTTCCGTATTCTCGTGGCAAATTAAAATCAAATCATACCCTTCTTTTGCAAGAGCATACGCAATTCCTCTTCCAATTCCTCTGCTTGCTCCCGTAACCAGTGCAGTTTCTTTCATAACAAATCTCTTAATCCTCTTCAATCGTAACTTTTAAATAAACCGGATTGTGATCGCTGTTTTCAAATCCTTTATCAATGGTTTCTATGCGATTCACCTTCAGATTCTTCGATACAATAAAGCCGTCTAACATATAAAACTGGAACTCATCCTCGTTTCCTGCATACGGCTTATCCAAAGAACGGCAAGTCGGATGTGTGGTATCCATTTCAAACTGCCATCCGTCTGCAAAATCTGATTCCTCAATCAGGCCGGCTTTCCAATAATCTTCCCCGAGTACCGGATACATGCTTGCATCCACTCCGGAGAAGGTTTGGTTAAAATCTCCCCCCGCAATTACATAATTGCCTTTTTCATATTCTTCCTGAATAAATGAAGACAACAATTTTGTCTGTGCAACCTTTCCTTCGCCGCTGTCATATGCTTCCAAATGAAGGTTTACAAACACAAGTTCCTTATCCGTTCCCTCAATCGGGGTACGGGAAACCAAAAGACAACGTTTTAAATTCCCGGTACGAATCGGCCAAGAAAACGGGTTCGGTAACGAAATACGTTCTGCCGTCGTCTGCGGAAACTTGCTTAAAGTCTGAACACCTGCCAACATATGTCCCATTGGTGGAATCGGATAGGCAATCCATAATACATCAAAGTTTTTCGCAAAAGCGGAAGAGTAGGACGAAAGATCTGTCCTAAGATCTGTTGTCTGGTCAATGCCATAAGAACGTGTGCTGTTTACATCCACTTCCTGAATATAAATGACATCCGGATCAAGGAACTCTAATGTATCCTCAATTGCAGAAAGATTGTTTTTTACTGATTCTTCATCCTGGGACTTAACCGCCTTGCCTCCGTCCATGAAAAAATCCGCCGTTTTGGAAAGTCCGCAATAACCGATATTCCATGTCACCACAGAAACATCATCCCCTACTGCAAGGATCTTTGTTTCACCGCTAACAGAGGCCTCCGGAGTGATTGATTCCACATCCTTTGGACGATATTCTACGATGGTTAAAACGAGAAAATACAGAAACACGATAGATACAAGAATTGCTACAGTAATCAGTACCCATTTTAATATGCGAAACGGCAACGCAACTGGTTTTTTCATATACTACCCCTCCATTTAAAAAACCTCAGTCGCCTATACAAGGAAACTGAGGCAAACATACGTATTATCCCATATATGAACAATATAATATTTGTGCGAGTATTTGTAAAGGTAGAAAATTTTCCTCGGATTTTGGTTAAATTGTCACTCGATTTTCATTGAAGTCAGACATTAATATGATATAATACTTTTATATCAAAGGAGGTTGTTTTTAGCTTTTCAAAAAGCAATATGAAAGGAGGAGAAGGACCAAAACCTTTGATAAATTTTATTTAAAGGGGTTAAACATCATGAAGATTAAGATTACCGGAAGAAATATCGAACTGACAGAAGGATTAAAAAAAGCTGTAGAGGAGAAATTATCCAAGCTTAACAAGTACTTTACAGAAGATACACAAGCAAATGTTACCCTTAGTGTTGAGAAAGAACGTCAAAAAATCGAGGTTACCATCCCTGTTAAGGGAAACATCATTCGTTCCGAGCAGGTATCCAATGATATGTACGTATCCATTGATTTGGTTGAAGAAGTCATCGAACGTCAAATGAAGAAATATCGCAACAAGATTATTTCTCGCCAGCAGGAGCCGGGCGAATTCTTCGCAGACGAATTCATCTCAAAAGCAGAAGAAGATGAAGAGGAGATTAATATCATTCGTTCCAAGAAATTCGGAATGAAGCCGATGTATCCGGAGGATGCATGTGTACAGATGGAACTGTTGGGACATAATTTCTTCGTATTCAGAAACGCCGAGACCGACGAAGTAAACGTAGTTTACAAGAGACGAGGAAATACCTACGGTCTTATCGAACCGGAGTTCTAAAATATCATATTTAAACTACGGAAGAGGGCTTGCAAATGCAGGCTCTCTTTTTTTCCCGTTTTGGTGTATAATGTGCTCTTGAGATTCAGACATATTTTTTTATGAAAGGAAATTCTATGGGTATTGTAGTTATTGGAGCTGTATTTGTAGATATCAAAGGGCACCCTTTGATGCAGTATATCCCTTCAGGCCGAAATGTGGGTCGCGTCATGCAGGTGCATGGTGGTGTGGCGCGAAACATTGCAGAAGATATTGCCAATGTGGAGCTTCGTCCCACCTTTGTCAGTGTCGTAGATGAGAGCGGCATTGGAGAAGATGTCATAAACAAACTCTCCAAACATAAAGTTAATGTGGACTACGTAAGAAAGGTAAAAGACGGACTTGGTTCCTGGCTTGCGATTTTTGATAATTCGGGAGACGTGGTTGCCTCCATTTCCAATCGACCGGACCTTTCCGAAATCGCCACAATTCTGGATGAACAGGGCGATGATATTATCGGGAACTGCGACAGCATTATCATCGAGTTTGATATGGACAAGGAAATCTTAAAACGCGTCTTTGCCCTGGCAGAAAAATACAACAAAAAAGTCTATGCAGCCGTGTCCAATATGACAATTGCCGTAGAACGGCGTGACCTTTTAAAACAAACCGCCTGCTTCGTATGCAACGAGCAGGAAGCCGGCATCTTCTTCTCTGACGAGTACGAAGATAAGACACCGGAAGAAATGAAACAAATCCTGGTGCAGAAGTTAAAGCTTGCCCAGATTCCTATGATGGTTGTCACCTTGGGAAGCCGCGGTTCTGTTTACGCAACCATGGACGGCGAGTCCGGATATGTGGAAGCAAAAAGCGTTCAGGTAATTGATACCACCGGTGCCGGAGATGCTTTCTTCGCCGGTGTGTCCATGGGACTTACCTATCACAAGAGTTTGGAAGACGCCTGCAAGATCGGAACACGTTTGGCTGCATCCGTAATCGCAACCAAAGAAAATGTTTGTCCACGATTCCTACCGGAAGAGTTTGACATCGAACTTTAATTTTAACACATAAAAAACGGTACCAAAGAATCCTTTGGTACCGTTTTATTTTTTATGCTATCTTCTTTTTATTCTTCATCCGTCGGCTGTTCTTCCACAATCACTTCTTCGTTTAACTTGAAGCGCTGAACAATCTCATCCAAGTGGCTTGATACATCCTGAGAATCACTGGCCATATTGTTCATACGTCCCATCATCTCGCCTGCCTGGTTAATCGTATCGGTAACCTCAGCTGAAGATGTAGCTGTATTTGTAGCACTCTCTGCGATTTCCGCAACTGCTGCATTTACCTGCTCCATAGACTCGGAGATATAGCGAACCATCTCGGAAATATTATCTGCCAAATCACCGAACTTCTGTGCATCTGAGCCATATTCCTGACCGATGGAAATAAACTTCTCGTAATCCGGTGCAACCGTTTCTCTCATAAACTCTAAGAGAGATGCAGAAGAGGATGACAACTGATCAAACGCTTTTTGAATCTGATCAACCGTTCCCTGAATCTGATCAACCGCATTCTTGGTCTGCTCTGCAAGAGTATTAATCTCACCTGCTACAACAGCAAATCCACGACCATGTTCGCCGGCCCGGGCTGCCTCGATGGATGCGTTTAATGAAAGAAGGTTAATCTGGCTGGCAATCTCTGAAATAGAATCTGCCATTGTAGAAATTTCAGAAACAACCTTTGCTGCCTCTGTAGCTTCTTCCAATTCCTTACCGCGTTCTCTGGCAATGGAAAGAGCATGCTCGGATGATTCTCTACCTTCACGTTCAATGTCTGCTGCCTTATTCTTAATGGCAACAACTTCCTGTTTCGTATTTCTTGTCTCTTCGGCAAGTTTTTCAACAGATTCGTTTACTTCATTTGCAGAAGCAGATACCTGCTCTGTAGCTGCTCCGGTGTTGGTCATTGCATCGTTTACGCGTTGCATAGACTCTGCCACATCTTTAAAGCGCTCCAAAAGTGTATTGGATGTTCCCGCAAGTTCTGTTGAAGATTCAGAAACCTGATGTGATCCGTTTCCGATATTTCGGATAACATCCGAATTGTTGTAGTACATCTCATTCAAAGAGGTTGCCATGGCTCCGATTTCATCAGAACGCTTAATCTTAAGCGGCTCTGTTGTGAAATCTCCGGATGCCAATGTGGTTGCAAATTCTTTTACCTTTACAATAGGTTTTGCAAGTGAAGACGCAAATCCATATCCAAATAGAATAACTAACACAACCGCAATCGCTAAAATTATAAGCGCATTTGCCAAGCTCTTATTATAGGCGGACATTACATAGTCATAATCGGTATATATAACCGTTGTCCAGGAAATAGTGTCATTCTTTAAATATGACATCAATACCTTTTTGCCATTATGCGTGGTAACTTCCATACCGCTGCCATTTGCCTGTGCCAACTGGTAAACTTCTTCCCCGGATAAATCGATAATTTCACCGGAATTCAAATCATACTGAGACTCTGTTGTTGCAGCCAAATTTCCTGACCGATCCAAAATCGTAATATCTGTATAATCCGTATCTAATTCAGCAAGCTTAGCGGATAACGTAGACAATGTTGCAGATCTTGCCACACCGCCTACAACATCTCCGGCTTCGTTGTACATAGGATCTGCCATATATACATTTGGTTCACCGGTTGCCTTACTGATGGTAACATCTGAAATATATTTAGTACCGGCTACAGACTGCTTTGCATATTCTCTGTCAGAGATATCATTTAGCGCCCCGTCATCCGCACGTACAATCTGCATACAATCCATACCGTATACAAACATCAGGCCATCGTTAGCAAAGCCCTTGTCAGCGTTTACCATTTCTGCCTTCGCCCAAGCCATATTCTGCTCGCTTGGATCAACGAGAGCATCGGAAAGCGTGGTATTTCTGGATAACATATCCACACCGATAAAGGTCTCATCCACCATACTTATAAGCTCTTTATCCGCAGTTTTCAATGTTTGCGATGCAAGATTCGTCTGCAGGTCAATTACATTGTTTTTTAATGTTTGGGTTAGTAACAAAGTGATTACCAACATTGGAATAATACTTAGCGCCAGAAAAATGATAACCAACTTTACTCTGATGCCAATTCCAGTTGTGCTTTTAGATTTTTTAGTAGACATCCTTTTACCCCTCCCTAGAAAAAGATTTGCTTTAATTATTGTAGTCCTTTTACTCTTACGTTTTCAAGTACTTTTTCGCATTATAATCCCATCAGTCGCTCCACAAGAAAAACAGCCACGCAGGCAAAAACAGCCACCACCGGCAGGCTTTTCTTTTTATAGCCCAAAACAAGGGCTACAGCAAAACCAATAAGGGCACTTAACACACTGCTTGTACAGTAAAAAATGGCAGGCACCGTCATGGCCGTAAGGCATGCATATGGCGTATAATACAGCACTCTTTTTATGTATTTATTTTTGATTTCTTTTTGAAACAAGGTAAGCGGCAGCATGCGAATCAAATAGGTCGTAATCGCCATCAATAAAATATACTTAATCATCATACTGCCCGTTCCTCCTTTAATGGAAAGAACACCGCTCCCAAACCGGAAGCCATCAGTGTACACAAAATAATCGCAAAGCCGGAGGAAACCTTATTTAATCCGGGAACATAGGTAAACATACAGCTAAATACAAGTGCCGTAATCGCTACAAACAAAACAGATTTTTCTTCTTCCACACCCGGAAGTACAATCGCTACAAACATTCCGTAAAGCGCGATTCCCAGTGCACTTTGTACCGATGCAGGAAGCAAATTGTTTGCCACTCCGCCGCAGATTGTACCTGCCATCCAGCTTAAAATCGGAAACCACTCCAGTCCCAGCATATAGGACAAGGTAAGGGGCTTTTCTTTGGTAGCGGCCACAGCAAATATTTCATCCGTCACACCATAAGAAATCAGCATGCGTTGGGGCGTATGCATTTTCTCCGAAAGTTTTTGTGTCAACGTCAAAGACATCAAGGCATAACGAAGATTAATCACAATCTGCGTCAGCATCAGCTCAATATATGTAGTTCCTGCAGCGATTAACGTAATTCCCGCAAATTGTCCCGCACTTGTTACATTTAGCAAAGAAATCATTCCTGCAGTCAGCGGCGAAATCCCAAAGGTTGCCGCCATAATCCCGAAGGTAAAACTTACCGAGAAATATCCTATCGCAATCGGAACACTATCCTTTAATCCCTCTTTAAAATCCGTCATTTCTTTTCCTTTTTTCTTTTCCCTTGGTTGCAAGCAAAATATAAAACTCCTATAATGATACCGAAAATAAGGCAAAGGTACAATCATTCGCGAGGATATTTATGAAAAAAGAGTTTAAAGAAGCAATTGAAGATTCACCCATTATCGCAGCCATCAAAGATGATGATGGGTTAAAAAAATGCTTGACCTGCGAAAGCAAGATCATTTTCATATTGTACGGTGACGTGGTTACAATTCCGCACATTGTGGAAACCGTTAAATCCGCCGGCAAAATCGCAATGGTTCACTTAGACCTGATTTACGGATTGCAGTCGAAAGATATTGCAGTTGACTTTATCAAAAAATACACAAAAGCTGACGGCATTATTTCCACAAAGATGACCATTATTCAGCGCGCAAAAGAGTTGGGTCTCTACACCGTTATGCGTTTCTTTATCATCGATTCCATTGCGTACACCACCATGGAAAAACAAATAAAAAACGCCCATCCGGATGTCATTGAAGTGCTCCCCGCACTGATGCCATCCGTAATGGAGCGTATCTTATCCTTTGTCAAATGTCCGGTCATTGCCGGAGGTCTTGTAACAGAAAAAGAAGACGTCATGTCCCTTCTGGAAGTTGGCGTCTCCTCTGTTTCTTCTACCAATCAGGATGTTTGGTTCCTGTAGGTTTTTATTCTTTGTTTTTCGCAAGGATACTTCGAATCTTTGCGGAAACCACATCAAATGCCACATCGTTCATGCCGGAGTTTAATACAACGTCCGCCATAGCACGTGTCGGTTCCACGTAAATGTAATGCATGGGTTTTACAGTCGTTAAATACTGATCCACGATACCGCGTAAATCTCTTCCACGCTCTTCCACATCTCGAAGAGCACGACGTAAGATACGCTCATCCGCATCCGCATCCACATACACCTTGATATCCATCTGTTCTCTTAAGCGAATATCCTGAAGCACCAAAATACCCTCAATAATAATCACCGGGCTTGGCTTTATCTCAATGGTTTCTTTGGAACGATTGTGCTGAGTGTAATCATATACCGGACATTTAATTGTCTGTCCGTTTTTTAACATCTCCAGTTGTTCCAGCAAAAGCTCCGTCTCAAAGGCATCCGGATGATCGTAGTTTTGAAGCTTTCGCTGTTCAAAGGGCATATCATCCTGTGCCTTATAATAATTGTCGTAATAAATCACTGACGTATCATCTAAAAATGCATCTTTGATTCGATTTGTAAATGTAGACTTTCCGGAACCTGTTCCTCCGGCAATACCAATAATAATCGGCTTCATCTATCTTCCTTTCTAACGTGCACCCTTGTCGTATGGGATACCCTCTGCCTTTGGAGCACGTGAGTTCTTTGAAGTAAGTGCAAGTACGATCAAAGAAACAATGTACGGGAACATGTTGTATACCGTTCCTGAAATCGGAAGAGCGGATAAGAAACCAATTCCCATGTATACGTTTGATAATGTACGGAATACAGCAAAGAGCACTGCCGCTCCTGCAATCTTTTCCGGCTTCCACTGACCAAAAATCATAACGGCCAAAGAAAGGAATCCGGCACCGGCTACACCATAATCGAAGTGCCAGGTGGAGTTTGCTGCAGCGATGTAGATGATTCCGCCAATTCCTCCCAAGAATCCGGAAATCAAAACGCCTACATAACGCATTGCATATACATTAATACCAACGGAATCCGCTGCCTGTGGATGCTCACCGCATGCTCTTAAGCGAAGCGCAAGCTTGGTCTTATAGAAGAAGATGTATGCTACAATCAAAAGCACAAATGCAACTACAATAAACCAGGTAAGCTGCAACTTTCCGATATAAAACACAAATGCATCATGTCCGCGTACGAACTCTAACTTTGCAGAAAAATCCGAACCGTTGGAACGAGCGGTATTAAACGCCTTAACAACTACTGTTGCACCTGCTACGGAAAGCATATTAAGCGCTGTACCAATCAATGTCTGATCAGCCTTAAAATTAATACAAGCGACCGCAATCAAAAGGGAGGAAATCATTCCTGCTGCCGCAGCTGCCAAAATCGTCAAAGAAATAATAGCAAATTTAGATGCATCTTGTGGCAAAAGAACCATTACCATAGCACCTGCCATCGCACCAAACACCATAATTCCTTCAAGTCCCAAATTGATAATACCGCTTCGCTCGGAAAACATTCCGCCCAAGGCTACCATAATCAACACTGCTGAAAAAATGAGTGTGTATTGAATAAGTAAAATCATTATTCACGCACCTCCTTTTTCTTTCCGATTTTATCGAATACATGCTTAAAGAAGAGCACGAATCCGCATAAGTAAATGATGATGGAAACCATCAAATCCGCTACCTGCGGGTTGTAATAATTTGTATTCAAATACTGACCACCAAGTGTAATGTATTCAACAAAGAATCCTGCCAAAATCGCGCCAAGCGGATGCAAGCCACCAAGGAAGGCAACCGCGATTCCGTTAAATCCCATACCGGGAACAGAAGAAGAAATCTTGTAATGTTCAATTCCGGTCAAATAAATCATGGATGCTGCTAAACCGGAAATCGCACCGGAAATTGCAAGTGTAAGCATGATGTTTCTCTTTGCATTCATACCTGCATAACGAGCAGCTTCTTTATTGTGACCGGTGGCTTTTAATTCATAACCAAAAGTGGTCTTTTCCAAAACAAACAAGATTAAAATCGCAACAATAATTGCAACCGGAATTGCAATGGTCATGTATTGGTTGTGACCGAATACATCCTGCATGAATCCCGGCAAAAGTGCGCTTTTGTTTACCGCACTTAAGTCATAGGTCTCGGACTTGGTTGTATTCATAACATTGTCTTTTCCAAGAATAATGTTTGTAAGATAAAGTCCAATCCAGTTTAACATGATACCGGCGATTACTTCGTTGACATTAAAGGTCGCTTTCAAAAAGCCTGCTACAAGTCCCCAAAGAGCACCGGCAACAACAGCTGCAAGCACACATAATACCCAGTTCCATCCCAATGCCAAGGACGTATACAATGAAGCTAAAATTCCAAGTGTATACTGTCCGGCAGCACCGATGTTAAAAAGTCCTGCTTTGTATGCAAACAAAATCGCTTCCGCACAAAGAATCAGCGGTACGGATTTTACCAACGCAGATCCGAAATAATACATCAACGTGGTAGAGTTGTTGTTATATTTAAAGAAGTTTCTAAGAATCGCTCCCATACCTTCCGCAGCATGTTCCGGATTCATTAAAAGTAAAACTACAAAGCCCAAGAAGATTCCAAGCAAAGCGCAGAGAACGGACACCAAAAATGTCTGCACGCCCGGTCGCTTCAAAATAGTTGTCTTTTCCTTCATCGACTAGGCCTCCTTTCTGTTATCGCGCTTCGCGCCTGACATATATAATCCCAATTCCTGAAGAGTCGTCTTCTTCGGATCCACTTCACCAACGATCTCACCCTCATACATAACAAGGATACGGTCGGATAAGTTCATAACCTCGTCCAATTCCAAGGACACCAAAAGTACGGCAGCACCTGCATCACGCTGCTTAACAATTTCTTTATGAATATACTCGATTGCTCCTACGTCCAAACCACGTGTCGGCTGAACGGCAACAAGAAGCTTGTGTTCTCTGTCCATCTCACGGGCAACGATGGCTTTCTGCTGGTTACCACCGGACATGGAACGAACCTTTGTGGTAGCTCCCTTACCGGAACGAACATCAAATGCCTCAGACAAACGATCGGAATATTCACGCATCGCATCCTTTTTGATAATGCCATGCTTAGAGAACTGCGGTTCAAAGTATCTTTGAAGAATCATATTCTCTTCCAATGTATAATCCAAAACCAAACCGTGTTTATGTCTGTCCTCAGGGATATGGCTCATTCCGTGAGTGTTTTTATATCGGATGGATTTATGTGTAATATCCGTTCCAGCAAGTGTAATCTTTCCGGAAGAAACATCCTCTAATCCGGTCAATCCACCGACAAATTCGGTCTGACCGTTTCCGTCGATACCGGCAATACAAACAATCTCTCCGGCATGAACATTAAAGGACACATTATGTACTGCATCGTTGTGATGAATCTTTGATTTTACGCAAACGCCTTCGACTTTAAGAACTTCTTCCTTTGGCTTTGCTTCTGCTTTATCTACAGCAAATTTTACATCACGTCCAACCATCATGGAAGAAAGCTCTTCCTTCGTGGTCTTATCCACATCAACGGTTCCGATGTATTTTCCTTTTCGAAGAATGGAGCAACGATCTGCGACTTCCATAATCTCGTTTAACTTATGTGTGATAAATAAGATGGACTTACCTTCTTTTGCAAGCTCCTTCATAATCTTCATAAGTTCATCGATTTCCTGTGGAGTAAGCACTGCTGTCGGCTCATCGAAAATCAATATATCATTGTCACGGTAGAGCATCTTTAAAATTTCAACACGTTGCTGCATACCAACTGTGATATCCTCAATGAGCGCATCCGGATCCACCTTTAAATTATATTTTTCTGAAAGCGCCAATACTTTCTTTCTGGCATCATCCTTTGTAAGGAAACCAAACTTGCTCGGTTCCGCGCCAAGAATAATATTGTCCAAAACAGAAAAGATATCCACCAACATAAAGTGCTGATGAACCATACCAATCCCCAAATCCGTCGCATCGTTGGGATTGTTAATCTTAACTTCCTTTCCGTCTTTTTTAATGACACCCTTCTCGGGGGTGTAAAGACCGAAAAGCACGCTCATTAATGTAGACTTTCCCGCTCCATTTTCACCGAGAAGCGCATGAATCTCTCCGCGCTTTAACTGGAGGGTAATATCATCATTGGCGATGATACCGGGAAATTCTTTTGTAATGTGCAGCATCTCAATTACATAATCTTCCATGGAATACACCTTCCTTATGTATTTATACTTCAATACATCTACTCTACCATATTCTTAAAACGAAAACCATAAAAATAAGGGAAGAACTTTAAGAAAGTTCCTCCCTTTATAAATCTAGGTTTGTAATTCAAGTATGCTATTTAAGTAAATCAGAAATTAGTGAATGTTATCGAATGTGTTAACCTTAATTTCTGTTGTTGGCTGGTTGTCAATATCATTAGATACTGAAACAGTTCCGTCAACCATAGCCTTTACTAATGCGTTGTAATCATCAACAGTAAAGTTTGTCATTGACCATGTATCTGTAGGTAACTGAACATAGTTTAATGATGGGTCATCACCTGATACTAAACCAAGGTTTGCAACCTTTCCGCCATACTGAGAGAATGATCCGTCCAATACGGACTGAAGTGTAGAGTTTACTGTAGCTGCAAGACCCTTCATAGCAGAAGTTACACAAAGATCCTGAACACCTGAATACTCAGCGATTGTACCGGACTGATCAACGTCAACACCGATTACCTTAGCACCGTCAACTTCCTTAGCAGCATCACATGCAGAAGTATAGATACCACCACCGCAAGCGAATACTACTTCGGTACCACCCTTGTACCAAGTATCCATAACAGCCTTGATAGCGTCATCACCGTAGAACTGTCCACCATATACATAGTTAACTTCTACAGCATCAGCCTTTTCAAGTTCAACAGCAGCATCGTTAGCTCCCTGAATGAATCCGTATCCGTAACGGATAACTGCAGGAACTGCAATACCACCTAAGAAACCAAGTTTCTCATAACCTTCTTTAACAGCAGCATATCCTGCCATGTAACCTGCTAACTCTTCCTGATAGGTAAAGCAAGCAACATTAGAAGGAAGTGTGTAATCACCAAGATCTCCTTCAGAAACGTCAAGAGCGATGATTGTAACATCCGGGTTATCGTCTGCTACAGCAACGATCATTGGTCCGAATAAGTATCCAGGAACAACAACTACATTGTAACCATCAGCTACAGCGTTGTTGAAAGAAGCGATACGAGCTTCATCTGAATCTTCGGTTGGTTTGTAGTACTGGAAGTCTAAACCGTTTTCTTCAGCAAAAGACTTAGATGCTTCATAAGTAGTCTGATTGAATGACATATCAGTGATATCACCTGAGTCAGTAATCATAGCGATGCTGTAAGAAGCGTCGCTTTCTGATGCTTCAGAACCTGCACTCTCGCCTGATTCTGTGTTTGTGTTTTTGCTTCCACAGCCAGCGAAAACTGATACTGTAAGAGCCATTACCATAAGTAATGAAAGAATTTTCTTCATTTTTTCCCTCCTTGAGTATTTTAAAAAATCCTATAGGTATTCTAAATTATGTGCCACGAATATTCAACAATGAATTTCAACTAATCACTAATATCTTCATCCATAGCGACAAGCACTTGATATTCGGGATACGCCGCCCGAACTTCTTCCTTGATTTGTTGATAAACCGCCATACGATCCTTCGCTTCAAAATCGATGACAACATCAAAACTCATGGTTTTTTCTTCTTTATTTAAATAGAATCCATGCAGTTGCATGGCATTCGGATATTTTTCCAAACGTCCGCGCAAATCCGTTAGTATCCTCTCAGCCTCCGGATCATCACCATTATACGCATAAATACCCACAGCCGAAACAATTACCTGATACTCTTCAAAAACCAGATTAAAAATCTTTCGGGATAAATGGTCGATGTCCACTGCACTCATCTTAGAGTCCACTTCCACATGCATAGATGCCATATAGGTATCCGGTCCATAGTTGTTTAAAGTCAAATCATAGACGCCCCGCACCTCTTCCAATTCGCAAATCGTCTTTTTCATGGAAATGGTAAGTTCCGTCTCTGCACGCTCTCCCAAAATCTGGCTGATGGAGTCGCGCATCATATCAAAGCCGGCCTTTACAATATATAAAGAAATAAGTGCACCCAGTGGAGCTTCCAAACTGACTCCCGCAAAAATAAACACCAGCGCCGCCACTAAGGTAGCTACGGAAATCACAGCATCAAACAGTGCATCTTTTCCGGATGCCACCAAGGAGTCGGACTTTACTTTCTTTCCGGCAGACGCCACATACAGGCCCAAAAAAATCTTCACAAAAATTGCCACCGCTACAATCACCAAAGAAATTGCATTGTATTCCGGAGCGGAAGGATTAAGAATCTTTTTTACCGATTCCACAAAAGCCGTAATACCCGCATACATAATAATAATGGAGATCACACTTGTGGTGATATATTCCACCCGGCCGTGTCCGTATGGATGCTTTTTATCCGGCGCCTTGGCCGCAAGTCGCGTACCCACGATTGTAATTACAGAAGAAAGCGCATCACTTAAGTTGTTTAACGCATCCATGGTAATTGCGATAGAGCCGGTGATATAACCGACAAACGCCTTAAATCCTGTCAAAAATAAATTTGCGATAATTCCGATGATGGATGCTCGAACCACCACAGCCATTCGCTGCATTGCTTTTTCTTTCGGATCCATACTCTAGTCCTCCCATTCCTCTTCCTTTTTCTTGATGATTCTTTGTCCCACGCTCTCCTCCGGAGAAAGGATTCGTTCTTCTTCATCTAACCTGCGTTCGTGAAGAAGTTCTTCTTTCACTCGGTTTCTGTAGTCCCTCGGGGAAACATGATAAGTTTCTTTAAACACCCGGTTAAAGGTACGCTGACTTTCAAACCCGGAGTTTTCCATGGCTTCCGTAATGGTTTGGTCCGTGTACTTTAAAAGATAGGTGGCATACTGCAACCGGGTATTGTTCAAATACTGGTTGAAGTTCGTATGGAAGGTTCCGGAAAAAATACGGGACAAAGCAAAAGGACTGACATACAAATCCTCTGCCATCTTTGTAAGAGTAACCTCTTCCGTAAAATGGCCTGCGATATAAGAAACCACTCGAAAGATTAAATCCTTACTTTCCATTGTCGAGCGATCCACCAATGTAAGACAGGGCAGGGCTCTGGTTAATATAATCTGAACAAAAGCCTGATGTAAGGCAAGAGCCGCTTCTCCTTCCGTCTCATCTCTGTATAGCGTCTGAAACGCGTATGCGATATCCGGATGCACGTTTTCTTTTTTTATAATGGGATTTTGGGGCGCAAGTTGATGAAGTGTTTTTTGGTAGGCGCCGCACAAAGCAGCTTCCACCAAAATGTATCTGGAACGACACTTTCCCGTATCAAAGACCTGATAATGGTGAATCAGTTCCGGGAAAATCACCGCCACATCACCGGCCTCCATATGATATAGTTCAGTGCCGATGCCCACTTCCTGGGTACCCTTGGTGATATATACGATTTCCAGTGCCGTATGAATATGGGGCGGCACATGGACGGATTTTTTGTCGATAAAACGGAATTCTTCTGCATTATCTTCGAATACAGCGTACATTTTCTTCCCCCTTGTGAAACAAAAGCAAGATTTGGCTACTTTTTACCTCTATATGGCAAGTATTATAGTTAAATTCGCAATATAATGCAATTGTAGTAAAGATGAAAAACAATGAAACGAAGAAGGAGATACGATATGTTTAAAAAGTTAATCAAGTTAGCAAAAGAAGGTTTAGAAGCATACGGAGAAAGCATCTGCCGTTTCTACTAAAAAGAAAATTTTTTCAGCATCTATATAAAAACGAAAGAGGACCCGGTAAACTACCGAGGTCCTCTTCCGTTTATAGAATCGATTATTGGATAATATTCACTTCACCGACACCAAGATCGATATCAATCTTCTTGGCTCCGCTTCCGGATTTATATTCGTTCTTTACTTTTTCTCCACCGACTCTGGTTTCGCCCACACCGTTATCAATATCAAAAGTGTACTGGCTCAAATCACCGAGACAGTTTAATTTCACATCACCGGTGCCCGCATCGATATCAAGGCTATCAAATGTATTGTTTTCCATAAAGATATCGCCTGCACCGCAGTCTACGCTGATATTTTCAAAGGTAGAGTTCTTTAAATCGAAATCTCCTGCTCCAAGATCTACATCAAAGTTTTCTCCGGAAAGATTTTCCAAATTCAAATCTCCTGCTCCGATGTCCAAATCAATGTTTTCCAAAGTTGTATTGGCAGGAATATAAATGGTAACCGTAAGCTTTAAGCTCTCTGTACCGGTTGCATCCTTTAATTTGATGTTATCCTGAGCCACATAAAGAGTACCGTCCTTTACACCAATCTTTGGAACCAGTTTTTCTTTGGTTGCACTGTATTCCACTTTATATTCATCATTGGATGTAGCGAACTTCAATTCGCATGCTCCAACAGATACTTTCACATTTGTAAACTCGTCTACAGATACGGTGTCGGATAAGGCTCCGCTTCCCACGTCCTCTACATTTGTATGATTACCTGCGGTCCAAAAAGTTCCTGCTTTTGAGAACCATCCCATAAAACGAATTCCGCAACTAAATACAACGGCCAATAACGCAATTGTCCAAATCACAGTTAAATAGATTTTCTTTCCCATAATTATTCTCCTTTTCCAATGCGACTTACTCTCTTTCTTCGCCCCAGATGTTTTCAATAATGGTTTTTACAATGGCAGCCACCGGCCAAATAATCCAGGTAATACCCCAATTAAATGTGATAAAGCTCCAAATCAAGTAAATACAGGTAATGGTTTGCCAGTACACATCCATTACGGCAGCTACGGTTTTGTTTTCGTAATACACTTCATCGTCGTCATCTTTGGAACGCTTCTCTTTTTTGCCACCGTAATTCTCATTGCTGCCCGGTGCTCTAAAGGATCCGTCTGCCATTTTTTCAAGTCCAAGGTCAGCTGCGATTTCATCTAAATTTCCAAAATCGGAAATTACGCGACCAACCGCTTCATGCTCTGCCATTCCCTCTCGCATCAATTCCTCAAATTTGTCTTCGGACAAAGCAAGTAAATCTTTCTTTGCGTTTCTTACTTCATACGTGTCCGGTAATTTTAAAAACAACGCATCTAAATAATTCTTAATTGTTTCCATAATAGTTTCTCCCTTACGATTTACGATTCTATAAATTTTTCCACAACATCTTTTGTGATATTCCACTCTTCACATCGCTCTTTGTAGAACTCTTCGCCCTTTTCCGTGATGCGGTAGTAGGTTCTTTTCTTTCCGTTTTCTCCGGCCTGAGAATAAGACTCAATCAGTTCTTTCTTCTCCAATCTGGTAAAGGCCGAATACAATGTCGTTTCTTTGATGACATATTTTTCATCCGTCAGGATACGAATATCTTTTGAGATTTCATATCCGTAGGACGGCGCCCTCCGAAGAAGGAATAATATCATCGTGTCGTTGTATCCGCGAATTACGTCGCTGGAAATGTTTACCATCGACACCCACCTCCTATTCATTTATTACTTCGTCTGTCGTTGCTTTGTCTGTCGTACTACGACTGTCGTACTATGTCTGATGAGGTAACTATACTACGACTGACATAGTATGTCAACAGATTTTTAAAAAATTTTTTATGCAAAAAAACACCCCGGGGATTGCACTCCACCGAGGTGTATCTGATTATAATTCATATTTACTTTTCTTTCTTGTTATTTCCTGCATGTACGATGCAGTAATAATACCGGTGGGAAGCGCAATTACCGCCATACCCACAAGGGCAGAAATCATCGTGATGATACGGCCCAGCAAAGTGACCGGTGAGATATCTCCATAGCCGATGGTTGTAATGGAAATCGTTGCCCAATACAGCGCATCAAAAAAGGTATCAAACAAATTCGGTTCCAATTGGAACATCAGCATTGCGGAAATAAAAATATAGATAACCACCAAGATAAATACCGCTTCCAATTGCTTTCGAACTTTGCGAAGTACATTGGTAATGGTTACCATGACCTTGGAGTATCGCACCAGCTTTACCACACGGAAGACACGGAACAATCGAAGGAGTGCCAGTCCCGCCAGGGCACGATAAAAAACAGAAATCACCGGCACAATGGATAACAAATCAAAAATTGCAAGCGGTGATAAAATGTATGCCACATACGCCTTATAGCTTTTATATCCCATCTTATAATCCGCCGTATACAGACGAAATCCATAATCGATAATAAACAAAACGCTCGTTACAACATCAATCAATAAGACAAAATAATTCTCGTGCTTTAACATCATCGGAATCAGACCGACAACAACTGCCGTTGTCATCAAAAGGTCATAAGCACGTGAAGCCGGGTCGTTCGTTCCCGACGGTTCTAAGATTTCATAAATACGTCGTTTTAGTTCCAGTTTCATTTTCTCCCCCTGTCTCCTAATGATACACCAAAGCTCCCACACCGAGAATCATAAGGATAACTGAAATAACCACACAAATACCAACAAAAGCGCGAGTCCATTTGATATGTCTGTTTTCAACCAATCCGGAATCCGTAATCAAATGCTTGCTTTGTTCCATGTGCCTCTCCCCCCTTTTAACCAAAATCGTCTATTCAACCCATTTTTATTATATCCAAAAACAACATATTTTCGCAATCCGTGGATAATCTGAAATTTAAGTTTTATTTAAGGTTTGCATTCTATGATGGTAGCGTCAAATGAAACACTCCTCAAAATTTAGTTTCTTTTGATGCATTTTTTCATATTACTCTCCCCAAAGAAAGCCGACTCAAACGAGCCGGCTTTCTTTATCTCTACTTCACAAACTTAATGTCCAGTTCGTAAAGCAGATAAGGAATCATGATGATGGCAGCTATTGATTCTATGTATGCCAAAACTGCTCTTCTCATGCCAAAGGGTATGTCATAGGCTCTTCCTATCAGGATTCCCATGGTTGTAAAAAAGATAACCAAAACGGTTGATTTCAGTTCAAAGGGTATCACAATGTTTCTTAAATACTTCGCCCACTCTCTTTTTTCAATTCCGGTGTACTTAATTGCACTCCACACATTTTTTTGAACATTGTTTTCCCTGATAGAAGTATATGCCATAGTTCTTCCTTTTATCGCTAGAAATCCCCAAAGCAGGCCAAAAAGAATAATTCTAATCCCCGTAGGATTTGAATAAACAATAATCGACATCGAAGCACCCAGCGTCATCTCTATCCACGCAACTATTTTTGCAAGCAAAAATCGCATATTATTTTCATTCAATTTCTCATAGAATAAATCCAGTCTTTCTTTTGCTCTCATACATCCACCGTTCTTTCCACTGTTTCGCCCAATACCACCGTTGCTTTGTCATATTGCAGAAGTTCCCCATTATCGAGAACTGCAACAAAATCTGCTCTTCTTCTCATATCCTCCTCAATATGTGATGTTAAAAGCACGGATGTTTTTCCATCCAAAATCAGTTCCGAAAGCACATCGTAAAACTCCCTTCGAAAGACTGCATCCATCCCGGCTGTTGGCTCATCCATAATGTAGAGTTTGGGATGGCAGGAAATTGCAAACGCAAGCTGCCACTTTATTTTCTCTGCCCGTGAAAGATTTTGGTAAAACCGGTTTTTGGGAATATGAAATCTGTCCAGCTCTTTTTCATAAGCCTCCACGTCAAACCGTTCGTTTAAATATCCCAGCAATCGTCCATTATCATAGGCGGTACGCTCATCAAAAAGTTTTCGGTTTTCCGAAATATACCCCACATTTTTTAAAAATCCGCTGTAGTCATCTTTTATGTTATCCCCATTAAAAAAGATGCTTCCATTGTAATTTCCATTCATAATATAATGAATCAGTGTGGTTTTACCGGCTCCGTTTTTCCCCATTAATCCGGTAATATGTCCTTCCGGAACAACAAGATTTATGTTTTTCAACTTAAACCCGATTCTCTTTCCGGACACTTTTTCTATATGCAATCCCATCTCATTCGTCTTCATACAATCCCTCTGCCATTTCCTTAAATTCCGATAAGGATAGATTCGCTTTTTTTGCATCCGCAATCAATTCGCTCAAACGCTTTTCTATCATAACCAGCTGCTTTTCCCGAAGATAATCCGTGTTGTACTCACACACATAAAACCCTTTTCCCGGAACCGCCCGAATCAGTCCATCCTTTTCCAATTCTTCATAGGCACGCTTGGTGGTAATCACAGACACCCCCAGTTCAGCCGCCAAACTTCGGATGGAGGGAAGTGCTTCGTCCGCCGACAGTTCTCCCGTTACGATTGCATTTTTCATTTCGTTTACAATCTGCTCATAGATTGCCAGTGTACCCTGTGGTCTTATTGTAATCTTCATACTTTCTTCATCCCCTCATAATTACATGCTGCTTCAAAATTTCTTTGAAAGTATTTCACGTACCTTAGTGCAATCGGCAGATCAATGATTACAAACACCGTCCATTCAATCACGTATAATCCCGGGTAATAAGATCCATGCGTTTCAGCCATTAAAATCAACATATAGGTGAATAATGTCACGATGCTAACCCCCATGCCGATTCCGGAAAGTACATCCGACATCGAAAAAGAGTATTGTTCATTTGTTTTGTTCCGAATGTAAAAGGAACTTCCACATGCAAAGTATGATAACAGTGCGATATTCAATACCGGAAAAATTAATTTAGGTATATCTACTCCGCTCCAGAAAAACATGGCCAGTGATCCGAATCCCATTATCATTGTTGGAAACAAAATACAGAATCCCACAATTTTCTTTCCATGGTTTAAAGTCATTTTTTCCGTTGTAGGGCAAAACAGATACGTATCCGATGTTCCCACGGAAAAGAAAGAATAATAACACAGCACATAGCTCAGGGAGAGCATGATGCTCAGATAAATAATGGCTTCCCCTATAACATAATGTCCATCAATCGTCCCCACCAGGATCATCAGCAAAAAATAACAAAGCAAACTCCATGCACCTAATTTTTCCTTTTTATCCTGTTTGGGATGTCCGAAATAATCCCACAGCACTTCTTTCATAGTACAAATTCCTCCTCCATATATTCCTCTATGCTGTATAAATGATGTTTTCCAATCTTATCTCGAAAATTCTCCATATCGCCGTAGTAGGTCATCTTTCCGTCTTTTAAATACATGAGATAATCTGCCCTTATGTCCAATTCACTTAATAGATGCGTAGAGATTATGACACTATGCTTTCCGTCCTTCATAAAATCATTTACAACCTTGTAAAACAATTCTCTAAATTCCGGGTCAAAGGATGCAACCGGCTCGTCCATAATCAGTATCCTTGGTTCATGAGCCAAAGCAAATGCCAACTGGAATTTTAACTGTTCACCCTTTGAAAGCTTTCCATATCTTTGGCTTGGTTCAAGATTAAACATGAGCAAACGTTTCAAAAAAATATCCTCGTTAAAGTTACTGTAATAATTTCCATAATGCCTTGCGTTTGATATTAAGCTCCTATTTCCACAAAACACCTCATCATGGAGCACCCAGCCAATCTTATCTTTTACCACACGCACATTATCCCGACAGTCCGTACCAAACATCGAAAGACTTCCGAAATAGTCGGTATACGCTCCAAGAAGAAGCCGGATTAATGTGGTTTTACCGCTTCCATTTCTTCCTGCAAGCCCCATCACGTATCCCTCATCTAAGGTGAAGTTTATATCAGAAAGTTCAAACTGTGGTAGTTTCTTTGAAATATGTTTTGCATCAATTACCATAAAAATCTCCTTGCTGTTTATTGTCTGTATATATGTATATATACGCTATATACTCTGACGTGTCAATCCTGTTTCTTTAAATATTTTTCCTTTCCAAATTTTTGACTTTCTCATGGGAATCCTTATAATAAAGAGCGGAAGAAAAAAGATGAAAAAAGGAGACAGCCATGCAAAACATTGTTTGTTTAGACTTGGAAGGTGTTTTGGTTCCTGAAATATGGATTGCCTTTGCCGAGGCAACAAATATCCCGGAATTAAAACGCACAACACGAGATGAGCCGGACTATAACAAGCTCATGAATTTCAGATTAAATATTTTAAAAGAACACGGTCTTGGATTAAAAGAGATTCAGGATGTCATTGCAACCATCGATCCCCTGGACGGGGCGAAGGAATTTTTGGATGAGCTTCGTGCCACATGTCAGACCGTGATTCTTTCCGATACCTTTGAGCAGTTTGCAGCACCTCTTATGAAAAAATTGGGAATGCCCACTCTTTTCTGCAACACATTGGAGGTGGCAGAAGACGGTACTATCACCGATTTTCATATGCGCTGCGAGAAATCAAAGTATACCACGGTAAAAGCATTGCAGTCCTGCGGCTATGAAACCATCGCCTTCGGAGACAGTTTCAACGATATCGGAATGATTGAAGCCTCAAAGGCCGGATTTTTATTCCGTACCACCGACCAGATTAAGCGCGACTACCCGCAGTACCCGGCGTATGAGGATTACGCAGACCTGCTCGCCGCAATTAAAGCAGTATTATAAAAAGAATCCCGAAAGCCGGGCAGAGGATCATAAATGAATATAATAAATGAGTTAGTCAGTAATCCGATTTTAATCTGCGCCGCCATCTCATGGGCAACGGCGCAAATCCTTAAAACCATCATCCATGCAATCGTAAACAAAAGTCTTGACCCGCGCCGACTCTTTGGGGACGGCGGCATGCCAAGCGCCCATTCAGCCACCGTTACTTCTGTTGCATTAAGTTGCGGTTTTATTTGCGGATTTGATTCGCCGACCTTTGGATTGGCCTTGATTTTTGCCTTCATCGTTATGCACGATGCCATGGGTGTTCGATTAGAAACCGGCAAGCAGGCAAAGGTATTAAATGACTTAATGGAAATCTTTTATACCGAAGGTACTTACGAACAAAAGCTAAAAGAATTTGTGGGACATACACCTTTACAGGTAATCTCCGGATTTGTTTTGGGAATTATCATTACATGTATTGTTTTTATGGCATAAGAAAAGCGGGTATCACAGATACCCGCTTTATTTATATCTTTTGAACTTATTCTTCGGATGCATCCTCACTGTCAGTGAAGGTTTCTTTTGTCTGCGCAGCCACGCTTTCCAATGTAAACGCACTCATGTTTTCATCCACATCTCCGGCAAGCTGAACAAGCTCTCCTGTGGCAGTGTTGCACTCATCTACAATCTGCTCCAGCTCAGCCATAGCTGCTGCCGTTTCCTCGGTAGAAGCCGCATTTTCTTCTGCGATAGCGGAAAGCCCTTCCAATCCACTCATTACTTCATTCTTGGTGCCGTTTAATGCATCCACCTGTGAAGATACATTATCAATCTCGCCACCTACATTTCCAATCTCATTTCGGAGGGCATCAAAGGTCTCTCTGGTATCGGAAAGTTTCTCGTTCTGATTGTTGATTTCCTTGCGAACCTCTTCCATAGTCTGTACGGAAACGTTGGACTTCTGAATCAGTTCTTCAACGATTTCACTAATCTTATGTGCAGACTCACCACTTTGCTCTGCCAGATTTCTTACTTCATCCGCAACGACTGCAAAGCCCTTACCCTGCTCTCCCGCACGGGCCGCCTCAATGGAAGCATTCAGTGACAACAGATTGGTCTGGCTTGCAATACCGGTAATAATATCTACCACGTTTCGAATTTCTTCTGCCGACTTATTGGTCTCTGCTGTCTGATTATATACGTTGTCAATGGATACCTCGGTACGGCTGCTGATTTCGGAAAGTTCATCCAAAATATCACTCATGCGCTGATTCTGATCACGCATAGCATCGGTACTTTGCATCAATTGCTTTACAGAATCGGATGCCTGATCCAAAGCCTCACCCATATCGTTCATATCCGCTGCGATACGAGTGGTTTCCTGCGCCTGACTGGTTGCACCGTTTGCAATCTCATCCACCGCTTGATTGACACTGGCGATTCTGTCGTTAATCTTTCCAAAACTGTCTTTAAAGGTTCCGGAAAATTCATTTAAAGAATCGGTAGACTCATGAATATTGGTAACCGTCTTTCCCAGTTTCTGAATCAAAGACTGAATGGAGCGGGCAATGCTTCCCACTTCATCGCTTCTGCCCGTGATACGCTCCGACAACTCGTATTTTAGATTTCCGTCTGCCACCTTATCCAGATTTCCGACGGTAGACGTAATGGCAGATACCACTTTGCGAACCAAAAGGACAACCAAAAATGCAGAGACTACCATCAATACCATCATTAAAACCACAACCAAAAGCAACTGGTTTCTATAATATGCCTTGATGGTATCATGTCCGATGGTTCCCTGAATTACGATTTTATTGATATCATCCACCACCTTATAATAGGTGTAATACGGGTCTCCGCCTGCAACATCGTTTGGAATAAATACCTCTTTGTCCGGAGAAGCAAATGCCTGATTTACCGCATCCAAATTCACCGGTACATCCTTACTGAAGGTATGAACCACAAGTTTGCCATCCATAATCAGGGCAAAATTCACACCACCGGTATGCTCTTTTGCTCTATCCAGCACCTCTTGCATCGCTTCGGCGCCTTTCCCCTCGGAATTCAAATCCGCAATGATGACATCCATCATATATACATTGGAAGAGAGCATATTATGAACTTCTTCCTCTGCCACTCTGTTAGAAACGGTAGACACCGCGTACTGCGCAAGTACAAACATTGCAAAAAGTGGAAGTAAACCTAACAGCATAAACTTCCACAACAGTTTCATCCCTTTTTTCTGTCCCATATACAGGCCCCCTGTTTTCTCTTATAGTCTGCGATAGCCTCGCTATTTTTATTTTAGCACACTGCCCCAAAAATGAAATAATTTCTTACACCTTTCTCCACTTTTTTCTTCGCCAAACATAAAGCAAAGAAAGAGATAAAAGCAGTGCTTTGCAAATGTTGTCGGCAATCATGCAAAACCACACTTCACGCAGTCCCAAATGCCAAACATTTACTACCAAATATGTAAACAAAATTCGAATGCCCCACATGGAAAATGCTTCCACAAAAAAGACGTTCTTTGTCCTGCCCATTCCGTAAAAGATACCCTGGCAGACAACCATCAGACCAAAGAAAGGTTCGGAAAAAGCCACCAATCGCAGCATCGAAGCGCCCAAAGTCGCCACAGCTTCGGAACTGGTAAACAACCGCATCATGGGGTAGCCGGCGAAGAACAGCGCCAGTCCGCTTACCGCCATCATCGCCACTGTCATAATAATCGATGCTCGCATCACCACACGAAGTTTCTTTTCATTGTTTTCCCCAATGGCTACTCCTGTCATAGCACTGGTTGCTGTTCGCAGTCCGTATCCCGGAATGTAAAACAGCGTCTCTGCTTCCACCGCAATAGAGTGTGCCGCAAAAATCGTGGTACCCATATGTGATACCATGCCAGCAAAAAATACATATCCCAGCATCGCCGTTAAATCCGTACCAATCGACGGAACGGCAATTGCAGCAATCTTTTTCATGGTTTCACTGTCAAAGCGGGCGTCCCGCCAGGCAAAGTGAAGCGCCGCCTTCTTTCTGAAAACAAGAAACATGGCGCATCCCGCACACACATGGGTAACGGCAGTTGCAACCGCTGCACCGCGCACACCCCAGCCTACGGTATAGATCAAAAGATAGTCCAGCACCACATTCACCACATTGGCCGCCAAATTCACATACATCGGCGTTTTCGTGTCCAGGTTCGCACGAATGGTTGCACCAAAGATAATCGTCGACGCACGAAAAACCATGGGCAAAGAAATGATGATAAAGTACTCCGTCGCAGCCGCGCGCACATTTTCCGCAGTTCCCATCCAAATCGGAATATACGGCGCAAGTCCGATCGAAAGCACTCCCAATACAACCGCTACGCCAAGTACAAGGTAAATCGATTGACTTGCCAGTTTTTTAATTTCTTCTTTTTCTCCCCTGCCCACCGCCTGAGACATCAAAGAAAGAAGCGCCACTCCGGGCGCATACATCAAACTTCCCACCAGCCAACCGATGGTCGCAGTTGTAGAAACCGCCGCAGTTGCCTCTTCTCCCAATTGTCCCACCATGGCAGTATCCACATACTGCAAAAGCGTACTTAAAATCTGTTCGATTACCGTGGGAATAGATAAGTATATTAAGTTTTTAATAATTCCGTTTTTATTTTCCATAAAAGCATCTAATGATTATCCCAAGTCTCCAAGCCCTTCTTAAGTCTCGCAAGTCCGTCTTCCAGCGTCGCTTTGGGACAAGCAACATTTAATCTTAAAAAATGGTTTCCGTCTCCGCGATAAATCATACCGTGGGAAACAAAAAGTCCCGTTTCTTTTCGAAGAAACGCTGCAAGTTCTTTGCTGTTATCCGTGTAAGCAGATACATCCAACCACAAAAGATACGTTGCATCCTTTGATATCATTCTTACCTTTGGAAGATGGTCTTTTAAATACGCCTCCGCACGATCTTTGTTCTCCTGAATGTACGCGCGAAGTTCTTCGTTCCACTGTCTTCCTTTCGTAAATGCTGCAATCGCAACGTCCACCGCAAAGGCATTCGGTTCTGCCACTTCGTCGGTATTTAAGGCTCTCCAAATACGGTCTTTGATACCTTTGTTCGGGGCAACCACCGCTGCCGTTTGCAAGCCTGCAATATTAAAGGCCTTTGTCGGAGCAATGGCCGTAATGGATATCTCTCTGCAGGTATCCGATACCGATGCAAAGGGAACATATTCCTTTCCCGGCGCACACAAATCACAATGAATCTCATCCGACAGCACCATTACATGATGCTCCTTACAGAGTTCACCAATGCGTGCCAGTTCATCCCTCGACCAAATCTTTCCCACCGGATTGTGGGGATTGCAAAGAATCATCAATGTAGTCAAAGGATCTGACAGTTTTTCTTCCAAGTCCGAAAAGTCTATCTCGTAGTTTTCACCATCAAACTTTAAAGGATTTTCTAATACAACCCGACCGTTATTTACAATGGAATTGAAAAACATATTATATACCGGTGTCTGTACAACCACCTTTTCCGCCGGCGTCGTAAACTTTCGAACCGTCGTGGAAATGGCAGGAATCACTCCTGTCGTAAATACCATCCACTCTTTTTGGATTTCAAAATTATGGTAGGTCTTCCACCAGTATTGATAGGCCGCATACCATTCATCCGGCAAATCCGCATAGCCGAATACTCCGTGATCAACGCGATGCTGCAACGCCTCCAAAACGCAGGGAGCTGTTTTAAAATCCATATCCGCAACCCACATTGCCAGTTCGTTGTCGGCAACATTCCATTTATACGAGTTCGTGTTTCTTCTATCAATTACTTCGTCAAAATTATACATTCTTCTATCCTTTATATGTTTTCTTATACCCGACGCGAGCAGGGTATTAATTACCATAAGGTATCAGGACTATCAAGTTTTTCATCAATTGCATCGCAGATAATCTCGGTGCGTTCCGGGTCAATCATATCCGGCTGAATCACCAGGTGTTTGATACGCTCTGCGCGAATCATGCCACTGCCCGGATTTAAGACACTATCGATTTCTCCCTTGATTTCCGCATCACAGCTGGAGTATTCAAAGGCGAGGGTCGTATTTATCAGTCGGCAATTTTTCATCACCAAATTTTCGACATAACACATACCCTGCAGGCTTTCAATGGTACAATTAATCAGTGTTAAATTCTTTGCATTCCATCCCAGATATTCACCGGTAATAAAGCTGTCATACACGGTAACATTTTCGCTGTTCCAAAACGCATCCTTGGATGCCAAATGAGAGTTTCGGATTTCCATATTTTTAACACCGTCAAAGGAATAATCCCCGATGAGATTCAATCCATCCACCGTAACATTCTCGCATCCCATTGCAAAATACGGTCCTTGGGCATTCACATCCTTAAGCGTAACATTCTTACAATTCCACAAAGTCTCAAGAGCATTTGGAATGGTAACGTTTTCCAGCAAAATATCATCGCATCTTCTAAAGTTTTTGGGTGCCTCCACAATGGCATCCTTCATTTTAAAATGATTGGTATACCACACGCCGGCTCTGGCACCGTCAAAAAAAGTCACTTCCTGTAAATCAATATGGTTTGCATACCAAAAAGGATACTTCCAACGGAATAATGATTTCTTTGCAAAAATATGACTGCTCTCCTTTAGCGGAGACTCACCTTCCTCAAATACGCATCCGTCCAACTCCAAATCAGAGCTGTGGAACAACGCTCTTTCCGATTTAAATTTTTCATCTACAATCTTCTCATTTTTTCGAATCATATCCACCACCTATGGTTCTTTCTGTTTCATACTAATAGGTACTTTTAACTATACTTGAAATTTTAGAAATTTCAATTGTTATTATTGCATAAAATTTACTTGTACGCAATTCTTGCGTCCAAAAAATATGCCACGCTGTGATATTCACAGCATGGCATACCATAAAACTTCCTTAACTATTTAACAATATCTTACGAAAATAATCAGCATGGAAACCGTAATCACAATCAAGGTTGCCGGCAATGCGGTACGAAGGTAAGTTCCCCAACCGATGACATAACCGTTCTTTGCTGCAACGGAAGTTCCCACAACGTTAGCAGAGGCTCCGATTGGTGTGGCAGATCCTCCGACGTCCGTTCCGATGGCAAGTGCCCAAGCCAAGGTATTGACGTCAACACCCTGAGTAGCTGCCAATGCTCGGATAACCGGAACCATGGTTGCCGAAAACGGAATGTTATCAACGATAGCTGAAGCAATGGCAGAAAACCAAATAATAATGGCAATCATAACCTTTAAGTTTCCACCGGAAATCTTTCCGATAAATCCGGCCAAAATTTCAAGAACGCCGGTTGCTTCCAAACCGCTTACAACAATGAACAATCCAACAAAGAATAATAAGGTTTTGTAATCCACCTTTTTAATAATCTTAACCAAATCTTTGTGGAACAAAATCAGAGTCAAAGCCGAAACAAAGGTTCCGATAAAGGCAACGGTAAGTCCTGTCTGCGCATGTGTTATAAGCATTGCTACCGCACATCCGAAGATAACGCAGGCATAGGTAAATTCCTTCGGGTTTTTAATTGCAGACTTCGGATCCGGAAGTGCTGCGATATCGTCTGCCGTAACTTCCTCTGTTGCCAGTTCCTTACGATATACCATATAGAAGTATCCGATTACCAGGAACATACAAACAAAGGCAATCAAACCTGTGTGTAATACAAAATCAAAGAAGGACAAATGCAATGCCGTTCCGATAATAATGTTTGGCGGATCACCGCACATGGTAGCGGAACCACCAAGGTTCGCGCAGAAAATCTCTGATAAAATCATTGGTACCGGATCAAACTTTAACATCTTTGCAAGTTCAACGGTAACCGCTGCCAAAAACAAAATAACGGTAATGGAATCAATAAACATGGCAAGGCAAAAAGACATTACCATGAAAGAAACCAAAAGCGGTGTCGGTTTATAATTTACGAGCTTTGCGATACGCATACAAAGCCAACGGAAAAATCCGGCTTCCGCCATACCCTCCACCATAATCATCATACCTGCGATAAAAATAATGGTGGACCAGTTTACGCCGATGGAAGCGGATTCTGCTTCCGACGTAATCCAGAAATCTCTATGAAAAATACTGGCAACGTTAATGGATTCCAAAATAGTGGCCGGGCTACGCATCAGAATTCCAAAAACAATAATAAGCGTAGCTGCTCCACAACCCAACGTTACCCACTGACGTTCGATTTTGTCCATAACAATTGCGACAAACATCAAAACAAAAATAATCAGTGCTACAATCTGTGCTGCTGAAAGCATGTGCATTACTTCCTTTCCTTAACATCCTCGATATAATGGCAAAGCATTTCTGCTGTACCTTCCACCCCAAGTTTGCTTGAGTTTACGCATAAGTCGTATCCTCTGGAATCACCCCATTTGAAATCGGAATACGTATTGTGGTATTTCTTACGTTTTCTGTCATGACGATTGATTTTGTCTATGGCATCCTTCTCCGATAATGCATATTTTTTCATGACTCTTTGAATCTTATCGTACATATCTCCCAGTACGAATATGGAAACCATATTTTCGTTTCCGCGAAGAACCTCCTCGCCGCAACGTCCCACGATTACAAAAGACTCCCCTGAAGCCGCTTTTTCTCGAATATACTCAAACTGTGCCTCTGCCAAATTCTCCTCAATAGAATTTGTAAAGCCTCTGACGTGTTTGTGTAAAAACGGTTTTGCCACGTCCTCTTCGTACTTTTCCATCTGATCCTTATGCTTTCCGGTATGCGCAAACATTTCGTCAAGCATGCTTCGATCCACAAAGGAAATGCCAAGTGTCTTTGCGATTCTCTCTCCAATTTCATGTCCGCCACTTCCGTACTCACGTCCGATGGCAACAATCAACTGTTTCTCCATACAAATCCCTCCTGTCCGTCAAATTTACTTTGACTACCTCAAGTCAACCCCGAGTTTAGACTTTTCAACACAATTCTTCCAACTTCATTTCGGTCAAAATGTATAAGTTTAGACGTTTCGCCTCAAATGTATAAATTCTTATTCTCCGTGAAACAACCGTTCCATCATTTCTATCTTTTTTGGATCCTCTAAGCTGCTTTGAAACTCCACTTTACCCCGATAGGTTTCGTCTGCTCTCAAACGACCTGCCACCTTCAGTCGGCGTTTCATTTCCCGCGCGGTTCCCTCGGATCCGTCAAAAATCTTTACTTTTTCTCCCAAGACTTTTTGAATCTGTGATGCCACAAAAGGATAATGGGTACAGCCCAAAACCACAGCGGAGACTTCTTCCTTTCCCCCCTGCTTATAAGGCGCCAAAAGTTTCTCTAAAAATTCCATCAGCTCCGGGGATTCCGTTTTTCCATTCTCCACAAACTCCATAAGTCCCGGTGCAGGAAGCGGAATCACCTCTGCCTGACTTTCGTATCGAGACAGCAAAAGATGAAACTTTTCTTCCGCAATGGTCATGGGAGTTGCCAAAACCAAAATGCGCTTTCCCAAAAACTCGGTTGCTGCAGGCTTTAATGCCGGTTCAATTCCGACGATAGGAAAGTTCGGATACATTTCTCTTAGGACGCGAACCGCTGCAGATGTAGCAGTATTGCATGCTATGGTGACTCCTTTTGCTCCCTCTTCCATAAATCGTTCTGTAGCTTCGATCGTAAACTTTCGCACTTCTTCTTTTGTTTTTGTTCCGTAAGGAGCATTTAACGAATCACCAAAAAATAAAAAGTCTTCGTTTGGCATAATCTTAACCAGCTCTTTTAACACGCTGATTCCACCAACGCCAGAGTCGAAGACACATATCATATCTTTCATTTGAAACCTCTATTAAAAATCTATATTAAAGAATCTTTTAAACTATGTATTTTTCTTTCATTTTAATCCTTTTAAAAAGAAATACAAGTATGATACAATAAGCACACTAGGAGGTGGGGTATGTCACTAAGAAGAATCCGCTTGGATGAGAACACATCCCGGGTCAAACATTGCACCGGATGCGGAAAAGCTCTTCCGAGACGTCACGAAGGAGATCTTTGTGATGATTGTCTTTACAATCTGATGTACAAAGACGTAAAGGAGTTCGTTCTTCACAACGATGTCACCGAGCTGGAGGTGGCGGATCACTTCAATCTTCCTCTCGAAGTGATACAACGTTGGATTCGCGAAGGGCATCTCTCTTACAAAGAATAAAGCTTCGGCTGCTGATTTTCATCATGCATTTGCCGAAGCTTTTTTATTTTCTTCTTCCGATTGAAACGCCATGGCACGAAGCGGTTTTTTAAATCTTCTTTGCCGCTCCTGCTGCTTTAACATGATATACCTTCCCACGTTGGCAATTTCCTGATTTAACGTACAGCCCACAATCACAGTATTTCCCTTCCAGGGATCCACACGAACTACCGTACAGGGCATAATGATAAAGAACTGCCGATCTTCCGTTTCATCCACAAAAGACACCGTCACTTTCTCACCGGGAGAAACAACAAACTTTGGTGAGCAAATAAATCCCACGCCCATAACAGACACATCTCGCACGATTACATTTGCAGAAAGGTGATCCGCGGTATTTGCGGTTCCGTTCAATCCAATCCAAAGACGGAAGGCCTTTCTCCGGTTTACCTTCGGTGGCTTGTCATGAGTAATGATGGCATGCACATCACCGGCAACGGGCAATTCCACCCGTCGGACAAAAATATCCTTATAGACGACCTTTGTCTCTTTTATCATCAATTCACAGACAATCTCATCACTTTCAAAGTTTACAACCTTTTCATCCTCTTTCCTTCGGAAAAGCTTTAGCAACAGAATGTTGTCAAAATTCTTGGAACTTAGGTATGGTCGGTCCACTTCAGAAATTGGAATTACCTCGCTGTCAAAGTAACCGCAGGTATTGTGTCTTCCGTATACGGCAAGCCGAACTTTCGTACCTGCTTTAATTGTCGATAACTTTGCTTTTTCTTTTTCCATATCGATTAACCTGAAAACTTACAGCATTCTATCACGGTTTTTAAAAAGAAACAACCCTTTGAAAACCCGCTTACTCCCCTATGGCACTCGACTTTGGTGGCAGGTAAAGTACAGCACCTGTCGCTCCTTCGCAATATCACGTAAAAGCTTCAGCGCCTCGGATATCTTTCCTTCATCCAAATCTGTAAAAGGATCATCCAAAATCAAAAGCGGTTTCTCGTTCTGATACAGTGCATCAATCAATGCCAATCTGGAGCAAAACGCCACCATGTCTTTGTATCCTGCCGACAAATAACCCTCTTCTTTTGTGCTTCCGTTATAATTTAATTGCACAGATAAATCCATATCCAAAGAAAAATTCTTTGCAAGCAATTCACTGTTTTTCTCACCGTAAATCAAAGACAAATATTCCCGCAGACCCTTTCTGAGTGGTCCCATATACTTACCCAAAAATGATTCCTTTGCAGCCTGCAGATATTTTAGCGTTGCATCGTAAATATCGATTTTCTTGCGGATTTCTTTTTCCTCTTCCAAAAGATCTTCCAACTGTTCTTTTGCATCTTCACAGGTTTCAATCTCTTCGCCGATACGATTGTACTCTTCGTTTTCCCGCACCAACTGCTCACTTAGAATATCGCTTTCAGCCTCCATTTCCTGTTGCATAGCTTGCAACTGTTCCACGGACACCTCTTCTTCCGGAAGATTTAAAATTTCTTTCTTTTCTTCCAATTCCTTTTCTAAGCCTTCCACCTGTTCGGAAAGTTTCTGATAGGTTCGAAGATGATGCTCCAAGCCGGTAAGCTTATCCTCCACGTTTTCGATATCCTCGTAACGATTCA
The DNA here is from genome assembly GCA_036723975.1 of Lachnospiraceae bacterium. Taxonomy (GTDB): domain Bacteria; phylum Bacillota; class Clostridia; order Lachnospirales; family Lachnospiraceae; genus JAILEN01. The sequence continues at coordinate 177,470 of DAIMGJ010000001.1, forward strand.
AAAACGCGGAAATCTCCCGGTCCAATCCATCCTTTTCTTCCTTCAGTTTCGTAACAAGTACTTTGTTTTCTTTGTATTCAAGGTAAGTTCTGTAGTCATGATGTAATTTAAACAAAAGCTCCGACTCATTGCTTTCACGATACAAATCAATTTTATAAAGGGTAGCAAAATGATTTAACGCCGTATACAACTGAATCTGCAATTCGGAGAGTTCTTCCATCACAGCGGAATTATTTTGCGTATAGGTTTCTTCTTCATTTAAAAGCTGCTTGTAAATCAAAGCCTTCTTTTGGATTTCGCCAACCATCTCTTGAATACTTTCCGTCGGCGTCACCAAATATCCGGCCAGGAAACTTTTGCAGAAAGACAAAATATTCTCCCGCTCCTGCTCTTTTTCCTCCAAATCCTTGTACGCATTTTCTATTTGCTCATCCAAGCCTTCCCGTCTGGTCAATCGTTTGGTTCGATTATGTAAAAGCTTTATTACCGCAAATAGCAAAAGCACTATGCCTGCACAGAGACATCCAACGGTCATCAGCAAACTGATTTCCTCATGAACATAGTTGTAGAAAACAAAGCCTCCCGCCAAGAAAACCAAGCCAAGCAAGACCATAAGTAGAATTACTCTGCCGTTGCCTCTTTCCTCTTCGGCAGTCTGTTCCAGCACATCCTTTTCCGCAAGTAAACTCCGATAATGCCCACGGCGAACCTCGATCTCCGTATCCGCTTTTAACAGCTCCGTTGCTTTTGCAGATGCCGTTTCAATTTCCTCTTCCGTCGGAAACTTTTTGGAAAAGAAGAATTTTAATTCTCCCAGTTTGTCTTTTTCTTCCTCCGGCATCTGGTTGCTTTCCGCACGGTGGCGCAGCTCCTTCATACGTTCCGCAGATGCGTCCCACTCCGAAAGCATGTCCTCCGTCACATTCTTGTCACGGAACAGTTCGTTTAGTTTTCCTTCATCCGCCTTGGAGGGCATTTTAGAAAGAACCGCCTCATACTGTCCGTTTAAAACCTGGAGCCTTCCCTGCTTGTCACGTATTTCAGCAATCTTTTCCACTTCCGGAACACCGTTGCTGAAATAATCATCCAATCGGGTCAATTCTTCTTTAAAGGAAAGCAGCTGCTCCCGCTTTTCTTTTAAGGCTCCGATTTCCTGTTCCCGTTTACTTTGAAGAGAAATTCTTTCGGCAATTTTAGCTCTTTCTTCTTTTAGCTTTGAAAGTCTTGCATTTCTTTCCGCAATCAATGCACCCTGTTTTTCATAGGCGTCTAATTTTACCGGAATCAATTCCGCCATCTCACGACAGGAAGAAATCTCCCTTTGAACCTTCATAAGTTTGCCCGGATTTAATTTACTGTTTAACGAGTAAATTTTTTTTGCTTCCTCGATTCTTGCAATTGCGGAATCGAAGTTGTTCATATCATCTTTTGCGGCAGATAAATCACCCATCTTGGCATTTAAACTATCCGTCATAGTCGTCTTAATTTCACCCTGAGGAGAAAAAATACTTTTCTCAAAAGACTCACGGTCTACGCCAAAAAGCTCTTCTCCGAGATTCTCGGAAAAGTCATCGCTTTTTGCCCCGGTTAAAACGTCAATCAAAGTAAAGGTATCATCCGAATCCTTTGTGCCAAAGGTACGCTCCACACGGTAAGTCTTTTCATCCAACGAAAAAGTAAGACTTCCTCCGAAGGCACCCCCTGACCAAGGCTGATAATGTTTTCTTTCCGTAAGGTTTTTTGTCCTTCGATAATCCATTCCGTAAAACATGGATTTTAAGAAAACACAAAAAGAGGTTTTTCCTTTTCCGTTGTCTTCAAAAACGGTATTCAAACCTTCTTCAAAATTATATTCAAATCGTTCAAGTCGACCGAATCCGGTTACATAACAGGAGATCAATTTTAGCATTACAATTCCTCCCCCATCAGTGCACGTATTCCGATTTCAACAATGGTGCTTTTTTCATCTTCGTCCATATCCTGTTTTTCCATAAGGCGCACAAACTCACCCTTTAGGGATTTATCATTTAAAAAATCCTCATAGTGTACCTTTATGGTAGATTTATCCTTTATCTTTAAGAAGAAAAAGTTCTCCTCAAATTCCCGTAAAATGCGATCCTGATCCACATCAAAATCAACACTCGTATTTCCGGTTAAGACAACCTTTACCAAATCCTCTTTTGGGATCTCATCACAGGCAGCGTGAATTCTTTGAAGAATGGATGGCATATCGTCATTTTCCGACAGTTCCACCTCTACTTCGTGGAAAACGCGTTTTGCAAAAGGAATATATTCCGTTTCAATTTTTTTATCCTCTACGGTTAAAAGGACAAATCCCTTCTGACCGATTTCATCAAATCCCCTTCCCTCAAGGCAGCCGGAATAACAATACTCGCCTCGCTCATCCAAGCGTTCCTTTTTATAGGTATGGATATGACCAAGGGCCAGATAATCGATATATTTTCCTCTCAATTCTCCAAGAGGAATAATCTCCGTCTTATCTCTTCCGATGTAATTAGACTCCTGTCCGTGAAGCATAACGATATTGGTTTTTGCCTGATCCAAAACCAGATTTACAGCAAATGTCTTTGCATTTTCCGATGTAATTTCACGTCCGGTAATTACCACATCTCCAAACTCATAACTGATCCACTCATCCTTAGAAAAAAGTTTTAGATTGGGAATCTCTTCCAAATTGACATCCATTAAAAAATCGCTTCGGTCATGATTGCCCTGAAGGTAAAAAAAAGTAATCTTCGAATGCATTTTAATTTCATCCAAGACTCTTTGCTTCACCATCTTTGCGACTCGCTTTTCATCAAACAAATCTCCGGCAATCAAAATACCTTCCACATTGTTTTCATCCGCATAAGCAATCATATCACCAAAGCGATCCAGTAATTCTCTTTTTCGTATTCTGGCCTGTTCCTTTGACAGATTGCTCTCCATCTTTGATGCCAAATGCAAATCTGCCACATGTATCAGTTTCATAAATCTATATTCCTCAATTCTTGTAAATCAAAACCACCCCGGAGAAGGGCAAAAGTTTTAAGTGGACACTTCCACCTTCCACCATATGGCGCATAGGAAACATGGAATATCCCAATTCATTTGTCATAAATATCTGTGACATTTCACCGGATGTGGCTACTTCCAATTTCCAAACCGGAACATCCACCTCCATGGTATTGGGACCGGAGTTCACCGCAATCGCAATCTTCTCATTTTTATTCATACGACCGTAGGACACAAAGTCACGTCCGGTAGACAAAAACATAAAAGAACCGGTCTTTAAACATTCATGATTTTTATGTAAAGAAATCGCATCTCTAAAGTAATCAATTAAGACCCGATTCTCATGTCCCCAAGGATACGTTCTTCGGTTGTCCGGATCCGTAAATCCAACTACTCCGGCCTCATCTCCGTAGTATAGCGTCGGAGCCCCCGGCCAGGTCATCTGCATTAGGGTGGCCAGTTTTAAAAGCGGCACACTGACATTTTCTCCTGCTGCATTACTTCCAAGTTGAGCCACACGCCCCACTTTATGATTGGTCCTCGTTAAAAATCTGGAGTGATCGTGGTTGTCCAACTGATTCATGGCGCAATATAAAGAAGGCGTCATAAACTGCGCCATATGATGAAGCATGGTCATCTCAAAACGCTTACCGTCGCCCACAGCAAATTCATCATAACCATCGGAATGTTTTTCCATGCCCGTAAGGAAGTAGGAAATCGGCTCCATAAAAGCATCGTAGTTCATGATGGTATCCCACTGATCTCCCTGCAACCAGGAAGAGGCATCCCCATAATGCTCCGCCAAAACCACCGCATTGGGGTTGGCCTTTTTTACCACATTCCGGAATCGTCTCCAAAACTCATGGTTAAACTCTTCGGAGTGACCCAAATCCGCAGCCACATCCAGTCTCCAGCCGTCCACATTGTAAGGGGGAGAAACCCACTTTTTTCCAATATCTAAAATATACTGTGTCAATTCGCCGGAGCCTTCGTAATTTAACTTCGGCAATGTATCGTGACCCCACCATCCGTCATAGGTATGATTATACGGCCACTTATCATCTTCATTCTCATAGAAATAGAAAAAGTCGTGATACGGACTGTCTTTGGAAATGTAAGCACCGTCACTGTATCCCTTTTGTCCCTCGTAGATTCGTTCTTTGTCCAACCACTTGTTGAAGGAACCACAATGATTAAACACACCGTCCAAAATCACCTTCATTCCGCGAAGATGAATCTCCTCCACAAGCTGCGCAAAAAATCGATTGGACGCTTCTAAGTTCTTTTTATTGGTAACACGCTGGATATATTTCGTCGCGTGTCGATTGTCATAGTCATCTCCCTGCAAACATTCGCCACCGTCCTCTACTATCACACCATAGTGGGGATCGATAAAATCATAATCCTGAATGTCATATTTATGATTGGAGGGTGAAACAAATAAAGGATTAAAGTAGATTACCTCAACGCCCAATCCCTGAAGATAGTTTAACTTGTCGCGAACACCCTTTAAATCTCCGCCATAAAAAGAAGCTACATCAAAATCCGCAGGATTTTGTGACCAGTCCGTAATCTTGCGAACCGGCATGGTAATATAGTGATACTCCCGATCTTCCACATCATTTAAATCATCTCCGTCACAAAAACGGTCCACCAAAATCTGATACATGACCGCACCCTTTGTCCAGTCCGGTGTGGAGAATCCTGGTGCAATATGAAACGCATACTGAGGACGGACTTCCTCCGTTACTCCAAATCGATCGAAGTAACAAATCTCGTTTTCGCTTCGGATTTCAAAATGATAATAAATAGGATCTGATGTTAAAGATAATTTCGTCTGATAAAAATCGAAAGCCTCTGCGGTATCCACATACCCCATAGGCAGTCTTTTAGAGTCCGCACACAAATAAACCTCGAGAGAGTCATAATGACTTCCCCGAAATCTGATGGAAACTTCTTCACCTTCTTTTGGTTCTGCGGGAAAGCGGTATTCCGCAGTCCCGTCACTGAAAAACGCTTCTCTGTTCATGTTGCATCCCCATATTCTATAAAACAAAAAAGACAGCTCACGTGCTGCCTTTTTAGGAGAAGGTATTTCTACTATGGGGGATAGTAAAAATAAAATGTATTGGGGGGTTTTTACGAATGTTATTATAGCCACCCACCAATCAAAAGTCTGCACAAACTTAACAAAAATCGTGTATAAAAATTGTGCACTATTACTAATCCTCTACAGCTACGCCTTCTCTGTTCAGCACTTCTTCGCTTTTCACGATTACTTCATCACCAAACAATGCTTCAAATTCCTGGCGATTGATTTTTTCTTTTTCTAAAAGCAAGGCAGCACAGTTATGAAGAATCTCTTCGTGCTCTTTTAAAATCTCTTCCGCCTTCTTGTAGCACTCATCAATAATGCGACGTACTTCCTCGTCAATTATGGAAGCCACTCCCTCACTGTAGCTTTTTACGTGACCGTAATCTCTACCCAAGAATACTTCGCCCTCATCCTGATTATAATCAATCGGGCCGATCTTATCGGAAAAACCGTAAATGGTAACCATTCGTCTGGCTGTCTCTGTGGCCTGCTTAATATCCTGAGATGCACCGGTGGTTACGTCACCAAAGATCATAGACTCTGCGATACGGCCGCCAAAGTCCACTATAATCTCCTGCATCATCTGTCCCTTGGTATGGAACATCTCATCCTTTTCCGGAAGCGGCATCGTATATCCGGCCGCTCCCTGACCGGTAGGAATAATGGATACGGAATATACAGGTCCCACATCCGGCAAGACATGGAACAAAATCGCATGTCCCGCTTCATGATAAGCTGTAATTTTCTTTTCCTTGTCGGAAATAATCTTGCTCTTTTTCTCGGTACCGATACCAACTTTCACAAAGGAATTTTTGATATCATTCATCTTTATAAACGGTCTGGAATCCTTGGCTGCTGCGATAGCCGCCTCATTTAAAAGGTTTTCCAAATCCGCACCGGTAAATCCGGCTGTGGTCTGGGCAATCTGCTTTAAATCCACATCATCGGAAAGGGGCTTGTTCTTTGCGTGCACACGCAAAATCTCTTCACGGCCTCTCACATCCGGACGACCCACGAATACTTTTCGATCAAAACGTCCCGGACGCATAATGGCGGGATCTAAAATATCCACACGGTTGGTAGCCGCCATAACGATGATACCCTCATTTACGCCAAAGCCATCCATCTCTACAAGCATCTGGTTTAAGGTTTGTTCACGCTCATCGTGACCGCCGCCCATTCCGGAACCACGCTTTCGGGCTACCGCATCTATCTCATCAATGAATACTATACAAGGTGCATTCTTTTTGGCATCCTCGAACAAATCTCTTACGCGGGATGCACCTACACCTACAAACATCTCAACAAAATCAGAACCCGAAATGGAAAAGAACGGTACGCCTGCCTCTCCGGCAACTGCCTTTGCCAAAAGAGTTTTACCGGTTCCCGGAGGTCCCACCAAAAGAAGTCCCTTGGGAATACGCGCGCCCACCTTGGTGTACTTCACCGGATCCTTCAAGAAATCAACCACTTCCACCAATTCTTCTTTTTCTTCCGCAAGGCCTGCCACATCCTGAAAACGGATATTCATCTTATCCTGAGTGGTCATCTTTGCTCGAGACTTGCCAAAGTTCATCATACGGGAGTTGGCTCCACCGCCGCCTCCGGCAGCCTGTCCGTTCATTAAAATCATAAACAAAATGAACAATACAGCCACCACCAAAAGCATCGGCAGCATCTCGGTAAACCAGGCATCCTGAGGAACATCCATCACCACATACCGGGTAAACCCATATGAATCCAATGTCTTGATTGCCTCATTTACGTCAGAAACGTAAATCGTATAAGTTACACGAGAGGCAGATTCCTGTGCCTTTAAATTAACTTTTAATGTACCCGTTGGCACCTGAATGTTTTGTTCTATTTGAATGGATTCCACTTTCTCATCCGCCAAAGCATCCTTTAACTGGGACATGCTCATGGTGGGAGCTGTCTGTCCACTAAAAAAATACCATAGAAAAATAACCATTAGGATGAGTAATAGATAAAACCCAAATCCGCTTCTTCTTTTCACGAAATAATTCCTCGATTCTAGTCGAACTCTACCACACCGATATATGGAAGATTTCTGTATTTCTGATCGTAATCCAATCCGTAACCTACGACGAAGGCATCCGGAATGGTAAATCCGATATAGTCCATAGGAACATCTACTTCACGACGCTCCGGCTTATCTAACATTGCACACATTTTAACGCTCTTGGCTTTACGGTCTTTGAATAAACCTGAAAGATAGTTTAATGTGTTTCCACTGTCGATAATATCTTCAACAATGATTACATTTTTTCCTTCAACGCCAAGGTCTAAATCTTTTTTTATCTGAACTTCACCGCTACTAACTGTTCCTGATCCATAGCTTGAGGTTGCCATAAAATCAATGGTAACCGGAACGGTTATTCTTTTTGCCAATTCACATGCAAAGAATGCTGCTCCCTTTAAGATACAAACAAGAAAGACTTCTTCCCCTTCATAATCCCTTGAAATCTGCTCTCCCAACTCACGAATACGTGTGTTAAGTTCCTCCTCTGAAAGCATTTCTTTGACTGTTTCTGCCATTTTAATTCCTCCAAAATTCTACTTCTAATACGTATTTCGTATCCTCATCGACACGATAGTCTTCACTGTTTCTGTGTCCTAAAATCCATATGACCTTGGAATCCTGGCACAGGAGCCAGATACGATCTCTTTCTTCCTGTGGAATCTTTTCTTCCACAAAGTAATCCTGCAATAGTTTTTTTCCGCCATCGGGATGAATCACGAAGTAATCTCCCGCACGTCTGTGCCGGAGAACGATATTTCCCATTATTTTATCATAAGCGAAGCGTTTCGCATAGATTTTTCGGGGGATTTCTTCGCCGGAAACCGCCTTCCTCAAGTAGAAGCTGATATCCACATCTTCTGTGGAAACCTGGTAAGTTTCACCCACTTCAAGCTTCGGAATCATGATCTCTTTCCAGTTGACTCCGCCGGAATCGGAAGATGTATCCTGCTTTATCTTTAAATGGTGATACGTCACCTTCGCGATATTGCCGTGGGGCAAGTGATATTCCTTACCGACCTCCATAAAAATCAGTTCGTTTAACATCTCGATATGAACTTTGGATACGTCCTTTGCCACACCCAAATAACGCAGGTAGGCTAAAATCACATCCGCTCTTTGATCGTAATCCAGTTTCTTTAAAGGCTCCAGACGAAGACCGTTTTCACCCATGATTCCATCCAGAAGTTCCAAAGTCTCCTGCATGACACCATCATACATACGGCTGACAATCGCGCCTGCCTGATTGATGTGCGCCACTGCCTTGGCATTAATTTCTTCCAATACCGGAATCACCTGATGGCGAATCTTGTTTCTGGCAAAATCATCACAGGCATTGGTAAAATCCTCGCGATAGCTCTGCCCGATTTCCTGCAAATACTCCTCAATCTCTTTTCTGGAAGTATTTAAAAGCGGTCGAATAATCTCATAATTCTTTCGCTTTGACTTTACGTCGATTCCACTGATACCCTTGGCACCGCTTCCCCGAATCATCTGGAACAAAATCGTCTCCGCATTGTCGTTAGCATTATGGGCAGTAGCTATTTTATTTAATCCTTCTTTATAAGCCACATCCAAAAAAGATTCATAGCGGAGGGTGCGAGCCGCCTGCTCCAATGACATACCCTCTGTTTTTGCAAAGGCAGGTGCATCTACGGAAACAAAGGTAAAGGGCATACCGATCTGCCGGCATAACTTCTTTACAAACCGACCGTCCTCAACGGATTCCTCTCCTCGAATGCCATGCTCCACATATACCACATGCAAGCTGATATCGATGGATTCCATGACCTTCAAAAATTGAAAAAGAAGGCATACGGAATCAGCCCCACCGGATACTCCCAGCAGAACACCGTCGCCTTCTTCAAGCAAATGTTGTTCATTTATATACTCTAATATATCTAACATATATCTATTTTATTACTTTCAGGCAAAAAAGAAAACCCACAGTAGAGAATTAGTACTTGGGTCAGTTGAAGGTTCCTGCCTGTTGCTAATGCTCATGCTGTGAGTTTTTCATACGGATCTAATTGTTTTCACGGAATATAATCTCATTCATATGTACTAGGCCAAGCTTGCTTTGTGCGACACTTTCCTTGTACTCCTGGGTTTGGATATATTCCTCGTAGTTTTCCAGTTCGTCTCTTTTCTCCTGCTGTGCCTCCAACTCCTTTTGCAGGCGCTGTTCCTCGGCTACGTAGTAGGCATTTTTCTTTGCCAAACTTGTAATCTGAATCGCCATTACGATTACAACGAAAGCAAACACGAAAAGATAATATATGCGGTTTGTTCCTTTTTTCTTTCGGCTGTTTTTCTTTTTACTCATTTCATTTACACACCAAGTAGTTTCTTGCTACAGTATATATCGACTACTTTTTCTTAATCTTAACACCTGGATTGAAATTTATCAACAATTATCTGAAAATTATAGTCATTCTCTATAAATATTCAAACAAATCTTTTGCTTCATCTTTTTTGGTGGTTTCTCTCAAATCCAATACACGAACTTTTACGGTCTTGTTTCCAAAGGCAATCTCTATAACATCGCCTTCTTTTACCGTATAGGACGCTTTTACGACCTTGTCGTTTACTTTTACTCTTCCCGCATCACATGCTTCGTTTGCAACGGTTCTTCGCTTAATCAGTCGGGAAACTTTTAAAAACTTATCTAATCTCATGTCATCATCCTCAAATGAAAAGGGCTCAAACGTGTCGTTTGAGCCCTTGGATAATTAACCTAACAAAAATTATTTGTTAACAACATCCTTTAAAGCCTTACCAGCTTTGAACTTAGGAGCCTTAGAAGCCTTAATCTTCATTGTCTCGCCTGTTCTTGGGTTACGTCCAGATCTTGCAGATCTCTTAGATACTTCGAAAGTACCGAAACCAACTAACTGAATCTTCTCACCTTTCTTAAGCTGTTCAGCAACAACGTCTGTGAAAGCCTTTAATGCAGCTTCAGCATCCTTCTTTGAAAGATCAGCCTTTGCAGCCATAGCTGCTACTAATTCTGTCTTGTTCATAGTGTAATTTCCTCCCTTTGGAATTGTAATATTACTCTGCTTGAATATCCTACTATCCAAGCCACATGTCTATTTATAATTGTTTTACCCTTTAATGTCAAGAAAATCCACGATTTTTTAAGGAAAAACCTAGTTTTTAGGCGGTTTTTACAAAAATATACCGTAAATTGTGTAAGAGTTTCCTAATTGCACTTTTAAAAAAATTGTATTAGAGCCTTAAAATCACGAGAAAATAGGCTTTAGAGCCATTGCCAACGCCTCTTTTTTCTCCTCCGCTTCACTCAAATCTTTACCGGTTGTTGTGAAGTATGTTTTAATCTTCGGTTCCGTTCCGGAAGGGCGAACCACTACCGTGGCATCATCTTCCAGTTGATAGATTAAAACGTTGGACTTCGGAAGATGGGTCTCCTCCGGTTTCATATAATCTGTAACGGAAAGCACAGCCTTTCCACCTATTTCCTTAGGCGGATTTTTTCTAAAACCATCCATGATTTTCTGCATTTTATCCATACCTGTAAGCCCGGGGAACTCAAAACTATCTACTTTGTTCAAATAGCGGCCGTATTCCTTATATATCTCTTCCAAACGCTGTTTGATGGAGGAACCGATACTTCTGTAGTATGCAGCCATTTCGCAAATCAACATAGAGCCGATAACCGCATCCTTATCACGAACATAACCACCGGCCAAATAGCCGTAGCTTTCCTCAAATCCAAAGATAAAGCGTTCTTCTTCGCCGGCTTCCTCAAGCTGTGCTATCTGATCGCCAATCCACTTAAATCCGGTGAGAACATGTCGAAGTTCTACGCCATAGTGTTCTGCGACTTTATCCGCCAACGGAGTAGATACGACAGACATCACTGCCACAGGGTTTTTCGGCATGGTTCCCTTTTCAATCCGTCCGGCACAAATATAATCTAAAAGAAGTACACCCATTTCATTTCCGGAAACAAGCTCATAACTTCCGTCCGGACATTTCATGGCAATGCCCACTCGATCCGCATCCGGATCTGTAGCAAGCATCAAATCAGCCTGCGACTCCTTTGCCAGTTTCAAGCCATACTCAAGTGCCTCAAAAATCTCCGGATTCGGATAAGAACAGGTTGTAAAATATCCGTTGGGGTATTCCTGCTCCGGCACAATGGTTACATCGGTGATACCGATATCTTTTAACACCTTCATTACCGGAACAAGTCCGGTTCCGTTCAGCGGAGAATATACAAGTTTTAAGCCCGCATCCTTTGCCAATCCCGGACGAACCTGGCGAGACTCAATCGCTTCATAAAAAGCAGCCTTGCAGTCATCTCCCACAAACCTGATAAGGCCTTTTTCCACACCTTCCGCAAAAGACATTCTCTTTGCTCCGGTTAAAACATCGGTCTTTTGAATCTCTTCATACACAATAGCTGCAGCATCATCGGTCATCTGACATCCGTCAGGACCATAAGCTTTATATCCGTTGTACTTTGCAGGGTTATGAGATGCAGTCACCATAACACCGGCATTACATTTATAAAATCTGGTTGCAAAAGAAAGTGCGGGAACCGGCATTAATGCATCATAGATACGTACATGAATTCCGTTGGCGGCCAACACACCGGCAGCCTCTTTCGAAAACACATCACTCTTTAAGCGGCTGTCATAGCTTATGGCTACAGTCTGGGTTCCGCCCTGCGTCTTTACCCAATTTGCAAGACCCTGTGTCGCCTGACGAACAACCCATACATTCATACGATTCAATCCTGCGCCTAAAGTCCCCCGTAAACCTGCGGTACCAAACTTTAAAGCAACAGCGAAACGTTCTTTGATGGCTTCTTCATCACCGTCGATAAGATTTAACTCGGTGTTTAAATCCGGGTCCTCCAAATCGGTGGATTTCCATCTTAAATATTCTTCTTTGTACATGCGGGTCCTCCATTCTTCATTCTTTATATTTCATAAATAACAATTTACCTTACGAAACGGAATTTAATTACTTGTCCCTGTTAAAGTGTTAATCAAACTGGAAATTGTAGACAAGTAATCCAGTTCAGACTGATTGTTGTTCGTTGTACTACTCGTAGTATCATTCGTAGTCGTATTGCCTGTCGTCGTGGTTGTCGAAGCATCTGTCGCAGCCGAAGCATCTGTCGCAGTCGATGCATCCGTTGAATCAGATGCAGATGTTTTCGACGAATCGCTCTCTGTTGGGTCAATAGAAATATTGGCCGAAGCGGAATTTACGTATAAAGTCTTGCTCCAAGTATCATAGCCCTCCACGGATATGGTCAGATTATGTCGTCCGTAGGTAACCGGAGTCTCTACACCGGCCTCAATCTGGGTTCCGTCTATATAGATAGAAGCTCCGGGAACCGTAGCAGAAACCGTAAGCATACAGGTTTTTGGCCCTTCACCTTCCAGTTCCGCCAAATCCAAAACCGTCGTGTTGTTTCTAATAATCTCTACGTCTTTTGTTCCGCCATAACCCTTGTTTGCCACCGTAACGGAATACACACCTTCCGGCACACTCACTTCCATATTGGGCGTCACTTCCGTAATTAAAGTATTTCCTATATAAATCAGACTTCCTTCAAACTTTTCGGTATTTGTAAGAAGCAGACTGCCATGTCCGGTTACAACGGAAATGGTATATACCACTTTATCTTTTCCAACCACATTTAAAATATCGTCTTCTCCGATATCGGTAATCGGAATCAAAACACCATTGGAAAACACCATAGTATCCGATGTCAGTTTATAGTTTTCATCTCCGATGACAAACATGCTTTTTTCCGCATCGTAGGAAAAATTTACTACGTCCGTATAGTTCCAAACCGCATCCGACATCTGTATAGATGATAAAATTCCTTTGCTCTTTTTTTCGCCCAGAGTTACCACACTCCCCGGCGAAAAGTTCAAAGCACTGGTGGAATCTCCGTACTTATCCAAAAATCGCGTGGATAAAGTGTAATGATATACATAGTTTTTATCCTGCAATGTGGATTTTAAAACAATGTACTCTTCTTCGGTATTTAATTCCTGAACGATATACAGATACTCTTCTTCCTCCGGCTCCTCCGACTCTTCGGTTTTTGCATCCGCGGGTGTACCGGGTTGCCGTACAACGCTTACCTTATTCTCCGTCGAAGCATCATCGTCCTTGCAGGCGCAAAGAGAGCATAGGACAAAAACCAAGAGTAAAGTTATACCTAAAAACTTCTTCATGAACGCATCCTTCTTTTTGCTTCTGCCAACAAGTAATCCCGGTTGTTTTTCGAAGGATCGTCTAAAACCTGCTCCAAACACTCCTTCAAAAACTCTCCCAGATTCGGACCTTTTTTCATACCCAGTTCTATCAAATCGTTCCCATTGATTGCAAGATCTTTAACAGAAACCGCATCATCCTTTTCACAAATATCACTCCAAAGTCGACAAACCTCTTCCACATAGGCCAGCTTTTCTTCCCGCTGATACTCGCTTTGTCCCATGGTATCCGCTTTTTTTAATACCAATAAATCCGGCATCATCTCCACACCCACACGGGAAACCAAACGTCTGATATTTCTTGGGGTCGCCTCAGGGCGCTCGTCGTGGAAGCATGCCATGGTGCTAACATAAGAGATGGTGTCATTATCAAACTTCAAACGTTTAAGGATATTTTTTGCCATCTCCCCGCCAAGGGTCGGATGACCGATAAAATGATCGATTCCCTTATCGTCTGTTTTTTTGCAAACCGGTTTTGCCACATCATGAAGCATAGCCGCCAATCGAAGTTTTGGAACGGCAGGCACCTGTTCCATTACTTTAATAGTATGCTCCCCCACGGTGTAGGCATGATGTTGCGTTTTTTGGTCGCACTCCATCATAGCATCCCACTCCGGGAAAAAAATCCCGGTAAGTCCGCTTTGATAAGCCTCTCTCATCCGCTCCGGATGATTGGAGGAAATCAGTTTTACAAGTTCCACCTGAATACGTTCCGCAGAAATCTTCTCCAAGGTAGGTGCCAAATCCTGTATAGCTTCAAAAGTATCTTTATCAATTGAAAAATCCAACTGTGCGGAAAAGCGAAGGGCGCGAAGCATACGAAGGGCATCTTCGGAAAACCGCTCGACAGGATTCCCCACGCAGCGTATTACCTTGTCTTCTAAATCCCTCGCACCGCCATACAGGTCCACCAAGCCTCTCTTTTCATTGTAGGCCATGGCATTGATGGTAAAATCCCGACGCTTTAAATCTTCTTCCAGATTCGGAGTGAAAATTACTTCCTTGGGATGGCGGGAGTCCTCATACTTTCCGTCAATACGATAGGTGGTCACTTCATAGCTTTCCCCATCCATACGAACCGTCACGGTACCATGTTCAATACCGGTATCAATGGTTTTTGAAAAGCAGTCTTTTACTTCCTCCGGCAGTGCCGATGTGGTAATATCCCAATCCGACGGAATCCGCCCCATCAAAGAGTCTCGGACGCATCCTCCAACCACAAAGGCTTCGTAGCCACTGTTATGCAATTGTTTCAGAATTTTTGCAGCCCCTTGTGGTATCTCAATCTTCATAGGATTTCTCCAACTTTATTAATATGCTTTGCCCCAGAATACCAGCTTCTTTGCAGGCTTTCCACAGCAAACACAGGTGTCTGAAATAAACTCCTGTTCAAACGGCATACAACGACTGGTAGCTGTGGTATCTTCTTTAATCTTTAACTCGCAAGCCTCGTCACCGCACCACATTGCACGAACGAATCCCGGCTTGTTTTCAATGGCATCTTTAAACTCGTCATAGTTCTTTGCATCAGAAATATGTGATTCCAAATGCTTCTTTGCGCGTTCAAACATATCCTTATGAATCTGTGTAAGAAGTGCTGTTACTTCAGATGCAACATCATCAATGCGAACCACTTTCTTTTCACGGGTATCACGACGTACAAGTACGCAGTTCCCTTCTGCCAAATCACGAGGTCCGATTTCTACACGAACCGGTACACCGCGCATCTCGGCTTCCGCAAACTTCCATCCCGGAGACTTATCTCTCTTATCGCATTTTGCACGAAGTCCTGCTGCCTTTAATGCTGCAAGGATACCGTCTGCACCTTCCTCTACCCCTTCCTTGTTCTGCTGAATCGGAATCACGACAGTCTGAACCGGCGCAACCTTTGGAGGAAGCACAAGTCCCGAATCATCACCGTGAACCATGATAATCGCACCGATTAATCGGGTGGAAACACCCCAGGAGGTCTGGTGAACATACTGTAATTTATTGTCCTTGTCGGTATACTGAATACCGAATGCCTTTGCAAATCCGTCTCCGAAGTTGTGGCTGGTTCCGGACTGTAATGCTTTTCCATCATGCATCAATGCTTCGATGGTATAGGTAGCTTCTGCTCCTGCAAATTTTTCTTTGTCGGTCTTTTGTCCCTTTACAACCGGAATTGCAAGTACATCTTCGCAGAAAGAAGAATACACATTTAACATACGGATGGTTTGTTCCTGTGCTTCCTCAGCAGTGGCATGAGCCGTATGTCCTTCCTGCCATAAGAACTCGGAAGAGCGAAGGAACGGACGGGTGGTCTTTTCCCACCGAACCACAGAGCACCACTGGTTATAAATCTTTGGTAAATCTCTGTGAGACTGAATAATATTTGAATAAAGGTCGCAAAACAGAGTTTCGGAAGTCGGACGAATGCAAAGTCTTTCCTGAAGCTCGTTTAACCCACCGTGTGTTACCCAAGCTACTTCCGGAGCGAATCCTTCTACGTGATCCTTCTCCTTCTGTAACAAAGACTCGGGGATTAACATGGGCATATACACGTTTTCTACATCATTTTCTTTGAATCGGGAATCCAATTCTCTTTGAATATTCTCCCAGATTGCATAACCGTTGGGCTTTAAAATCATAAAGCCTTTGATGGTGGAATATTCCATAAGTTCTGATTTTTTCACAACATCTGTATACCACTGTGTGAAATCCACGTCCATAGAAGTAATCTCTTCTACGAGTTTTTTGTCATTTGCCATGTTTGTCTCCTACTTTCTTTCTAATTAATCTTACTTATTCTAGTGAAGAGCGGGGATATTTGTCAAGGCAACAAATCATAGAAATCCTCGCCTTTTGGATGAATTTCAAACTCCATCATCTGTCCCGTTTTCGGATGGATAAACCTCAAATAATATGCGCATAAGCAAAGCGGTCGTCCCGTGGACACTCCGCCGTACTTCGTATCTCCGAAAATCGGCGCGGTTCTGCTGGCTAACTGTGCACGAATCTGATGAAAGCGACCGCTTTGAATGGTAATATCCAAAAGTCGCATATCATCTACTTCCGATATCACGCGATAAGAAAGGCTGGCTTTCTTTCCTCGGGGATCACTGCTCTGCACCACCATTGCTCTGTTGCGTCTGCCATCCTTTACCAGATAATCCTCCAGCACGCCTTCAGCCGGCATATTTCCTCTGGTAATGATAGCGTAATATTTTTTCATTAATATCTTATCCCGAAGCTGCTTGGTCAATGCTTCCGTGGCTTCTTTGGTTTTTCCAAAAGCCAAAACTCCTTCTACCGGCTGATCCAATCGGTGTACCACACCGATATAAGGCTCCTCCCCTTTTTTTGCGCGATAGTTTTTCAGTTCACTTTCCAAGTCTTTTTCCATAGGTTTTGCACTTTGTGTCGCAAGGTTCGCCGGCTTGTAGCAAACAAGCACATCCTCGTCCTCGTGCAAGATTTCCCAATCCGCCATATTTTTCGCCCCCTTATACTTTAAATCGGTAGCCCATTCCCCAAACCGTCTCTATGTATTGAGGTTTTGACGGGTCCACCTCTATCTTCTCTCGAAGCTTTTTTACATGCACCGTAACGGTAGCGATATCTCCTATGGCATCCATATTCCAGATTTCCTTAAAAATATCTTCTTTCGACAATACCTGATTTGGATGTTTGATAAAGTACTCCAACAACTCATACTCTCTGGACGTCAGGCTTTTGTTTTCGCCGTTGACCCATACTTCTTTTGCCTGGGTATCAATCTTGATTCCTCGAATCTTAATGATGGAATTCTCCGGCATTAAAGACTCCACAATACGGTCATATCTGGCCAGATGTGCTTTTACACGAGCCACCAGCTCTCCCGGAGAAAAGGGCTTTGTAATATAATCATCGGCTCCTAATCCCAGGCCTCGGATTTTATCAATATCCTCCTTGCGGGCTGACACCATAAGAATCGGTGTGTTCTTTTCTTTTCGAATCTCCTTGCAGATTTCAAATCCGTCCACACCGGGAAGCATTACATCTAAAATATACAAATCATAATTGGAAGAAAGCGCTTTCTTTAAGCCCTCTTCCCCGTCTTTTTCCAACTCTACAACAAATCCGCTCAACTCCAAATAGTCTTTTTCCAACTCTGCAATAGCTTCTTCGTCTTCAATAATCAGTATTTTATACATTTTTATCTCCCTCATATTTTCTCAAGACAAAATACATGGTGGTTCCTTCTCCCTCTTTACTGTTCGCCCAAATATTTCCGCCATGATCCTCGATAATCTTTTGCACTATGGAAAGACCGATTCCACTTCCTCGAATGGAGGAATTTCTGGAAACATCTCCCCGGTACATCCGGTCAAAAATATAGGGCATATCCTGCAGGGCGATTCCCCGACCGTCATCCTGAATCTCAATCTGGACAAAATCTCCCACATCCAAAACCCGAAACTGAATCAGCCCGGTGTCTTTTCCCATATATTTTACGGAGTTACTGACTATGTTGTGAATCACCCGCTTGATTTGCTCGGGATCTGCAATCATCATAACATCCTCATCCACACTGTTGTAGTAGTTCAGTTTCATATTCTGATTATCCAGATCCATTCCCAATTCTTCGGCGCAGTCCATAAAAAACGCAGATACATTCAACACCTTAAAATCATAGGGAATACGATTGGTGTCAATCTTGGAATAAATGGTAAGCTCATTTAAAAGGGTGTCCATCTCTCCGGCCTTGTTGTAGATGGTCTTAATATAGGACATCTGCTTTTCCGGCGTAGATGCCACCCCGTCCATCAAACCTTCCGCATACCCCTGAATGGCCGTCAGCGGTGTTTTTAAGTCATGGGCAATATTGGAAATCAATTGTTTTTCCTTGTCCTCTGTTTCCAATTTTTCCACAGCGTTTTCCTTTAGTCTCTGGCGCATGGCCTCCAAGGCCTTCGCCACTTCGGAAAACTCATCCCGACCCCGGGTATCGATTACCACGTCCAGGTTCCCCTCTTTGATATTTTCCGCAACGTTTTTCAACTGATTGATTCTTTGAACGATGGTCCCGTAGATCCACGCAATTAAAATCAATGCCGTAAAAAACAGAATCACAAACACGGAGGTTCCTATATCCATGGTAAACAGCGCAAGAAAATTCTCTCCGCGAAAACGGACGGACAAATATGCCACACCGGCAAATAACAAAAGCGGCACAAACAGAATTATAAAAAAAGAAATAATCAATCGATCTCGAAGTTTCATATACTTAAGATTCCCTGTCAACTTTCACATACAACAAAAAGACCGCAGGGGCGTTCCCTACGGCCTTTATTATATCATAAGCGCTTTATACTCTTACAAATATTTTTTCAAATCAGAAACCTTATCAAGAGCTTCCCATGGAAGGTTCAAGTCATTTCTTCCAAAGTGTCCGTAAGCAGCTGTCTGCTTGTAAATCGGGCGGCGAAGGTCAAGCATCTTAATGATTCCTGCCGGACGAAGGTCAAAGTTCTCGCGAACGACCTCAACCAACTTCTCGCTGTCTAACTTTCCTGTTCCGAAAGTATCTACATTGATAGATGTCGGTTCAGCAACACCGATTGCGTAAGAAAGCTGGATTTCGCACTTGTCCGCAAGACCTGCTGCAACCAGATTCTTTGCAACGTAACGAGCTGCATAAGCTGCGGAACGGTCTACCTTTGTGCAGTCCTTTCCGGAGAAAGCGCCACCGCCGTGACGAGCCATTCCACCGTAAGTATCAACGATAATCTTTCTACCTGTAAGACCGGCATCACCGTGTGGTCCACCGATAACGAATCTTCCTGTCGGGTTGATGTAGAAACGTGTCTTTTCATCAATAAGTTCCTTTGGAAGAACCGGATCAAAGACATACTTCTTAATGTCTTCATGAATCTGTTCCTGTGTTACATCCTCATCATGCTGAGTAGAAAGAACAACAGCCTCTAATCTCTTTGGAGCACCGTTTTCATCATACTCTACAGACACCTGTGTCTTTCCGTCCGGACGAAGATATTTTAAAGTTCCGTTCTTACGAACCTCTGTTAATTTATGTGCAAGCTTATGAGCCAAAGAAATCGGATACGGCATATATTCCTCTGTCTCGTTTGTAGCGTATCCGAACATCATACCCTGATCGCCGGCACCGGTATCAAGATCATCTGTTAAAGAGCCTTCCTTTGCTTCTAACGCCTTATCAACACCCATCGCAATATCTGCAGACTGCTGATCAAGTGCTACCATAACCGCACAAGTGTTTCCGTCAAAGCCTGTCTTTGCGTCGTTATAACCAATCTCATTTACGGTTTCACGTACGATAGACGGAATATCAAGCTGTGCCTTTGTAGTAATTTCTCCTGTTACCAAAACAAATCCGGTACAAGCAGCAGTTTCGCAGGCAACACGACTCATCGGATCCTGTGCCATACATGCGTCCAAGATTGCATCAGAAATTGCATCACAAACTTTGTCAGGATGTCCTTCTGTTACGGACTCGGAAGTAAATAATAATTTTTCCATTGTTGTTCCTTTCCGGCCAAAGGCCATTTCCAAATAATAAAAAAATCCGCATCAAGCGGATTCTTCGTCTAAGACTTAAAATCCCTTATTGTTCGATGACAAGTTCGCTCAGGTGGGCACCTTCCAAAACTGGGGTTGCCGTGGTTTCATCGGTCCTATGTACCTCCACCACTCTGAATAAGAGAACGGCTATATGAAATTTTATTCTCAGACTTATCGTCCATAGTAATGTACACTGTGATTTCCTCTTTGTCAATCTAAAGCCTTTCTTTTTCATACAAATTTCGTAGATTGTCTACGGAAAATATTGTAAAAAAACAACCCTGCATATATAATATCCTTAGCTTTTACAGATTGGGGAAATACGTAAATGAAAAGAGTTAACATTTCAGATCTCGTTCCCGGCGATATCGTAGCAAAAGACATTATTACAAAAGCCGGAAACGAAGTGGCCAAATCCGGTTCCGTTCTTTCGGATCCGCTAATTAAACGCCTTCACTTTTACGGATTCGACGCCATCGAAATTGAGGATAAAGAGGTAGTAAAAAAGCCGGTCAAGAAAGAAGAGGACGAAACCATTCCCGTTATCGCCGATTTATTAAGCGATATGGCTGATTTGTTGGGTGAACCTGAGGACGATGAAAAAGATAAACCAAAGCCTCAGATGATTTCCACCAAACAACCAGAGCCAAAACAAGCTCCGAAGCCGAAAGAACGCCCAAACGAAAACATCTCTTATTCCAACCGCTTAAAGCAGGCACCGGAATACCAGAGTTTTCAGATTGACTATTCCAAAGCTTTGGTCACCTTGGAAAATACATTTATCGACATCATTGAGCACGAAGGCCAGAACTACAACCGCCGGACTCTTTTGGATTCTGTGGAGCCGCTGTTCAACGGCAAGACCTCACTGGATATCCTTACCTATATCCAGAGCATGCAAGGAAACGATGACAGCGTGTATGCCCACTCCATCAATGTCGCTTTGGTATCCAGAGCCATCGGCAAGTGGTTAAAGATGGGGCATGACGATTTGGATGATTTGACCCTTGCCGGACTGTTACACGACATCGGCAAATGCAACGTCCCACCGGAAGTATTAAACAAAGCCGGAAAGCTTACCGACGAAGAATTTGCTCTGATTAAAAAACATCCATTGGACGGACGCAAAATGTTAAAGCAGTGTCCGGATATGGATTCCAGATATTTAAACGCCGCATTACAGCATCACGAACGAAGCGACGGAAGCGGCTATCCAAGAGGACTTGACGATGACGAGATTGACGATTTCGCAGCCATTGTAGCCATCGCCGATGTATATGATGCAATGACTGCAACACGCTCCTATCGAAATGCCTTATCACCTTTTGAAGTGATTGCAGCATTCGAAAAAGACGGTCTTCAAAAATACCGTACCGGCTACATCTTAACGTTCTTAAAGAAGATGGCAGAAGCGTATCAGAACTCCCTCGTCCTCTTAAGTGACGGACGTCGCGGACGTGTTATCTACACACATAAGCATCACTTGTCCATGCCGATTGTGGAGTTGCCGGATAAATCACTTGTGGATTTGGTTGAACACAGAGATATTCATATTGTATCGATTCTATAATTAATAATTTGCAAATTATCATATACGAAAAGAAAAGCACTCGCGAGAGTGCTTTTCACATTTTCCAGCAAAAATAACGGCTTGATTATCTACTGTTCAAAATCGTTCAGATATCCTGATCCTCAAGGACGGCGCCATCCCACCAATCATTTCCTTCAAATCTGTGATTATAAATGGTGAACTTTTCTAAAGACGAACCCGACTTTTGTATGTACGCGCCGGGATTCTTTTTTGTGTAATCATTAATCTTTACCAAATCTATTGCATTGGGATAGCTTAACACCACATATATGATTTCATGATTTTCTTCATTTAACAGCGCATATTCATAGGCATCATCAAATCCATCATTGGCGATATAGGCAGGATAACGATACATTTCTTCATCATATTTGATATCATTTACCACTTCCTGATTCTCAAAACAAATCCTGCAGGAGATATCCGAAAGTCGTTTGACTTCTTTTTCATATTCGTTTTCATCATATGTTGCATCAAGAATCACATACCCATCCGTATCAAAAAGTCCGGTTTTTAAGCTCTGCTCATAGTCGGCACTTACTGCATTATCCAACGACTCCGGGAAAATCATCAATAGGCTGTTGAATTCGCCACTGTATTCATCGTACAAAGCCTGTTTATTGTATGCATCCGCTCCCTTAGCTTTGTCAACCGGCTGCATCATATCCAATGCAGCAATTCCAAATATGATAATTGCAGTAATAATAAATTTCACAGCAACCGCCACAAGGGTCAGCACAACCGTTCCGACAATCACAGTCACAGTTTTTTTCTTTGTAAGTTTGCTCAACACTCCATTTGCATAAAGCGTGGTAATCGCCATGGCAATCAATCCCACAAAAGAAAACAAAACCGCCAAAAAGGAATCGATACTTGGCTCATAATGCATACATTGAAACACTAGCGCCAAGGTCAAAAGCCCTGTTCCGATAAAACTGATTGCCCGAACCCATTGAAACAGTCTTCCTTTTTCCGTTCCGGCATAATCTGCCATTTTTTCCGCTACTTCTTTTATCTCCTCGTTCATATTGCTTTTCCTTTCTCCCTCGATCAGCTCGCGCACATCGATTTCAAAAAAGTCTGCAATCTCCGTAACAATAGAGATATCCGGCATATTGCTTCCGGTTTCCCATCGTGAAACTGTTCTTCCGCTGACTTGAAAATGCTCCGCAAGCTGCTCCTGTGTCATTCCTTTTTCCTTTCTTAATTGTTTAAGGAATGCTCCGATTTTTTTCTGATCCATTAAAAATGCCTCCTGAATCATTTTTCTAAATCGTAATTATTTTTGCGAAAAAACAACACGACACAAAACGAGAAAATAAGAAATGCCAATAAAATAACCGCTTTTTTACAAGCCGGACAACCATGTCCAATCCTTTTTCGCGCTTTTTCCATAAAAATAGCGCAGCAGTCATAAACTGCCACGCTAAAAAGTCTAACTTTAAGAGTTCTCTTTAAAAAACCCGGCCCGAAAATACAATTCTATGATACTCGTAAAATAAACTTCTGTATATCGCGTTCGTTATCTACAAGTTCGATGTCTGCTCCAAGTTTCCGAAGTTTCTTATCGAAGTCTTCGTAACCGCGAAGAATATAGTGGATATCGTCCACCACAGTGATTCCTTCGTCTGCGGAAAGTCCTGCAATTACAAGCGCTGCTCCTGCTCGAAGATCCGGTGCTGCAACCCGTGCTCCGGTGTATTTTTCAACGCCGGTAATAATCGCGATATTGCTTTCTACCTGAATCTGCGCTCCCATACGGTTTAACTCGTTTACATATTTAAAACGATTTTCAAAGATGGACTCCGTAACTGTGGATGTCCCTTTCGCCAAAGCAAGAACTGCTGTCATCTGCGGTTGCATATCCGTCGGGAATCCCGGGTAGGGTAACGTGGTCACTGCTGTACGCTGTAATTCAATATCAGTAGCAAACACGCGAATCGCATCATCATATTCAAAAATCTTACATCCCGCATCAATCAACTTTGCGGAAGTCGCCTCTAAATGCTTAGGAATTACATTCTTAATTAACACATCTCCGTGAGTTGCAGCCGCAGCACACATAAATGTTCCGGCTTCAATCTGATCCGGAATAACAGAATACTCGGTTCCGTGAAGTCTTTCCACACCAACTACACGAATCACATCGGTACCTGCACCACGGATATTGGCACCCATACTGTTTAAGAAGTTGGCTACGTCTACGACATGCGGTTCTTTTGCCGCATTCTCAATAATGGTCTTTCCTTCTGCTAAAGAAGCTGTCATCATAATGTTGATGGTAGCTCCGACAGAAACCTTATCCATATAAATATGACTTCCGATTAATGCTTCCGCATCTGCAGATACAAGTCCATACTTGGTATCCACTGTTGCGCCCAGTGCTCTGAATCCTTTTAAATGTAAATCAATCGGGCGGGCACCGATAGCACATCCTCCCGGAAGAGCCACTTCTGCCTTTTTGTATTTTCCTAATAATGCACCCAACAAATAATAAGATGCACGAATTTTTTTAATATAATCATAGTCGATGCTGAATCCACCAATGGTAGAACCATTGATTAAAACGGTGTGGCGATCGATTCGATCCACCTTCGCACCAATATCCATAATGGCGTCAAGCATAACGTTTACGTCTTTAACGTCCGGAAGATTCTCAATCTTCACATCGTTATCCGTCATGATTGCTGCAGCAATAATAGCTAAAGCGGCATTCTTTGCACCGCCGATTTCTACAGCTCCATTTAACGGCTTTCCGCCTTTGATAACAAACTGCTCCATTTCGTACCTCGTTGTACTATACACATATTCCGTTGTATTATACATCAGACTTGTTCCGGAGACAAGTTATCTACAAAACCACCTCATAATCATAGGTTTTAAGGTTTGCTTTTAACGTTACAGATGCATGATCGCCGGTCCAGGTTATTGCAATATTCTCCCCTTCTGACTCAAACGTCATCGTTGCATCTTTTGAAAATGCCGGATGTGTATTTCGAAGTCGCATAAGCTCCAACTGCTTCTGCACCACCGGTTTCTTTAAGCGTTCATTCACCTCATCCAAAGAGAGATTTGTACGGTTGATTTCTTTGTGGCCACCTTCGCCCGCACGTTTTACGGCCTCGTGGTCATTTACACCTGCAAACAAATCCAAATACCAGACCTGTGGCTTACCCGGCATAAACATTTGAATGGCACGGGCAAGAAGCATCTTTTTATCATCTTCACCAAGGGCAGAATAGTAGGTCGCATTCACCTGATAATACACGTTCTTTGCTCCGTGAAGATCCTTCACATAACCACCGCGGGATACCACGGCATCAATCAAGTTTTGAATTCGTTCATCCGGAAGCAATCCCTTTAAGTCCAAAAGCGGAATTCCGTCATGACATCCAAGCATGTTTACAACAGAAATTTTCTTTGTACAGATTTCCTCCGCCCAATTCTTCAAATGACTTCCGTCTCCGCTTTCCAAAGCATCAATCATAAGTCCCGGCAGGAAGAAGTCATAGGTCATATAACCTTCTTTTGCAACCTGCTCATAACGACCCTCACCATAAGACGCATGAATCTCCGGCAAAAACGAAAGTTCATATTTATCTGCGATACCCTGAAGACGCTTTAAGATTTCCCATGTCTGAGGTTCATTAAAGAAATTCTTCTTTCCCACTTCTTTTGACGCATAAGCAAAAGCATCCAAACGCACAATTGCAGCTCCGTAAGAAGAAAGCTTCTTTAAGGTTTCATCATAAAATTCCCAAACCAGCTCACTTCGGATGTTTAAGTCCATTTGTCCGAGATATTTGGTTTCACCTTTTTCTTCCCAAACCTTCTGATAAAACGTATTCCAATACGGCACCTTCGTTCCGTCCGAAAACTCAAGCATTAATATCGGAAGTCCCGGCTTACGGAAAAACATATCCTTTATTAACTCTTCGTCCGGCTGAATATAGCCTTCCTCAGTCATAGTGCCGTGACCTTCCCAAAAGGTATTCCAGTTAATAAAGAAATCCGCATACTTTGAGGAGGCTCCGTTCTTAATCAAATCCTGAAACTGCGGAGATAATACAGATGCATGGTTTAAGATAAAATCCAATTTCAGATCAATTCCAAGATCCATTAAATTCTGTAAATCATCTCTGGTTGCCAAAGAGCTTTCCAAATCATAATCCTGTACCGAAAAACCCCGGTCCAAATCCGTATGGAACATACTCGGCAAAATATAAAAGGATTGAATTGCATCCTTAAAGTCTTCTTTTTTCAAAATCTCAACAATGTCGGAAAGTTTTCCACCCATACTGTCCGGGTAGGCATTTAACATGGTTCCTCGATTCATAGATTCTCCTTACATACTCATGACTTTTTTGTAGTCTTCATAACTTAAAAGTTCACCGTTTTTGCTAATGATAATCTTTGCTTTGTGTGCCTGCGCTTTTAACATTTCCTGTTCAATGTTAAGCACCATCATGACAAACGGGCTGTCCACCGCACCATCACGATTTCTCGCACGACGGTGAGCAAGTGTCTCTTCCGGAGTTGAATTTAAAAGTACCGGAATATCAACCTGAGACAAGTGGTCGCTGTTTCCGTGGGTCCACTCCAAAAACAAAATCTCTGTCTCCGAAAAATCCACATCGTCATACCAAAGTTCTTCCGGAGTTCTTCCCATACGTTTCAAAGAAATGGTTTTTACTCCTTCTTTAAAACTCTTTAAAATATGATCAACTTTTTCAAAATCAATTTCATCCTGTGAGCCCAAGTACGCTTTTAACGCTTCCTCGCCGCCTTCTTTGTAGATTTTCTCGCGCATCGCATCGTTTTCACACGGGATTCTGTGAGGATAATTGTCGCCGCTTAACACATAACTCTTGCGTCCGTCCTCTGTCATCATAAAAGAAAGAAGTGACGCAATCTCAGACTTACCTACGCCGCTTCCGCCGCAGACACATACCACAATTTTCTTCTGACCTTTTTCTTCCAGTGATAGGATTTCATCCTTCAATTTTGGGAAGATTAATTCTGCCTTTTTTACATGGTCCTCCCCAATGCAAATCTTATCTCCGGGCATATCGCCCTGTGGTATATTTTCATATTTTTTCAAATCGCTCATCTCGCAATCTCCTTTCTTTTTCAATCTATTCCTCCACAGCACATCTGTGTTAAAATAATGCCATGGGTTTTGTACATGTTTATTTAAAAAATATTAATGAATATAACGAATCGGATTTAGACCGTTTTCTTCCAATGGTTTCTCCCGCACGCCTTTTGGTTTTACAAAACAGAAAGCAATGGAAAGATAAACTCCGGGGTGCCTTTTGTGAAATCATGCTTTGGGAAGGCTTAAAAAATCTTGGCTTTGATTTATCCGAATTAGCGGTTTCCTATGATACCGCAAAGCCATCTCTTTACGATCCCTTTGCCAAAAAGTTAGTGGAAAAAACCGGTATGGATCCATCAGCTGCTGCCGTTGGTATCGATTTTTCCTTTTCCCATTCCGGAGACTTTTGCGCCTGTGCGATTTCCGATTTCAAAGTCGGCATCGACATTCAGGAAAAAACCGACCGCATGCCCCTTACATCTTCTCACGTCTTTACAGAAAAAGAAGCTTTGGCCGTTTCATCCGCAGAGGATTTCCTTCGCTATTGGACCTGCAAGGAAAGCTTTATTAAGTGTGTCTATCCGGAAAAAGCAATGCTTACTTCCGTAGAGTTGGATTTTGCAGACCCCATCCATCCCATCACAAACCGAAGGGACAAAGAAGCTTTTTTCTTTACAACCAAACGGGTAAACGAAAACTATACGCTTAGTTTTTGCACCAAGGCAAACGAAGGGTATTCTTACAACTTTACCGAACTTTAACTTACAGCGAGCCTCGGTCTACAATGGAAAAGTCCAGGCAAATCTGCTGTGTTGCCATATCACCTTTCATCTGTTCCAAAAGTAATCCCGCTGCGCGAAGTCCACATTCATGGAAATACAAATGCGCAGATGTAAGCGGAACTTCAATATAGCGATCCATCCAAAAGTCATCCACACCGGCCACACCGATTTCTTTTCCAACGGTTTTTCCGATATTGCGAATCGCCTGAAGGGCTCCGATTGCCATAACGTCAGAAGCACACAAAATACCGTCCACTTCCGGATGCTCCTCCAAAATATTCTTTGCGGCATTGTAGCCGTCTTCCACAACAAAATCAGCCGTCTCCACAATCAAAGATTCCTTTTTGAATCCGGCCTTCATATATGCCATTTCCGCACCGCGGCGTCTTGCCTGACCCGCCTGCAAATCGTTTTCAAAAGCGCCGATGTATGCAATATGCTTTCTTCCGCGCTCAATCATTCTTGTCATAAGCTCAGCCATAGCGTGATAGTCATCATGATACACGCAAGGGAAGCCTTTAAAATTCTGACCCGTGAAAGACACCGGAAAAGAAAGACTTTTATAAAATGCTTCTTTTTCCTTGGTCAGATTCATCGCCATAACCACCGCTCCGGCCACCTGGTTTTTTTCCATGGCCAAAAGGAACTCTTTTTCCTTTTCATCATCGCCGTAGTAACAACCGAGCACCGGAAGATACCCTTGATGATACAGTTCCTCTGTAATACCGGAAAGAATCAAAGACACTGCTTCGGAGTCCACACGCGGAACCAAAACGCCCACCTGATTCACTCTTCCGGTACGCATTACCTGTGCGGCAATGTTTGGCTGATATCCGGTTTTTTGAATGGTCGCCTCAATAATTTTTTTCTTTTCCTTGCTAAGCGGACCACCGTTTAAGTATCGACTTACTGCAGCCGGCGAAACTCCCGCCAAATCTGCAACCTCTTTAATCGTCATCCTACCCCTCATTCATTTCTCTCATAAGTGTTTTTGTAGGCTTTTATAAAGATAAAACTTTGGAGATAAACCAAAACTCCGAATCCCGCACAAACCCAATAAAAGGTTCCGTAGAAAAACGCATTTTCCCTCATAAACATGGTGATGTACACAATCCCCACAGCAATACCCAGGGAACAAAGAGTCCACGGGAACTGCGCCACCCCCATAAGAATTGAAGTCTGTATCGACGATTTCATCGAAAAATCTTTTTTGACCATAAGTGGAAAAGCAAACTGGAATCCCAATGCGAAAACACCAACAATCCCATAGACGCTGATTGAATAAAAATCCCCCATAGCCTTCGGCATATAAGCTTTCGTATATAATGCCGCTCCTAAAAAGGCCAAAACAAGGACAATCACGCCCCAGAGTTTTGTCGCCTCTTTAAAATAACCCTTAAAGTCATCCCAAAAGGTTCTCAAAACTCCTTTTTCAAGTACCCCTTCTTCCGCTATCGTCTGCATCCCCCGGCACAGCGCAGCAAACGCCGCGCCGCAGGTAAACACAGGAAGCGAAAAAATCACAAACAACAAATTATAAATAATGATGTCTGATAGCTTTCTTAATGCGTCCATAAGTGGACCGTTGATGTCAAATAAATGCATTGTATTCCCCGTTATTTAATGGCGCCGTCAACCATTCCGGCAATAATCTGCTTCTGGGCAAGAAGGAAGATTATAATCATCGGTGTGATGGTAAGAAGGGCTGCCGCCAAAATCAAATTCCACTGTACTACAAAGGATCCGACAAAGGACTGAATCGCTACCGGCAAAGTCTTTACAGAAGAAGATGAACCCAAAAGCAAAGACGGAAGCAAATAGTCATTCCAAATCCACATACCGTTTAAGATTGTAACGGTTACAATTACCGGTTTCAACAACGGGAAGATAATGCGGAAGAAAACTGCTTCCGGAGAGCATCCGTCAATGGATGCCGCCTCTTCCAGCTCGTAAGGAATTCCTTTGATGAATCCGGTTAAAATAAACACTGTCATGGCACCACCGAATCCGCAGTATGCGAAAATGGTTCCGGGGATGGAACGAAGCATCGGGATTCCGATAAAGTTTCCGGCATCTCTGAATGTAGAAATAAGTGCCAGCATTACTGCCTGAAACGGAATAATCATAGATGCAATAAATACATAATAAATTGCGGTAGACCATTTTGTTTTGTTTCGGCAAATAACCCAAGCTGCCATGGAGCCAAAAAGTGCCAAAAGTACAAGTGACACTACTGTAATCACAACAGAAGACCCAAAGGCATACCAAAATTCAAAGTGGACGTTGTTAATTACATCCTTTAAGTTTTGGATCAACTGTCCAAAGGATGCTCCGGCTGTGGAAACAGGACTTTGTGTAATGGCCATAGGTTCCTTACAGGCATTGATTACCAAAAGATAAAAGGGAAGCAAAACGTAAATTGCAATAATAAGTCCGATAATGAATTTCAAAACTTTTATGCATTTTTTCTCTTCTCGATTCATTACATCTCCACCTCCTTCTTATTGGATATACGTACCTGAACAATGGATACCACTGTCAGGATGATGAAGAATAATACAGCCTTTGCCTGACCTAAGGCATAGTTGTTTTTATTAATTGCGGTTGTATAAATATTTAAAGCAAGCATTTCGGTACCGTTTGTAAGACTGCCGCCCAGGAATTTTTCCACTGATCCGTTACCGCCTGTCAAAGAAAGGTTGACATCAAACATCTTAAATGCGTTTGTTAAGGTAAGGAACGTACAAATCGTAATGGTGGAAGCAATCATCGGGATCTTGATCTGGAATAAAGTAGACCAAGCATTGGCACCGTCAATCGCAGATGCCTCCAATACTTCACGAGGCACGGTGTTTAATCCGGTAATATAAATCAACATGATATAACCGGCATACTGCCAAATATAAACGATGATAATACACCAAAATGCAAGATTGGTTTCAGATAAAATAGAATACTCCATTCCGAAGACTTTTGAAGTAATTCCAATAAGTGCTTTTGAAAAAGCAAACTGCCAAATATAACCAAGTACAATACCACCGATTAAGTTTGGCAAAAAGTAGGTTGCACGGAAGAATCCAACGCCTTTAATCTTTGATGAGCAAAGAAGGGCAAGTAAAAATGCAACCAGATTAACAAGAATCATATTGATTACCACAAAAAGTGCGGTAAGCAATACAGAATACAAAAATGTAGTTTGATGGAATGCCTGAATGTAATTATCCAAACCCACAAATTGTCCTACCATCACGCCGTCCCAATCCGTAAAGGAATATCCGATACCAAGAACAAGCGGGATGATTACCGTTACACCAAAGGTGAACAATAACGGAAATAGAAAAACAAAATTTACAATATTGCGATGATATTTTTCTGTCGGGAGAGTAAACAAGCCCATTAAAATTCCCAGAACACCGATAATCAAAAGAGCGCCTCGAAATACAAATTCGAATCCCATAAAATCAATCACCAGTGCGGAAATAAGTGACAAAAGTCCAACTCCCAGCAGAACAAGCGAAAAAGCTTTTTTCGTTGTGTTCCCTGTCATAAATACGCCTCCTAAAAAAAATGGGTGGCGATTAAAAACCGCCACCCCCATGGTGTTTCAGTTATAAACTAGTTGTTTGCATAATATGCTGTGGTAGCTTCCTGCATTGCGTTGTAAAATTCAGTAGCATCTTTGTACTGACCCTTAGCATAGTTCTGGAAGATAACAGAAGTTGCATCCTGAAGACCATCCTTCTTTAAGAAGGTGTGGTAGCTGGAGTGCTTTCCTGTTCCCAACCACTCTGTAACAGATGCTGCAAACGGATCTGTAGAAGAATATGCGCAATCTGCGTAAGGAGATACAAATCCCATGTTCTCTACGAACATCTTCTGTGCAGTATCTTCAGAAGCCCACTGTAAGAATGCTTCAGCGTCTTCTACGTTACCATCTTTGTAAACGCCCCAGAAAGATGTGGGCTCGTTTAAGATAGTTGTTAAACCATCTTCGAATGCGTATGGAGCAAATCCAACCTTGAAGGAACCTGCTTCTTCATAAGCTGCTTTGTCATCGCCGGTAAGTGTAGCACCGATCCATGATCCCTGAGTTACGAATGCATATTTGCCTGATGCAAATCCAAGTACCTGATCATCATAAGAACCTGTGATTAATGCAGGATCTGTGTACTGATTTAACATTCCGATGAATTCACCGAAAGCTGTAAATCTCTTTTCGTCAAGCTTACCACCATCGTTTAACATATCAATATATGTTGTATCGTCGGTAGCAAGACCTGCATCAAGGTACTGACCAAAAACGTGTGTACCTGAAGACCAACCTACGTCGGTTGCATTTACGTTGTAGCCAACTACTGCTGTAAGTCCCAATTCATCTTTCATAGAATCAATTTTTGCAAATGCTTCTTTGTAAGCATCAGGACCTGTAAGGCTTGCAGGATCAACTCCTGCCTTTTCAAGGATGTCTGCGTTGTAAGCAAGACCACAAGCTTCAACCATGTACGGGAAGCCAAGTGTTCCTTCTTCGTTTACGTATTCAACTTCTGTGTCCTCTGTCCACTGCTGATCAGACATATCAACAAGTTTTCCGGACCAGTTAGCAAACTGGTTTGCTTCCAACACGAAGATGTCCGGCATTTCGCCTGCCTGATAAAGCTCTTTTAATTTAGAAGAAGCGGTTTCATTACCACCAATGGTAAGAACTTCAATCTTCTTTCCTGTCTCTTCTTCATAAGCCTTAGCCATTTCCTGCATCTGAGCATCGATTTCCGGCTTACCGTTTAATAACTGGATTGCTCCGGAAGAAGACGATCCTGAACCTGTAGATGCTGTCTGTGAGTTTGCGCCATTGCCACATCCGGCAAAAAGCATGGTTGCTGCTGTAGCAAGTGCTAAAGCAACTGCAATCTGTTTCTTCATAGAAAAGAACCCCCTTGTTTCTTATTTGTGCATGTCGTTTAAAGTTGACATGCTTTTTCTCTCTTACATGTTTAATTTTACTATCGAGTGAAATGGATTTCAATTGTAATTTCACACAATTTTCATATTGTCCATTTTTTCATCCACGTGCAGCCCCTTGTATTTCCTTTATCTTTGCGTTTTTCTGGGATTTCGATTGTATGCATTGTATTTATATTTATACAATCGTAACTGTAATCGTTTTCACTGTTTTCAAAATTCATTGTGCATTTTTCACAAAAGAAAAGAGCCGGCCGAAATATCAGCACGACTCTTTCCTTATGCGAGGTAAATATTGATATTAAACTCCCCTAAACTTCTTCCACTTCATTGCGATATTTATCTAAAATCAATCGCTGCATTTCTTCACGCGTGGATGACTTAATCGGATGTGCAATATCCTTGTATTCTCCGTCGGTGGTCTTTCGCGAAGGCATGGCAATAAACATACCTTTGTCTCCATCAATAATCTTGATGTCGTGTACTACGAACTCCTCATCAATGGTGATGGAAGCAACCGCTTTTAATTTACCATCTCGCTCTGTCTTCCGAATACGAATGTCTGTAATCTGCATAGAAATTTTCCTTCCTTTCTCCCGTAAAAACTAGTACCTAAACCCCAAATCGGTTATTCTTTTCCGAAATAACCTTTATCTCGTTTTCTCCTATATAATTCGTATCGGAAAGAAGCGTCTCGTTACTCTCCACGATACAATTTTCAACAACAACGTTATCACCGATATATGCTCCGTTTAAAATAATAGAGTTTTTGATAACGCTGTTATTTCCAACAAATACTTTTTTAAACAGTACGGAATTCTCCACCCTGCTGTTGATAATACAACCGGATCCGACCAAGGAGTTTGTAACAGAGGATCCAACGTTGTATTTTGCCGGAGGAAGATCATAAGCTTTTGCATAAACCTTCGGCTCCTCATAAAAATACTTCCGCACTTCCGGCTTTAAAAAATCCATATTGGTACGATAATATGCCTCAACGGAAGCGATATTGCTCCAATAGGACTCCAACATATATCCGTAAATCTTTTTCATTCCGCGGTAACGAACCAGAATATCCGTAACAAAATTATATCGGCTTTCCTGATTACACTGTTCCAAAAGTTCAATCAGCTTACGGCGGCGAATAATGTAAACTCCGGTAGATACGATATTGGAATGAGCCATCATCGGCTTTTCCTCAAACTCCGTTATCATTCCTTCGCTATCCATCTTCACGGTTCCAAAACGACTGACGTCATCCCCTTCCGGAAGCTTGGCGCACACCACTGTAATATCTGCCTGCTTTTGAATGTGATATTCCAAAACCGGATTGAAGTCCATTTTGTAAACACAATCACCATTGGCAATTACCACATAGGGTTCATGACGCTGTTTTAAGAAATCAATATTCTGCCACATGGCATCCGCGGTGCCTCGATACCACCAGCTGTTGTCAGCCGTAACCGTAGGAGTAAACAAGAAAAGCCCACCTTGCTTACGACCAAAATTCCACCACTTGGAGGAATTCAAATGCTCATTTAAGGAACGGGCATTGTACTGTGAAAGTACGGCCACCGTCTGAATATGAGAATTTGTCATATTGCTTAATGTAAAATCAATGGCTCTATAGCTGCAACACACCGGCATTGCAGAAATCGCTCTTTTGTCTGACAGATGACCCATGCGACTTGAGTTACCACCTGCTAAAATGATACCTAATGCTTTCATGATTCATCACCTGCCTTAATAATATAGCCTCCGCTTTCCAGTTGGTTTCCGGGATAGTCTTCAATGGAAGTTTCTCCCCGGATGGCGGTATTTTTACCGATAGTAACATTATCCGGAATCACGGTTCCCTGTCCGATAACCGCAAGTCCAAATCCGTAGATGGAAGAATTCAGTTTGGACTCTGCCTCTTCGCCCATTCCGATTTTGACGTTGTTTCCGATAACGGTATCCTCTGCAATAATCGCTTTTTCAATCACGCAGTTTTCGCCAATCTTTACTCCGGACATGACAATGGAATCCCGTATCACGGAACCCTTGCCCACAATGACACTTGGGCCAAACACACTGCCGCTCACCTCACCGTCAATGGAATCTCCTGCGCCGATAATGGCTTTGGAAATACTTGCATCCGGTCCGATGTACTGCGGCTCCACCGTAGACTGGTTGGTATAAATCTTCCAGAACTCTTCATATAAGTTAAACTCCGGAATCAAATCAATAAGCTCCATATTGGCTTCCCAATAAGAACCTAACGTACCGACATCCTTCCAGTAACCGTTAAATTCATAAGCAAAAATTCGCTGTCCTTTTTCATGACAATAGGGAATGATATGCTTTCCGAAATCACAGTTGGACTGATCCTTTAAGTGAACCAAAGCCTCTTTAAGCACCGGCCAACTGAAGATATAAATACCCATGGATGCTAAATTTGACTTAGGATTCTCGGGCTTCTCCTCGAACTCGGTAATCTGTGCATTCTCATCTGTCACAACTATACCGAAACGGGATGCCTCTTCCATCGGAACCGGGAATGCTGCAATCGTAACATCTGCATTGTTCTGCTTATGGAAATCCAGCATAGCCTCGTAATCCATTTTATAGATATGATCTCCGGATAGTATAAGAACATATTCCGGATTGTAGTTTTCCATGTACCGCAAATTCTGATAAATTGCATTTGCGGTACCGGAATACCAGTCACTTCCGTCGTTACTCTCGTATGGCGGTAAAACTGTAACTCCCCCGTTGGTACGGTCCAAATCCCATGGAATACCGATACCGATATGGGAATTCAACACTAAGGGCTGATACTGTGTCAACACACCAACCGTGTCGATTCCGGAATTGATACAATTGGATAACGGAAAATCAATGATTCGATACTTTCCCCCAAAAGCCACTGCCGGCTTCGCTACATCTGATGTGAGCACTCCCAGTCGGCTTCCCTGACCACCTGCAAGTAGCATGGCAATCATTTCTTTGCTCATCATAACCTCTCACCTCGCATTTCTAGTCCAAAACATAAAGCCACTCCGTACAACATTTCCGCGCATCGTACGAATGTTTCGTTAATTTAGTATATCATTTGTCAGACTATTCTGCAATAATGTTGGCAAAATCTTTATTTTTTCTGCTATTTCACAAAAAATATCCACAATTTGTGATGAGTTGTCCATTAAACAACAATATCTTGTAGATTCCGTAAAGGATTTGCAAATCGCATTCTATGGTTTTATAATAATCTCGTCAAAAATTTGTTTCTTATTTAATATAAATATACAGGAGGAATCATTCCATGTTTCAAATTGATTATTCCACCCCTTTGCATGTACACTTCATGGGCATCGGAGGAATCAGCATGAGTGGTTTGGCAGAGGTGCTTTTCGACCGAGGCTTTACTGTTTCCGGTTCCGATAACACACCATCAGAAATCACAGAACGACTGGAAACTATGGGAATGCATATTTCCCATCCGCAGAAAGCGGAAAATATTACAGACGACATCGATTTGGTTGTTTACACTGCTGCCATTCATCCGGACAATCCGGAGTTTGTGGCTGCAAAAAACAAAAATCTTCCTATGTTGACCCGTGCTCAGCTTTTAGGTCAAATCATAGATCACTACAACCGTTCCATTTGCGTAGCAGGTACTCACGGAAAAACCACAACCACTTCCATGATTGCCCAGATTTTACTTCGAGGAAAAGACAAGCCTACCATTTCCGTAGGCGGCATTTTAAATGCCATCCACTCCAACATTTATGTGGGAGATTCTGATTTATTTGTAGCGGAAGCCTGCGAGTACACCAACAGCTTCCACGAATTTCATCCCAAGTACTCCGTAATCTTAAATGTGGAAGAGGATCACATGGACTTCTTTAAGGACTTAAATGAAATTGAAGAAAGTTTCCATACCTATGCCTTAAATACCGCAGAAGACGGAGCCCTGATTATCGGAAAAGACATCCCGGGACTTCAAAAGATTATTCGTGATTTAAAATGCAAAGTCGTTACCTTTGGTTTTAACAGCGATGCGGATTACTATCCGGAAGAGATTTCCTATGACGAGAAAGGATGCGCCTCCTTTACACCGGTGGCCTTTGGCAAAAAACTTGCCCCCATTACCCTTCACGTACCCGGCAGGCACAATATTACTAATGCACTTTCTGCCATCGCAGTAGCCATGGAAATGCAACTTAGCTATGAAGAGATTACCCTGGGACTGTCAGATTTCGGCGGAGCCAATCGGCGTTTCGAATATAAGGGAACTTATAAGGGCGCTACCATTATTGACGACTACGCCCACCACCCAACAGAGATTAAAGCCTCTTTGGCGGCGGCTGCCAATTATCCGCACGACAGATTGATCGTAGTATTCCAGCCCCATACCTACACCAGAACCAAAGCCTTTTTGCCGGAGTTTGCAGAAGCTCTTTCCGTTGCAGACCTTGTAATTATGGCTAAGATTTACGAAGCCAGAGAAAAGGACATTTACGGGGTAAGTTCTGCAGACGTTCAAAAACTGATTTTGGAAAAAGGCACAAAATGCGAGTATTTTGAGACTTTTGATGAGATCGAAAAATTTTTGAAAAAAAAATTAATTCAGAATGATTTGTTAATAACTATGGGGGCCGGAAACGTTGTAAAAATTGGAGAAGACCTCTTATCCTAACTTTTATCCACATTATCCACAATTGGCGTGGGGAAATTCTTCCACGTTCATTGTGGATTTATTTTTCCTTTATTTTCGCCACAAACTCTTTTTCGACATCACTTATCCACAATTGTCAAACCCTTATTTTACAAGGGCTTGTGGGTTATTTTGCCCTTGCATACGAGAATGAATATGCTATAATTCATTCATATTTCGGACAAGGCATCCGGGGGGCTAGTTTGGAGAAAACTGTCTTGTCATTTTTGAGGAAGAGGGAGTAGATAGTATGTCTGACATTGCTTTACATACGGACGGAGGCAGTTTTGTCACCTGTGTATCAAATACATTTATTGATCATTATATGACAGACGCCAACGGAGAATATGTAAAAATCTATTTATATCTTTTACGTTGTCTCGGAAATCCGGATATGGATTTTTCCATTTCAGCCATCGCACAAAAATTGGGCCATACCGATTTAGATGTAAAACGTGCTCTCCAGTATTGGGAAGCCCGTAATCTACTTCGTCTGGAATATGATTGGAACCAGCAGCTGGTCGGAATCTGTCTTGTAGACGGTTCTTTGAACGCTTTGCAAACGCAAGCAAGACCACAGTCTGCTGTTATGCCGACTTCGGCCACTTTCCAAATGAGAGTTCCCGCATCTGCCACAAGCGAAGCGCCAAAGCAGTATACACCTGCTGAAGTTTTAAGTTTTGGCAATAATAAGGAAATCAAGGATCTTATGATGTTAGCTCAGTGCTACTCTCAAAAACAGCTTACGCAAAACGACATGAACACTATCATCTTTTGGTATGACGGTCTTTCGATGTCGCCGGCTCTGATTGAATTTTTGATCAACCACTGTGCATCAAATGGTCACACCAGCTTAAGCTACATGAATAGGATTGCGCTTTCTTGGGCAGATCAGGGTATCTCTACTTTGAAAGAAGCAGAGCAAAATGTTTTAATGCATTCCGAAGGCTATCGCGCCGTGATTTCAAACTTGGGACAGCAAAACCGTTCCTTAAATCCTACGGAACTCGCCTTCTTAAACACATGGGTGAATGAATACGGATTTTCCCCGGAGCTTATCGGAGAGGCTTGCTCCAGAGCAACGCTTCGCGGAACCGCATCTCCTATGAAATACGCCAACCGCATTTTAGAGGAGTGGCGCAACAACAATGTGAAAACCATGGACGACGTTTATGCGTTGGATGACAAATATGCCAACACCGTTGCCGTGAAAAAAACCGTCTCCATTTCCACAAAAGGAAATGCTGCACGGGTACATAACTTCAACGAGCGCACCGACACCGATTGGGACGCATTGGAGTTAAAACTGTTACAAAAGAAATAGGAGTGCGCTATGTCCTTAACACGTGCCCAATACGACGAAATCATGAGAGGCTACGAGGAACGCCAATTGGCTAACGCGCAGCTCCAAAGAGATCGTCGTCGGGAAATCGAGAAAAAACTTCCCGAGTATTTTTCTTACGACAAAAAAATATCTGCCGCCAGCATGGAGTATTTTAAAAACAAAATGTCCGGCGCAAATGACATATCAAAGGAAAGCCTGCACCAAACCATTTCTTCCTATGAGAAAAAGAAGGAAGAATTGCTTGTGGGTGCCGGTTATCCTTCGGATTATCTGGATTCCATCTACGATTGCAAAGATTGTAAAGATACGGGCTACATCGATAACGAACCCTGCCATTGTTTCAAACAGGCTTCGATCGACTTGCTCTACCCCGAAACCAAACTGGCTTTGGACTTTCAGAACGCAAGCTTTGACAATTTCTCATTTGAATACTACGATCCCAAAACAATCGACAAAGCATCAGGGTTATCTTCTCTCGAATATGCTAAAAACGCCTTTGAATATTGTAAAGATTTTGTGAAGAATTTTTCCGCCACAGGTGGTAATATTCTGCTGTACGGTGAGACAGGTTTGGGCAAAACCTTTTTATCGAACTGTATTGGAAATGAAATTTTAAAACAGGGCTATTCTGTATTATATGTAACGGCTCCGCAGTTTATCGACATTTTCGAAAAGAAAATGAAAGACAAAAGTGAAAGCTATCGTAAAGATTTTGACTTGCTTCACGACGTGGATCTTTTAATCATCGATGACCTTGGGACAGAATTTCAGAATTCATTTACGGTGCCAAACGTATTAGAATGCGTAAATAACCGTATTCTTTACAAGAAGTCTACCGTAATTTCATCAAATTTAAATCTGAAACGACTTCAGGAAGTATATACGGAGCGCTTTAGTTCCCGGCTTGTAGAACACTACAAAATACTTCGTCTTACCGGAAGAGATATTCGTGCACAAAAATAATTCAATATAGAGTATTCACAAACGGAGGAAACAAAAATGCCACGCAACGACGAAACGCTTGCAACAAAAAAACCGATCGCACCTTTGGGCATCATCCCAATGGAAAGCATTGCCGGTGTCGGACAGAGAGTTGATCAGTACCTATCTCAGTGGAGAAACGAACGAAGCAGTGATCACTTGGATGATATCACCAAGTTAAGCTACCACAGCGGTTCTTACATTGTAACCGCAAAGGTTCCGAGATTCGGATCCGGTGAAGCAAAGGGTGAGATTCACCAGTCTGTCAGAGGTTTGGATGTTTATATTATGACCGACGTCACAAACTACAGCCTTACTTATAAGCTTTGCGGCCATGAAAATCACTACTCACCGGACGATCACTACGCAGATTTAAAGCGTATCATCGCTGCCATTGAAGGAAAGGCAAACAGAATCACCGTGATTCTTCCTTTCTTATATGAAAGCCGTCAGCACAAGAGAAGCTCCCGCGAGTCTTTGGACTGTGCTATTGCATTACAGGAATTAATCGCTATGGGTGTTGACAACATCATTACCTTTGATGCTCACGACCCACGTGTTCAGAATGCAATTCCTTTAAAGGGATTTGAAACCGTTCAGCCTGCGTACCAGTTTATCAAAGGTATCTTAAAGAACGTAAAAGACTTACAGATTGATAATGATCATTTGATGATTATTTCACCGGATGAAGGCGGAACCAACCGTGCCGTATATATGGCATCTGTTTTAGGCGTAGATATGGGTATGTTCTACAAGCGTCGTGATTACTCTCAGATTGTAGACGGAAGAAACCCAATCGTTGCTCACGAATTCTTAGGAACCTCCGTAGAAGGAAAAGATGTTATTATCGTTGATGATATGATTTCTTCCGGAGAAAGCATGATTGATGTTGCAAGAGAATTAAAGAAGAGAAAGGCAAACCGTATCTTTACCGTTGCCACCTTCGGACTCTTTACCAGCGGTCTTGAGAAGTTTGATCAGGCAGTAGAGGAAGGTATCATTTACAAAGTGGTCACCACAAACCTTACTTACCAGACACCGGAACTTCTTTCCCGTCCGTACTACATCAGCTGTGATATGAGCAAGTACATTGCGTACATCATTGATACATTAAATCATGATTGCTCAATTGCCTCACTTCTGAATCCGTACGAAAGAATTGAAGCTCTTGTAAACAAGTACAAAGCAGGAGAATACTAAAAACCAAAGGAGACACAGGGACGGTTCTGTGTCTCCTTTTTTGTATCACTGTTGCTAAGCGTAAGTGTAATTTACTTTGCCCTGCAGTTAAATAATAAAGGTTTTGCTCCGTAGATATTCGCCGAATGAAATCACGAAATCTGTTTTGAAATATTTGCACCGTGTCTTAATTCATTCCGTTTCATTGCGACACTCTCGGCGCCTTCCGTGGCGCCTCGTGCAAATATTTTGCAAAACAGATTTCTATTTCATTGGCTCTTATCTCAAGGAGCTTCAACCTGTTATTATTTAACTGCAGGGCAATTTTAATTACGCATATGGCGTATTTAGTTAGCGAAGTATAGAGAAAATAGCGCACAGATATTATAAATGTGTTGAAGTGGCTTGAATCTCGAACTGAGAAAAACTTAAATTATATTTTGTGCAAGAAAAGCACGAAGCGCACGGATGCGCTGAGAGCGTAGGTTAGGAACACGGATGTGACTTAACTAGCGGTGCTTTTCTTCCAAAATATAATTTCTTAGTTTTTCCAGCGAGAGATTACGACACGAAACACTTTATAAAAACTGTGCGCTATATCTATATACTGTCGCTTAGCAACAGTGATATTATTCTACAGCCATAGACTTAATCGTAGATAATGCCTTTTTCACCGGTGGTAAAAGAAGCACACCAATGGTAATTAAAGCTTCGACACCGAGGTAGGCACCGTTGTATGCCATACTGTATGTTAATGGAGAGCTGAATCCGCTGCCCTCTGCATATGACGCAAAAAAGATAACACCGGACAATACTGCGAAGAAATATCTACCGAGAACCGCCAATACATACCCCTTTAAAAGCCCATATTTTTCACTCTTTGAGAACACCCCTGAAAGACCTAATGCACCAAACGCAAAGATATAATCAACGAATAACTGCGGTGCAGATAAAACATAAGGATCAATCAACATCTGTAAAATTCCGTAAGCAATTGCAGCACAAAGACCGCCTCCCAGTCCGTACCAGTATCCTATCAACACAATAAACAACATGGAAAACAAAGTAACGGATCCTCCCATGGGCATGTGAAAGATCTTAATCATAGAAGTAACCATAGCAAGGGCAATGGCTACCGCAGAAAAGGCTATCTGCTTCGCAGACATCTTTTTCTTCCCGCCAAACAAGGCACATCCTAAGAGGAGTAAACCAAGCATAATCGCAACAAGTACGACATATCCGGCAGTGGTAAATTGATACGTAATTTCTCCCCAGTCGTTTTCCTGCGGATAAAACAATAGTGACATAAAAAAATCCTCCTAACTTTGTGTGCCAGGAGGATGAATAAGCTTCCTTACGCCGGTACGAACCGGATCAAGTATTAAGGGTTAACGGTATCTTCCGTCTCTCAGCACTTTCATGCACCCCTAGCAACAATATTATATTTCCAAAGTTCATTATAAAGGTTTTTAAAATAATGTAAAGAAAAACGTAGAATACTTTTTGCTTTTAATCTTCTTCCTCAGAGGATTCGGTTTCTGCTTCTGCATCAGCAGCTTTCTCATCCTCGGAGAGTTCACTCTCTGCATTTGGGTCCTCAAACGTCACCTCGTT
Source organism: Lachnospiraceae bacterium (assembly GCA_036723975.1). Taxonomy (GTDB): domain Bacteria; phylum Bacillota; class Clostridia; order Lachnospirales; family Lachnospiraceae; genus JAILEN01. The sequence continues at coordinate 219,693 of DAIMGJ010000001.1, forward strand.
GGAGGTTCTGAAAATCGTACTTGAAGATCCCACCTGGCATACCACAAGGGAGTCTCCGCTGTTAATGGATTTTGCCGGAATGGTAAGCACCTGTCCGGATTCGTAGGTGGTAGACACCTTTTCTCCGTTTACGTAGACCTTGGACCACTTCGTAAAGTTGTCTCCGTAAATGTGAAGTTTGTCTCCAAATAAATAACAAGCATCTATGGTTACGTCATTGATACCCATGGTAATCTCGCTGGCAGAGCTTTCATCTGCTTTGTCTCCATAGGCATAACGCTTTCCGTAAAGCAAATCATACTGAAGCATTTCCAGGTTTTTCATGTATGCATTGGTTCCCGGTTTTGCTCCTCGAGAGGTCATGGCCTGATTGTAGTTGATGGTTGTTCCTCCATGTACACCCAAACGATTTAAGTATTCCGATACTAACTGGTACGTGGTTAAATCCATATCCTCTTTGGACATTCCAAAGTTGTTCCAGGTAACGTACTTTGTCTGATACAAATCATGTGTGGCAATCTCATCTTCCGTAAGACCCATTGTAGGCAAATGATCACCGAACATGATAAGAAGCGTATCCTCACCGGTAGCATCCAAGGCTTCCGTGTAGTCTCTCATCCAGTTGTCCATATTACGAAGCATATTGATGTAATATTCCCACTGGTTGTTCTGTTCCTCGGTTTTTCCGACAGCGTTTACGGTTACCGCCGGATCTTCAATAATCTTTTCTGTCGGATAATCTCCGTGAGTTCCAACGGTAATGGTATAAATAAGATCCGTAGATTCGGTAGAATTCATAGCATCCAAAGTGGCCGGAATCAAAATATCATCCAAAGGCCATGATCCCATAGGCGTATAATCCGTAATATCCAGCATTTCCTTACAGGTAAAAGTATCGAATCCCATCTTTGAAAATGCATTTGCGCGAGAGTAGAAGTTTCCGCCGTTATTATGAACGACGTGGGTACCCATTCCCATATCTCCAAGAAGATTTGCAACAGACTCACAATCCACTGCTTCCTTTAATATGGTTTTCTGTGGATATTCTCCCGGTCCGAAAAAGATACAGCTCATTCCGGTCAACACTTCAAATTCACTGTTACAGGTTCCTGCTCCGACCACCGGCACCGTACAATGTCCGGTAGAATAATTGGCTTCCAACTCATGGAAGTACGGAATCGGGTCTTCCGAAGTCTGTAAAAAATCCGCCTCGGAAACATCATAAAAAGATTCCAAAAGAACCACCACTACGTTTGGCATATCTTCATTCGCAATCGTGTTTTCTCCCATATCCGTATCTTTTATGATTTTTTGCACAGCCTTCTTTGAATATCCCAAGGGCTTCGACATACCACGATCCATAAAACTGGTGGTAAATCCATATAAATAGCCGTAGTTTTTATATCCTTGCGCAAGGTTCCCAAAATATCCCGTAAGGACTCCCACATCCTGAAGCTTCGGAGTTATAACAGGAATGGACAAAAGACAGGAACCCACCAAGACCAGTCGAAGCCAAAACGGTAGCTTTGGCTCGTTCTTTGCTCCCTTTATAAACAAGAGAACCATAAGAAGAACATAGATGCCAATCGCTCCCACAGACATCGCCGCCTGTTTTGCAGTGAAGTAATTGGTGTTTTGCATAGTTAAAAGATCCGTAATCATACTAAGATCCGTAAAACCAAATGGGGTCACTCGATTGTAAAGTACCACACAGTTTATAATTCCCAGCATAATAAATACTGCGGAAATAACCATGCGAAGAAAGGTCTTTCTTTTGGTTAAATAAACCAGGTTATACACCGAAAAAATAAGAAAAGAATTGTAAAGATATGCGCCGGTATGGCCTGTTACAAAATGCATTGCTTCCTTAAAAGAATGCTGAGAAAGCCATTCCAACACAAAACACATAATCAATGATAAGGGTATGTGAGTCAAAAGCGAGTATTTGTTTAAAAATACCGCCACCTTCCCCGGCTCCTTGGGAGGCTTCGGTTCAAGTATCTTTTTGAATCTTGAAAAATCAGGTTTCATTTCTATCCTCTATTTGATAAACTTATTAATAGCCTCGTCAAGATCCTTCAACGCCTTTTCATCGTTGCTTTCTACAGCATCAACGATACAGTGATGAATATGATCTTCGAGTATAATTTTACCAACGTTGTTTATCGCGGAACGAACCGCTGCTATTTGAATCAGTACTTCCGTGCAATCGCGACCATCTTCCACCATTCGTCTGATGGACTCCATGTGTCCGATTGCCCGATTCAAACGGTTGATAACCTGCTTGGTATTGGCGTGGGTATGACCGTGTGAATGCGTGTGTCCGTCGGTGGAATCACGATGCGAATGATAGTGTACACCATCATGGGTATGCATCTCATTCCCGGAAGTATCCAAAACTACTTCTTCTAAATCACGTTCGTAATCTGCCATGAGTATTTCCTCCACGTTAATAACGGGAGAATTATACCACTTTAAATATGGAATTGCAAAAAGGAGACAAAATGAAATTAAAGTTTCAGGAAAGTCGAATTTCTAAAATAAATAAGCGTCGTGTCGGCGTTCTTACGGGAGTTTTTTTCGTCTCGTTATTGTTTTTCAACATCATCCTTAATAAAACGGATGCTCCCCTCACCACAACCGCCATGGCATCTCCCACGCTTCCCATTGTAACTATGGAAGCCTTGGGGAAACCCATGAGCCAGCTTCACGGATACCGTTCTGAGATGGATCCCTGTTATATGCGAGACGCCGTCATTCCGTTGGGAAGTGATAGACGATTGCCCATCACTATAGACACCTACGGGTATGACGTCGATGGCATCTCTTACGAAATCAGGAGCTTGGACACTACGCGAAAGATTGCGGAAACCACCATTGATGATTTCGTTCAGGCTGACGATATGATTAATATTTCTCCGGTAATTGAAAACTTGATTGAGGACGGAGAAGAATATCTTTTGGTATTAAAGCTTACTTCAGGCGACGATGTCATAAACTATTACACCCGCATTCTGATGCCAAAAGACTGTTACGAAAAAGAGTGTTTGGATTTTGTTACAAACTTTCATAACACAGCTTTGTCTGATTCCTATGAATCACTGGCTACTTATATAGAGCCGACGGGAGAGGAAAAAAATACGCTTTCGGATGTCACCATCCATTCCTCCATTGATAACATCGGTTGGAAGAACTTCAACGGTAGCTTATACAGCGAACCCGTTGTCGAGACGAAAGATATTAACCAAAACTACAGCGTGATTGTCTTCTATTATATTATGAAGTCCGAAACCGACGACGCTGCAAAGTTTTACAACACCGAAGAGTACTTTAAGGTACGCTATACATCGGATCGAATCTATTTATTGGATTATCACCGAACCATGGACGAGATTTTGGATACCTCATCTTCCGTATTAAGCGGCAACGTCTTAAATCTGGGAATGGTATCCGGAGATTTGAATTATTTATCAAACGAAACCGGTTCCATCGTTGCCTTCGTTCACAGCGGAAGCCTCTACGAATACAATCAAAACACCGGTCGGCTGATTCGTATTTTCGGATTCCGCGGCGAGGATTTGATCGATCCCAGAACAAACTACGACGAGCATAACATTTTAATACTTAACATTGACGAAAGCGGAACATTGGATTTTGTGGTATATGGGTATATGAATGCCGGAAACCACGAAGGAGAAAGCGGAATCAACCTTTATCACTACGACAGTGTAAAAGATGTTGCAACGGAGCAGGTTTTTATTCCCTCCACAAATTCCTACCAGATTCTAAACGCAAGATTCAGTAATCTGTTGTACTTAAATACCAACCATATTTTTTATATTATGGTAGACGGCACTTTATTACAGGTAAATCTGGATACCTTGTCCACGAAAGAAGTGGTTTCTTCTCTTTCCGACAACCAGTATGCGTCTTCCAAATCCTCTCGATATTTCGCCTGGATGGATGAGGAAAACATTACGCACACGTTGCACATTATGGATCTGGAAACAGGAAACACCTTTGATATCAATGGTGGTGATGAGTACTTAAAGCCGGTAGATTTTATTGATGAAGATTTGATTTTAGGATATGTACGCACCTCCGACGTTTCTACGGATGCAGCCGGTGTGGAAATCTATCCTATGCACAAATTATCCATCTGTAAGGTTACTGACGGAAAATCCGAGTCCATAAAAGACTACGAAAAAAACGGCTACTATATTTTATCCGCAAGAAAAGAAAACACCGCACTTATTTTAAATCGAATCAAAAAAGAGCCGGACGGTTATGTTCTGGCAGAAGATGACACCATCCGAAACACCTCAGGGGAAACCAACAAAGAAGTAGGCGTGGCTGTTTCTTATGACGACTCCGGAGCCGAGAACCTTCAAATCACCATGACAGAGCTTTCCGGCGAAGAGCGAAAATACTCTTATGCAGTGGCTAACGCTGCCTTGGCCGGAGAACAAATGATTATCTCCATCAGCACGACACAAGCCGAGGAAAAGTATTTCTCCTATGTGGGAAGCGACGTCATATGCGCCAGCAGCAATGTACAAACCGCAATTATCGCCGCAGATGAGCAGATGGGAATTGTTGTTGATTCAAAGCAGCGCTATATTTGGAAACGCGGAAAAATTGCCATAAAATCACCCATCCAAAACATCTCTGTCGGTTCTTCGGATCAAGACGCAAACAGTTCGGCACAGGCATTAAGTGCCATGTTGGTTTTACAGGGCGAAAACATCGAAGTCAATCAAATGTTGACTCAAGGACAAACGCCTCTTTCCATTCTTTCCGGGTGCTTAGAAAACCACACGGTATTGGATTTGACCGGTTGTAGTCTTTCTCAGGTATTGTATTATGTGAGCCTAGGAGAGCCTGTATATGCAAGATGCGGAGAAAACGAAGCGGTTTTGATTACCGGATATGATGCACTAAACATCACCGTATTTGATCCTTCTACGGGAGGCAATCGAAAGATTGGAATGAATGATGCGACGGCGCTGTTTGAAGCCCAGGGAAACGTGTTTATCTCATACTTATCTGAATAAGATGCCGGATTTAAAATTATAGGTTTATTTCGATTATACAATACCATATAAAGGGCTATACAAAAAACGTAGAATACATTTTTGCCGAGCGCCAAGGAGGCGCTCTACGCAAAAAGTATTCTACGTTTTTTCATTTACATTTATTCAATTTGATTCCATTCGCAGGAGTCGTATTGCAATGGTATTCGTTGCGTCCCTGTTAGCGGTGTCTGCGTTCGGCAATCATCTCTGTCTTTTGACGTTTGCTGTAGAGGATTGCTGCAACACCTACCAACAAAAAGCTTAAGCTTAAGAAGTAGCGAGGATCTAAGTCTCCGTCTGCTGTCTTTGGTGTGGTATCTTTTACATGTCCTCCGTTTCCGGATGAACCACCGGTTCCGCCGGTAGTAGTTCCTCTGTCAATAGAACCGTTTGCGTTCTTCCATACCGCAGTAAGTGTTACGTTAAAGTTTACGGTGTAGGTTTCGAAGTTCCACATATCTCCTGCAGAGCTTCCGTAGCTCCAACCCATAAATGTGCAATTCTTCTTTGTAGGATTGCCCGGGTTTGTTGCCTTTTCGCCGGCCTTAACGGTCTGCGTTGTACTGTTTCCGGTTCCACCGTTTAGATTAAAGCTAACGGTGTAAGTCGTTCCACCGGGAGTCGGTGTAGGCTTATCGGGATCCCCCGGCGTCTGTCCACCGTCACCATTCTGTTTCCACTGTGCCGTTAATGTGATATTGGACATTACCGCGTTAGAAGTAAAGTCCCAAGCTGTATCTCCATTGTACCATCCAACAAAGCTATATCCTGTTTTGGTAGGATCCGTAGGCTTTGTTGCATATTCGCCGGATTTTACCGATTGGGAACTGATGGTCTCATTTCCACCGTTTACATCAAATGTAACTGTGTAATACGTACTCTGATCACTTCCGCCGCCGGAACCGCCACCACCATCACCGGTACCCAATGCCTCAAAGTGAATTCCGTGATTCATTGCATAGGTCTCAGCTGCAGAGCCCGTATATCCGTAAATAACCGTTGGATTCCAATCGGACTGTTCTCTGATTTTTGTTACGGTAGCAGGGATGGTAACCTCTGCCATATTACAGTTCTTAAATGCATCCGCTGCAATTTCCACACAGGAAGGTGCCAGTTCAATGGAACCCTTTCCTTCCGGGCAACGAGTTAAAATTGTTTGATTGTTGTTATATAAGCATCCTGCATAAGATGACCACTGTTTGTTTGATGCATCTACAGTGATATTCTGTAAGCTCGGAACTTCATCAAAGCAGTTGGTTGCGAAAGGTCCTAAATTTGCAGGTAATGTAATATCCGAAATGTTTACCCCTTTAAAGGCGTTATTTCCGATATAGGTAATATTACTTAAATCAACACCTGCCAATGAATAACACTCATAAAAAGTTTGATCCGGTATTGATGTAACCTTACCGCTAAGCGTTATGCTCTGCATTCCGGAACATCCGCTGAACACTCCGGTTCCCAAAGATGTCACTGTATCCGGCATGGTTACGGATATAATGCCTTCTTGGTCTACAAACGCATTGGAAGCAATGGATGTTACAGTACCCGGGATGGTAATCGAACCGCCTACACCTGTATATCCGGTTAACGTCTTTCCGGTATCATCTGTCACAAAACCGTTGGCATCCGTTGTATCTGCTTTGCTTCCGATTCCTGAAATCACCCAGACAGATAATACGATGGAAAATGCCACCAATATCCAACCTATCTTTGTTCCAAATTTCATCTGATCTCTCCAACTCCTTAGAACACAGTCTAAACCACAATATATGGTATATTATAAATCATAGAACCACATTATTCAACCCTTTTCGCCACAATAAAGAGTCTTCCGTCCTCTGTATAGTCATTGCAGGTGGAAAGAGTCAAAAACTTATCCGTCTCCTTGATGGAAGACGTATCAAAATCATAAACACTTAAACTTTTTACGTTGTCGATAAAGGCCTGCCATTCCGCACGATTGCTGGCTTGAATGAAGTTATAGTAACGATACGCATTGGCATCCTGATACTCCACTTCCGAAAGTCCTACCGCCACCACTTCATAGGTACGATGTTCATAAATCGTATTAAAGGTAATGGTTTTATGATTCTCGTAAAAGCTTTGATCCAAATAATTCTTAAGTCCGCCAAACATCATTCCGGAGCGCATGTTATGTCCGTAGATAATGGTATTGGTGTTTTGGTTTACGATATCGCTGCGATAATCCACAAAAAGGGTTCCGTTAGAATCATCCTCTCCGTAGAAAGAGCGTTTCAAATAGTATTCATTGTCACTGGACTGCACCACCGGATAATTAATCTCTGTATCTGAGATTGCAAGCCACCCCACCGTATCCGGATTCGCCGCAACCAAAGACTCATACTCCGGCAACACCGTCAAACTGCTTCGCTTAATATTCTCGCTCCACTCAAAGGGATTACCGGTAGTCACAGAATACTCTGCATCAGAAGCATCGGTATTTCCCGCAGTGGCTGTCCCCTCCGTCTTCGTGGACTGAGCCAGCTTGCTTAACTGTCTGGCTGTCAGGGCATCGTTTGCCTGATTGATCGCAAAATATCCGAAAAAGACAACAGCCAACCCAATGGCAGCAAAGCCCAAATACTTTTGGTATTTTACTTTGCTTTCCGCTTCATCGATAAAGGCCTGGTCCTCCAAAAGATCAATATTATTCTCTGCCAAAATATCGGAAATATGATCCGCAAACTGAGTTCCGATAGGTGTTTTAAACTCAATCTTTCCGGCGCGCATCAGGTTATAAAGACGCACTGCCACCTTGGGATCGTGAATATCCAACTCCTCGTTGATGCATTCTATTTTTTTCAAATCTTCCTGGGCGTCCCGATACTCATGAAAAGTATCAAAGGTAAACTCGCCAATGGTAAACTTTTTTACTTCACTCATATCATTACTCACAAAATAAATAGGGCACGACATCTTGGATGTCCCGCCCTATTTTACCACAATATCTATGGTTATTCCACATTATTTTACTGTAATACTACGTGTTACGGACTTTGCTCCGTAGGTAATATTGGTACCGTCTGACTGGTACGCCTGGATGTAATAATAGTAAGTTTTTCCGCTGGTAAGATTGCGGTTTGTCCAGGTTGTGCTGGTAGCCGGAATATCAGCAATACGCTTAAAGGTTCCGTTGGCACTGTCACTTCTGTAAATAGAGTAACCGCTGGCTCCGCTGCTTGCCACGCTCCAGCTTAACTGCGCCATTCCCGTTGCAGGAGAGGTCAACAGATAATCCGGTGTGGTAACAAAGGTCTTTCCGGAGGTGGAAGTGCTAAGTCCGTAGTACTTGGTTCCTCCCACGGTTACATAGGTACGAACCTTAACTTCATACGGAGTAGACGCACTCAATCCGCTAATGGTGTAGCTTGTGGATGTGGTAGTTGCCTTCTTTGTGCTGCCGTTTACGGAGTAGGTAATTTCATATCCGTCTACATGGTTCGCACGAGTCCACATTACTACCAACTGGGAATCAGAAATTCCGTAAGCCTTTACACCCTGCATTCTTGGAGCCTGAATCGTAAAGTGAAGGGTTCTGCTTCCCGTAAAGTTATTCTTTCCTGCGATTACAACATCTGCAACACCCGGATTTACATTATTTGAATATGTAATTGAGCAGTTGTCAGATGCAAGTTCTTTTCCGTCCCAAACCACAGTTACCGGCGGGTACAACTTAGATCCCGTATAGGTATCGTTCTGTAAGTTGGAAATCTTGCAGGTATTAATATTTCTCGGAACAATCTTATAGGTTGTTGTAAGGCTCTTTTCTTCCGTGGAATTTACAGTCGCAATCACAGCCTTCATAGTTACGGTTCCCACGTTTACACATTCGGTTCCGTCCGCACCGGAGGTATACACAACGGAAGCAGCAGGAATCTCGTTTCCGGCAGCGTCCTTTACAACAGGTTGCGGCTTAATCGCCTTACCCGTATAGGTGTACTCATTGGCAACACCGGTTATTTTCAAAAGGCTGATATCATCAACCACATTAAAGGTCTTTGTTACCGGACCGTTTCGATAATAGGTCTGGTCTTCTGCTTCAATTACCACGGTACCGGAGGTCGTAAAGCTATCATTTGAGTACACGTTTGTTACTCTAAATTGACCCTCAGTAACGACATTACCGCTTTCATCCAGCTCTGTCTGTACCAAAGTTTTTCCTGCACAAACAACCGTTGGCTTCGGTGTCGGTGTAGTTGAGGAATCGCCGGTATAGAAGCTGTCTCCGATGGTAATGGTTGTGGTTGCAGCAGCTAAGTTTCCGTAAATTACGAAGCTCTTTTCCAAGGTTCCTGCGTAATTATTCTTTCCGGTAATGGTAACTTTTCCGTCACCAACTTCTTTGTTCTCATCATAGGTAACGGTGTAATCTGTTCCCTGAACCAAGGTGTTTCCGCAATCATCTTTTACGGTTTCCACCGGCTTAATCTGATTTCCGGTCCATTCCACAGCCGTAGCATCTAATTTTAAGGATCCCTTTGTGGCTTCATCGGACAAGGATCTCGGTTCAATTACAAAGCTTGTAGTCTTGGTATAAGAGCCCTCATAGTTTCCGGTTAACGTAACCGTAGCCACTACAGGATCGGTTGTACTTCCCGCCTTATTGTTATTGGACGAATAAGCTACGGTATAGTCTGTACCTTCCACAAGAGGAACGCTTTCACTGATTTCCGTATCATATACGACGACTCCCGGTTTTACACCGCCACCCATTGCCTGTAATGCTGCAGCACCCGGATATACGGTAGTGTAGTATCCTGCACTGTTTTTCGGCAAGTTTGGAGTTACGGTAATCTTGGACAAATCCGGAGTCTTTTGATGAATCTCATAGTCCGCAGTCGCTGATCCGTAATATGCCCCGGTTCCCTTTACCGTAACGGTCTTTGTGCCTGCACTTGTGCAGTCATCCGACCACTCGATGGTGTAATCCGTATTTTCCGCCAGAGTCTCAGTTCCCTTCTTTACAACAACACTTGGCTTTTGAACCTGTCCGTTGTAATCAAACTCATCCGGTGTCAAAGTAACCGTTGCATCAGAAATATCCGTTCCGATATTGTATGTTGCCTTAATCGTATCCGAATAGTTTCCTTTACCGGTGATTACAATAGCCGGTGCCGCATTCGGATCATCCTTGGATGCGGAAGCGGTATTGTTTTCGTAAGTGAAGGTATAATCTGTGCCTTCCTGTAAAGTATATGGGTTTCCGGGATGATCCGTAGAAACATCCTTTATTGTAAGGGTCGGCGTTACCGGATTTCCATTGTTATACGGCATATTCGGCCAATTCGGATCCGCGAAAGTAATCTCGTACTTATCCAAAACCAGATCGTCTTTATCTTCCGTTACCGGCGTCTTTCCTTCGGACAGCGCCAATTCCTTCGGATTAATCTTAAAGGATTCCGCTACTGTACCCTCATAAGAGCCTGCTCCCGAAAGTTCAATGGCGTAAGTTCCGGCATCTTTCATTTCGCCGGCACTATAGGCAATGGTATAATCCGTAGGATAAGTTAAATTCTTCTTTACGGTAGAACCGTCTGCCTTTGTACAGGTAATCTGAACCGTTAATATACTTGCATAATTAACAGCAGCTCCCGTATATTCAGTTTCCGTCACATCTGCTTTAATAGATGTGGAACGAAGGTTGGCCTTTACCACTTCGTATTTTGGAGTTGTATTATCTCCCAAAGTACCGGTGTAGTTTCCGGTACCTTCTACCCAGATATATCCCGGGTCGCCAACATAAACGGCATCCGTTGTTGTCTTTACGGTATAATCCGTATTCTTTACCAACTCACGCTCGGCACCGCTGGTGGTGGTTTCTACCACCTTGTAGTCTGCATATACCGGCTCTCCGCCGTTATACGGAACTTTATCCGTGGTTAATACAATACTGCAAGTATTAATATTCTTTGGAGAAATCGTAAAGTACTTTGTAACCGTTCCGGTATAATTTCCGGTTCCCGTAACAGTCACATAAGGCGCTTTTGAAGAATTAAATCCTGTATCTCCTTCACTTATAGTATAAGCATTTTTATTGGTTGAAGCTCCACCATAAACAACCTTATAATCGGTGCCCAATGTCAGAGTTTTTAACCCGTCAGTACATGTAACTTCAGGTTTTATCACTTCGCCTGTATAAGTTGCCGAACCGGAACCCGAGGTCCAGTCAACCATGCTATCCGTCAATTCAATGGCCTTTACCTGATAAGATACCTGTTTTGTGGAATAACTAAACTCAGGTTTCGGATCCAGCTGAAGAATCTTTTGTCCCACGCTGATATAATCATCCCCCGGGAATGATAATACATAATCCGTATCTACTCGCAAGGTCTCGGTTGAACCATTTTCTTTTGGATATTTCACCGTTACTTTTGTCTTATCCGGCTGTTTTGATGTACCATCGTAAGTAAACGGATCTTCCGTAACTGTCACACTAACCTTACTTAGATCATACAAAATATAATATGCCAGACGATCCGTATCAGTAGGATAAGAGTTTTTATCGTAATTTCCTACAAAATAGCCGGTAGATTTTGCAGCAAATGAAACAAACACTTTACTGCCGACTCTTGTTGTATCGCCCTCATATGCTTCTGTATAATCCGTGTATTTCGTCAAATATTCATTGTTGTAACTCAACCTTAAATCAGGTGTTACGGTCTGTCCGGTATAGGCATAAGTATGCTTTGTATTATTTGCAGAATCCGTATAAGAAATCCATCCGGAAACCACAGCATCCTTAAGATATCCCTTTGCAATTACCTGATAGGTTCTTGAACCCGTAAAGTACGGACTCTTACCCGTCACAGTAACGGATGCAATACCCGGATTTGTTAATTTCTTTGTCGTTACCGTGAAAAACTGCTCATCATAATCCAAGGTATCCGAGCCAAAGTATAACTTAATATTTGTCTTATCAAATTCGGATTCATAGGTATTCTGATCTCGATTGATCATATAAACCTTATTGGTTAAATCTTCCGTACCATCCTTGGCTTCAATTAAAGCAGTATCAAGATTACCTACAATCTTATAAGTCTTTGTAACAATCGGTGTTGTATCGTAATTATGACCATCTTTAAATTGAACGTTAATCGTATACAGACCCGGAAGCTTGTAAGAAACCGGTGAGTTCGTTGTTAATCCACTCGGTGTCGTATAAGTTACGGTCAAATCATACCAGCTGGAATCAATGGCACTGTTATTTCCCTCATAGAAAACCTCTACCGGGAAGTCCACACCTGCCTGATGAGCATTCGTATCGTACGTAAAAGCATCCTTATCAATCTTGATGGTTACCTTATCTGCAGATACCTCCATTGGTTTAATAGCAAAGCTTCCGTAGATTTTCTCTCCGGCAAAGTTTCCGGACAAGGTAATGGTAAAGTAATAGGTCTTTGCATCCTTTGGAATCTCTTCCGAACCGGTAGGTATTCCACTGGCATCCGTTGCCGTATAGTAGTTTACACTATAAGCAGTTCCGTAATTCATTTTCTTTCCGCCAAAGAACAGGCTCCAAGTTCCATCCTGGAACGGGTTTACATTGTTTCCCGTATAAGAAAGAATCTTCTTGGTAGACGGATAGGTATAAATTGTATCTCCGTCATCATCCTTACCCTCAATCTGCGCGCGGATATTCTCATTTACACTTGGTCCGATTTTAATAGTGGAAACATCGCCGGTTTTAATCTTTGCCTTACGTGTCACACTGTCACTTGTAAAGTTACTGTTTGTAAAGGTAATTGCTACATCAGTATTTCCCGAATCCGGTCCAATGGTTGTAGGAGCAATCGTATAATCAGTTCCCTTTGTAAGAACAATCGTCTTATCCGCATCCAAAAGGGAAGATTTTCCCTCTGAAACCAACGCAGAAGCAGACATAGATAGGTCAAACTTCAACTGTCCGTAGGGTTCAATCTCAAGCCCCGTGTACTCGTAATCATCTGTATCGGTACTTGTAACATATTCATCCGTTGTAAAGTATTTTTTCTTATACTCACTTGAAAGTTTTGAAACATTAAACGGTACTACGTTATAGGTAAACCGAACCGTTCCGTAATAATCCGGGTTGTTTTCCACTGCTTCAACGGTAACCGTTACCCGGCTTCCGGCTGCATAACCATCACCATTCTCACAGCTATAAGAAACCTTGTAATTACCGGTTCCCGCAGTTGCATCATATTCTGAAAGTGCCGCACCTCCGTTTGCTTCCAACACAATCTTTGGTCTGGCATTTCCCACATAGTACATAACAAAACTGTCTCTTCCGTTTGCAAAATCGCTTGCAACGGCAGATGTGGTGGTAGAAACCATCTGAGCACCTTCAAACAAATTCTGTAAACCGGACTCACCCACATGACCGTATTTTAAGTTTACTTTTGTTCCATCTGCTAAAGATGTACCGATGTCATAATTAACAACAAAGCTTCCGGTATAGTTTCCCTTACCGGAAATCGTAGCATGCTTCGGTCCTGCAGTACCGTTATAAGTTGCACCATCTGCAGATGCACTATCACCCCAGGTAATCTCATAATCGTCAGCAGATAACGTCTTTGATCCGTCTTGAACAATAATTGAAGTCGCACTTCCGGATCCGGTCGTTTCCCAAGTAATTCCCGTAGCAGCTGTAGTTCCGTCTCCAAGACTCTTACGCGAAATTTTAAAGCAAAGGGTTACGGTCTGTCCGCTATAATTTCCTTTACCTTTCAAAACAACCTTTGCGTTTGCCGTATCACTTGCAGCGATATTATTTGAAAAGCTCTTTGTATAATCTTTTCCAAGAGTTAGCTTTGTATCACCGTCATAAAGCGCTTCTGTAGGATATACCTGTGATCCGGTATAATCCACTATCAATGGTTCGCCGGGAGTAATTGTAGCGGTTCCGGCAGCATCTGCCTCCGTCGGTGTGCCATAGTCAATTCCACCCAAAGTAAAGCGAACACTTCCGATGAATGTTTTCGCTTTAATATTAAACGGTGCAGACGTGGTTCCGGTAAGGTTATTCTTTCCCCTAATATTTACTGTAGCCGTTCCCACTTCTTTATTATCACTATATGATGTAATCGTATAATTCTCCGGATCGATTGTTACACCTGCCGCAGTTTTTACAACAACGGACGGTTCCTGTGCAGAACCGGTGTAATACAAATCGTTTCCGTCGTTTACGATAATTTCACGATTATTTTCATTACTGATATCCAAAGCCGTAATGTCGAAAGCGGCTTTCTCTACCGTACCGGAATAGTTTCCTGTAAACGTAATGGTAGCCTTAGCTGTTCCCACATCCGTGTTGTTTGAATATTCAACGGAATAATCTCCCTTATAGCCTGAAGCAGACTCGTTGTATTTTGTGAGAGATACCCAATTGCTTGCACTCTTTTTATACTGAATATCAATCGCCGTCGGTGTAATCGCTTCTCCGGTGTAGGTTACGGAACCTGGCGTTACGGAATTAACCTTAATTGTTGAAGATGTAACGTTTATCGGTTTAATGGTAAAGTATACAAAAGTTTCCTGATTTGCATAATCATTTTTACCGATAATCTTTACCTTTGCCTTTGTTGATGCATTCGTATTATCCGAATAATCAACCACATAATCGCCGGTCTGAGTACTGTCATCATATTCATCCAGAATCGTGCCACCTAACGTTACGTTATTTACCACCGGTTCTACAGCTGTTCCGCTATATGTCTTCTTGTTATAACCGGTATCTCCTTCACCTGACGCGGTATATCTTGATTCAATTGTAATTTCCGCATCACGTAAATCTTTATAGATGGTAAAGTGCTGTGCGCTTGTTCTACCCCTATAATTTCCGATTCCGGAAATGTAGTAAGTAGCTACTCCCACGTTTGTATTATTACTGTAAGAAATCTTAAAATCCTGACCCGCAGTAAGTGTTATGCTGGTTGAGGAATTCGGTTTATATGTAATTGTAGGAACCGGAGTCAATGCTTCACCGGTATGTCTTTGTCTTTCAATGCTGGAAATCGTAATCTTGTCAGATGTAATCGGAACCTGACTGATTACGTATTCACTTGTAATGGAAGATCCTGCATAATTACCCAATCCGTTTACAACAACTTCATAAGTACCGCAATCTGTAGGATCATCTTCATAAACAACTTCATAATCCCTGCCCACACTCAAATCAGTCAGGGCTGTTCCTGTAGTTGCGTCCAACAATGTCACGTCCGGTTTAATTTTAGAGCCGGTATAAGTTTGATTTCCGATTTCCTGGATAACAGCAACATCCGCAATATCAAGAATCACACCGCTTGAACCGGAAGCATTATAGGTATAACTAAAGGTACGGGTAGGAGATTCTAAATAGTTACCTTTTCCCTTTACCGTAATCTCATAGGTAAAGTAAGAACCTGTGGTGCCTGTTTGAGAAATATCTGCCACTTCAAAATCTGTGCCCAAAGACAAAGAACCTGCTACACCGGCAGTTACGGTCCTTGACGTAACATCTATAGTATATGAACCGGCAGCAAATACACTTTCCGCCGGAAGTTCAATCTGATTAACGGTATAATTTCCACTCCAGCTAAAGCCTGCATATGTACCAACACCCGTAATCGTAATCGGGTACGTACCGGCACTGTCGGTTGCAGAAATCGCTTCACGGCTGATAGTATAATCGTTCCCTCGTGTTAATCCGGTCACACCGAAAACAGTTGTTAGGTCTACCGCCACACCATAGTTGGATGAGGTTGCAGTCTGCGTTACTTCCAAAACCTTTACAGTTATGGTTTTTGATGCAGTTCCGCATTCCGCCTTCAATGTCATTTCTCCGGCAACATCTCCGTGAACGGTTAATGACGTACCGGAAGTAATTACGGTTGCAGACGGAGTGACCGTTGCAACACTAGACGCATCTGTCTCAGTAATGGTTATAGATCTTGAAACGGAGGAATCAATGGTCGGTGTTAATACAATATTATCACCACTTGCAACCCATACGGTATCGCCACAAGCGGCGCCATCTTTCATCCAGGCAATGGCACCATTATAATATGACTCACCGGAAGAAATATCATCGCCAAAACCGGCTACACAAACAGCGCTTCCGCTGGAGGTATAACCGCCATCGTTAGCATTCGTCTTAAATCCTGCCTCATAGGTAGAAGCGCCATTTCCGTAATAATAAATCTGATTTGAAGTAGATTCGGCAGTTGTTGTCAACGTAAACACTGCAACTGCATACTCATTTGAACCTAAAAAGATTTCACTTCCGCTGGGAGCTGCAAAAGTCCAAATCTCATAACCTTCTGATTCGCTCGATATAGAACCCACCCCCCAATCCATAGGAGTCACGGTTCCAATCTCGCCAAGGCTGGAGATACCCTTATAAATCTTGACACTTGCGTTTCTGGTTTGTCCGTCGATTTTCTTCAACTGAATCTGTAGAGATGTCAATTGTTTTACGCATCCGTCAGACGCCGTCGACTTTACAACCTGCGCAATGGAACCCTCGCTGGAAACCCAGCTTGTGGTGTCCGTATCAAATGCCTTTCCTTTTAATGTAAATGCACTCCAATCGAATTTCGCTGATGTTGCCACCATGGCAAGCACTAATACAAGCGCTGAAATCCTTTTGATCATCGGCCATTTCTTCATAAGGTTCTCCTCCCAAAAAGTACCTATCTTTATATATTTTAGTCCGTAAAAGGACATAAAATGGGCATAAAAATCCATTTCTAAATTGTTTATCGGGAAAACGCTTTCAAAACTTTATACTTTTTTGCAAAAAAAAATTGTTGCTAAGCGTAAGTGTAATTTATTAGCGAAGTATAGAGAAAATAGCGCACAGATATTATAAATGTGTTGAAGTGGCTTGAATCTCGAACTGAGAAAAACTTAAATTATATTTTGTGCAAGAAAAGCACGAAGCGCACGGATGCGCTGAGAGCGTAGGTTAGGAACACGGATGTGACTTAACTAGCGGTGCTTTTCTTCCAAAATATAATTTCTTAGTTTTTCCAGCGAGAGATTACGACACGAAACACTTTATAATACCTGTGCGCTATATCTATATACTGTCGCTTCGCAACAGCATTATGCATTTACAATTTTTCCGGTATAAAGCTGGTAATAGGTTCCGCCCTCGGCGATAAGTTCTTCGTGAGAACCACGCTCGATGATGCGGCCCTGGTCTAATACCATGATACAGTCAGAGTTTCGAATGGTGGATAAGCGGTGGGCAATAACGAAGGTTGTTCGTCCGTGCATCAGCTTATCCATTCCATCCTGAACAATTTTTTCAGTTCTTGTATCGATGGAGGAAGTTGCCTCATCCAAAATCAAAACCGGTGGGTCTGCAATGGCAGCTCGGGCAATGGCAAGAAGCTGGCGCTGTCCTTGGGATAGACTTCCTCCGTTTCCTGTAATAACCGTATTGTATCCTTCCGGCAAACGACGAATAAATCCATCCGCATTGGCAAGCTTTGCGGCAGCCTTTACTTCTTCATCCGTGGCGTCCAATTTTCCGTAACGGATGTTATCCGCAATGGTTCCGGTGAAAAGCTGGGTATCCTGCAACACGATTCCCAAAGAACGTCGTAAGTCCGCTTTTTTAATCTTATTGATATTGATTCCGTCGTAGCGAATCTTTCCGTCTGCAATATCATAAAAACGGTTGATTAAGTTTGTCATAGTGGTTTTTCCGGCACCGGTAGCACCTACAAAGGCAATCTTTTGGCCCGGTTCCGCAAACATTTTGATGTTATGAAGCACCGTCTTTCCGGGTACATACGCAAAATCCACATCATCAAAAACCACGTCACCCTGCTGCCACTTATAGTCTGTAGTATCGCTGTCCTTATGATAATGCTTCCACGCCCAACGTCCGGTGCGCTCCTTACATTCCACAATCCGGCCGTTTTCTTCCTTGGCATTTACCAACATAACATATCCGTTATCCACTTCCGGTTCGGCATCAATCAAATCAAAAATTCGACCGGCACCCGCCATAGCCATAACGATGTAATTTAGCTGCTGGGAAACCTGGTTGATTGGCATATTAAAGCTCTTATTAAAGGTTAAAAAGCTGGCCAGTTTTCCAAGGGTAAGCCCTGTCCATCCATTCAATGCCAAGGCGCCACCCACAACTGCCACAAGGACGTAGGAAACATTTCCAATCTGTGCATTGGCCGGCATCAGAATATTGGCATAGGTATTTGCTTTTGATGCAGATTCATAAAGCTGTTCATTTAATTCCGTAAATTTCTTAATGGACTCCTCTTCGTGGTTAAATACCTTTACCACCTTTTGTCCGTTCATCATCTCTTCAATATTTCCGTTTACGGTAGCGATATCCTTTTGCTGTTTGCCAAAGTACTTTCCTGATAAGCCGGCGATTTTTCCGGTCACTATAAACATAACCGCCACCATTAAAAGGGTTACACCCGTAAGTGGAAGGCTTAGGCGAATCATGGAAACAAGCACTGCCACGATTGTAAGAGACGCATTAAAAATCTGCGGTATACTCTGAGAAATCAACTGTCTAAGCGTATCAATATCATTGGTATAAGTGGACATGATATCTCCGTGAGCATGGGTATCAAAATAGGAAATCGGAAGAGCTTCCATATGTTCAAACATCTGGTCACGCAACTTCTTTAAAGCTCCCTGGCCCACATATACCATTATCAAATTTTGAACGTAGGCAGCTGCCACACCGATGGCATAAAAAATGATTACCTTTCGAATAGCATAGGCTAACGGTCCAAAATCCTTAGAACCGGTTTTTAGCATAGGCGTAATATAGTCATCGATTAAAGTCTGCATAAACAACGTTCCCTGCACGTTTGCAAGTACGCTTATAATAATACAGACCGCCACAGCCAAAAACTGGAATTTATAGTTCTCAAATAAAAACTGAAATACACGCTTTAAGGCGTCAGAGTTTTTCTTAAAATCATCTTTGGATAATTTTTTTCTCGGTGCTTTTGGCATTTAAGCTTCCTCCTTTCCGTCTACAGAATCAAAGTCGGCGCTTCCGGCTCCGGTTTGAGACTCATAGACATCTCTATAGATTTCATTGGAAGAAAGAAGTTCTTCATGGGTACCGAACCCATTTATTTTTCCGTCATCCATAACAATAATTCGATCCGCATCCATTACGGAAGAAATACGCTGTGCAATAATCAGCTTTGTGGTTCCCGGTATCTCTTCTCGAAAGGCACGGCGAATCTTGGAATCTGTTGCAGTATCCACCGCCGATGTGGAATCGTCCAAAATCAAAATCTTTGGCTTTTTCAAAAGAGCTCTTGCGATACAAAGTCTCTGACGCTGTCCGCCGGAGACATTGGTTCCGCCCTGCTCAATATAAGTGTTATATCCCTCCGGGAATCGATCGATGAACTCATCGGCACAGGCTAATTCACAGGCACGACGGCACTCCTCATCGGATGCGTTTTTGTCGCCCCAACGAAGGTTCTCATAGATGGTTCCGGAAAACAAAACATTCTTTTGCAGCACAACGGACACCTCATCACGGAGACGCTCCAAATCATATTCCCGAACGTCTACACCACCTACTTTTACGCTTCCCTCGTTTACATCATACAAACGGGAAATCAGATTTACCAAAGATGTCTTTGCAGATCCGGTTCCGCCTACGATACCAATGGTTTCTCCGGACTTGATGTCCAAGTTGATATCGGACAACACAAAATCTTCCGCGCTCTTATGGTAGCCAAAGTTTACATGTTCAAAAGAAATAGATCCGTCCTTTACTTCCATTATGGGTTTTTCCGGATTCTTAATATCCGGCTCTTCATCCAGCACTTCCACAATACGATCTGCAGAAGCCACGGACATGGTAATCATGACAAACATAACCGCCAAAAACATAAAACTCATAAGGATATTCATACAGTAAGCCAAAAGACTCATAAGCTCACCGGTGGTCAAGTCTCCAAAGACGATTTCCTTGGCACCGAACCAGGAAATGGAAAGAATGCAGGCATACACCGTACCCATCATAAGAGGCATGGCAACCACCATAATCTTTTCCGCTTTTACAAACATATGATAAATATTGTCGGATGCCTGATGAAACTTTTCCGTCTCGTACTTTTCACGAACGTATGCTTTTACCACGCGGATTGCGGATACGTTTTCCTGTACAGACTCGTTCATGGCATCGTATTTTTTGAAAACTTCGTTAAAGACTTTTCTGGTCTTCGGCAGAATAATAAGCATCATGGTAATCATGAAAATGAGAGCGATGACATAGACGGTCGAAAGCTTCGGACTGATAGAAAATGCCATCACAAGTGCCACGATAACAGATGCCGGTGCACGGGTTCCCATACGAAGAATCATCAAAAACGCGTTTTGCAAATTGGTCACATCCGTGGTAAGTCTTGTAATCAGACTGTTGGAAGAAAAACGGTCGATGTTTTTAAAGGAAAAGGTTTGAATCTTTTCAAACTCTGCCTGGCGCAGGTTTTTTGCAAATCCTGCAGCCGCTACGGAACCGCTCCATCCTCCCATGATTCCGGCAAATAATCCCACCAATGCGATGAGCACCATATAGATTCCCATACGATAAATGTGATTCAAATCGCCACCATTTACTCCCTTATCGATGATGGATGCCATCATCTTTGGAATTACCATTTCCATGGCCACTTCCAAAAGCATAAACACCGGGGTCAAAACAGCGGCCATCTTATATTCTTTTACATAAGAAAGCAGTTTCTTAACCATATCTTTTTTCCTTTCTACTCCTTTGTATATCTATATATCAGATTTTTAAATATTTTGTAAGGGGGATCAAAGCGTTCTTTTCTCCACAACACAAAATTATGTGTTGCATAATGCACAGGTGCAATGTATAATACACACGTGTGAAATAAATGTTGGAGGCGAACAATGAAACACGAAAGTTCAGATTTGCGTGTACGACGCACCTTAAAATGTATCCGGGATGCTTTCTACGAATTAATCATGGAAATGGATTTTTCCCAGATTTCCATTACCGAACTTACCGAACGTGCAGACATCAATCGAAAAACCTTTTATTTGCATTATACTTCTTTAGAAGATTTGGTAGAAGAAATCGAACAGGAATTTGTTGACGAACTTCTAAGTTCTTTGGCAGCAAACGCAAATGTGTTAGACGTTGCGGGATGTATTTCCGTATTTTATCACTTTATGGATGAAGGAAGCCCGATTCAGAGAAAACTTCTCTGCGATCCGGAGTATACCTTCTTTTATAACAAGGTGACACAGGACATTTTGGACTCCGACTTCTTCCAGAAGTTTTATGTCATCTGTGAACATCCATCCATCGTTCGTGCCTTTTGCGTAGGCATTACTTCTATGTTCCGTACCTGGTATATGGAAGGAAAGCAAATGCCGCTGGAAGAATTAATCGACTATGCAGGCAAACTCATGGTCAAAGGTTACGATGGAATCGAACGAAGCAAATAATTCCAAAAAAATGCCGATGCTTCCTAATGAAGCATCGGCATTTTATTATTCTTTATTGAAAAATGCTCAAAGAATCGTTTAATCCTAAAGCTATATCATTTAACTCCTTTGCAGAATCAGACAGGTTTCCGATGGTGTTTGAAACCTCCATGGTGGTTGCGGAAGTCTCTTCGGAAGAAGCTGCATTCTCTTCCGAAATGGCAGATAAGGATTCCATCGCCGCTGCGATAACCTTTCTGGCTTCTACGCACTGCGCCACATCCGTCTCAATATCACTGATATGTTCTACCGTTCGATCAATCTGCTCCAAAAGTGTATGAATGGTCTGTGTGGTATTTCCGAGTACTTCCTGCTGCTGTACGGTAAGTTCATGAACCTTCGTAGACTCATCCACGGTTCTCTGGGAAGAATGCAAAAGCGCATCCATCTCATCCTTGATTCCGGCTGCCGTATCCGCGGAATTAATTGCGAGTTTTCCAATTTCTTCTGCAACTACCGCAAATCCCTTACCCATTTCGCCTGCGCGAGCCGCTTCGATTGAAGCGTTTAAAGAAAGCAGGTTGGTTTGTGTTGCAATCTCTGTAATCGCTGCAACCTTCTCATTGATAATATCCACCGCATTGCTGGTGTCTTTAATCTGCTCGGAAATTCGATTAATACCTTCCACCATAGTATCCGTAGAAGACTGAAGATTTCGAATCTGTTCTTCCGACTCAATCGATGCATTGTGCATTTCTTTTGCAATGTGATCCAACTCTGTCGTGGAATTAACAACATTGTCGATGGCAACACCGATTTGCTCCACATTTTCCGTAGCAGAAGCCACATCCTGAGCCTGCTGTGTTGCTCCGTTCGCAATATCTTCTACTGCGGAAGAAATACCATCCATTGCATCCGATAACTGACCGGTGATTTCAACCAGACCTTCCGACTGTCCACTTACAGTGGTAGCTGCACTCTTTGACTCCGGAATCAAGCGATCCAATTCCTCCAGCAATGAGTTAATACCATCTGCCGTGGTCTTAATCTCGTCCTCGGCCCTGACATCGACTCTGGCTGCCAAATCTCCGTGACCGTCTTTAATATCCGCAACAATTCTTTGCACTGTTTGAGTCATGGCAAGAATCGGCTTGGTAATATTCGTACTTAAAATATATACCGTAAGGACAGCCAATGCCAAAAATACGACCGTCAAAACAACAAAGGTTCGAACCAAGCTATTAATCGGTTTTTCATAGCTGGCCTTTGGAAGAATAATGGAGGTTGTCCAATCATTTGCGGCAACCGTAGACGACGTAATATAACTTACCGTACCATCATAATCCTTAAACTCTTCATCGGTTTCCATTGCGTTTACATACATTCCGTCCACTGCATCCGCAAGCGTTACGCAATTATCTGCGGAAAGAGCAAATTCTTCACTCGGATGAACAACGATACTTCCCTCGTTTGTTGCAACCATCAAATATCCATCCGACGGTTCCGGCAAGCTGGAAGTAAGCATGGACATGTTTAAATCCGCACCAACAACTCCACCTTCGGTAGCCACCGCCATAGTGATACACAAATCTCCGGAAATCTGATCCACATACGGCTCGGTATAATATACACCGCTTGTATTCTTCGCGCCGATAAACCACGGACGCTCAATCGCAACGAAATCTTCCGGTGCTTCGTAATATCCGAAGACCATCTCGTTATTATCTTTTACATAATAAATTTCACTTACGGAATCGTTTGCATCCACTATCTTTGCAAACGTCGGACGCAAAACAGAAATGTCTTCCTGATTCACTCTGGCAGAATCCGCTGCGGTTTTCAACACCGCTTCGTTGTACGAGAACCAGTTATTTACCACTTCGGCGTAGTAATTAGCTTCCTGTGCACATTTTTCATCACTTAAAACGGTAAAATAACTTCTGACATTTTTCGTACTGACAAATGCATTCACCACGAAAAGGGCAAGAACCATAATCGCTATGGTTGCGATAAGTCGTGCCCGGATGTGTTTTTTAAACATAAGTCTCTCCCCCTTTTGTTCATATCAAACCATCTCATAATGAGATAAATCATGTATTGTATTGCAGTCTCACGATAACACTTTCACATATGCAATGCAACCGGATTATTATTCTTCCTTGCTTGCATTTTTAAAATGCAACTCACGCATACCTTCCACTTCATCACAAATCTGTTTTAAGTTACAGGTATTACAGTCAGTGCTCATATCCTTAAAGACATGGTCAATCGCCTTTGTAATCGCCTCTGCCTGAAGCACATCCTTTTCCAGGCCTTTATAATCAAAATCCTTTTCGGTAATAAAATACACCTTTACCGCCTTTACCTTCGGATTTTTTTTCAAATGATTTATAAATGTCTTTCCAACAACCGCAAACGTCATTCCTTCTGTCAATGCATCCTTCGATACGCGGACACTCTCGCGGTGATGCGAAGTGGATACACGCATCATAAATCCCTTCGGACTAATCTGATAGCGAACGTACTCTATATTTCGAATCGCATTATAAAGAGCATCTCCCTCACCCATCGCTTCTTCATCCACAAGCACCACCGTAAGGCGTGCATAAGAAGTATCGCTTTTAATCCCGGGTAAATCCTTTCCCACCAAAACTACTTCATCTCTTGGAACCAAGCTTTCATCTGCGGTAATCACCGTTGCTCCCAGAGCAAAGCTGCTTTGCTCGCTTCCGCCCAGCTCATACGCCATATCGCTGCGCAAAATCATATTATTTTTTCCTGCGTCCTCCCAAGCTGACACAGAAGAAAAATCAAGCTCGCGTTTCTCGCGAGCATCGATTTTCTTGTTCCAGTTTCTTATAACTTCATCGTATAGTTTCATTTCGAATTCCTGTAAAATAACAATTTACCAGTTTATATTACGCAGTATTTGGATGAATGAGATATTTCCGAATAGTCATCCGCGGAGCGCTCCGAATACACTGCGTACAGCCGTTAAGCTCACGACTTTAGGAGTGAGCATTACGGATGTTCGCCGGGATGAGGTGAAGCGGAGACGGTGCCGAGGAAATATCTTCATTCACTCCAAATACGGGTAGTATTTCATCAGGTAAATTGTAATTTATAAATGTTTATCTCTTTTGATTTTATCGTAGTGTTTTAGGAAGATGGGCTCTATAAGTGCCATTAATTTCATATCAAGATTGAAGAAGTAAACAGTAAAGGTAAGTACAAAGAAGCATACGATTACAATCGCTATGATTAAGAGTACATGTAATAATGTTGCCATGCTTTTTCTCCTTTTCTAATCTTTTTGCATGAAGCCGGCTTTAGCCGCGAGCAAGTCCTTTTTGACGGGCAAACTCAGCAGCACCGAGAGCACCCATTAACTGCGGATCAATCGGAAGGTCGATTACTTTTAAGTTTAATACACGCTCGATGGCTTCCTTTAATCCGGCATTCTTTGCACATCCGCCGGTAAGTGTAATTGCATCAACAGCACCGGCCTTCTTTGACATAACAAAGCATCTCTTTGCTACAGAAAGTTCAATACCGGCTGCGATTTCGTCCATAGGCTTTCCTTCACCAACCAGGGAAATAACCTCTGACTCGGCAAATACGGTACACTGTGCGGTAATCGGAATCACGTTCTTTGCCTTTAATGAGAGGTTTGAGAAATCATCCAGGGACATTTCAAACGCACGGGCCATTGCTTCAAAGAAACGTCCGGTTCCTGCCGCACATTTATCGTTCATTGCAAAGTTTAAAACTGTTCCGTCTTTATCAATTGCAATACCCTTAACGTCCTGACCACCGATATCGATGATCGCCTTAACGTTTGGATCGGCAACGTGAACGCCCATTGCATGACAGCTGATTTCGGAAATGTTCTCGTCTGCGGACGGAACTTTATTTCTTCCGTAACCGGTACCAACCAAATAGGTTAAATCAGATGCACTGTTTAATTCCGGCACCTGTGCAATTGCCTGTTCAATGGATTCCTCGCAGGAAGCAACTGCATTGATACGACTTCTTAATGTAACGTTTGCCACCATTTTTCCGTTTTCATCAATGATGACACATTTTGTATATGTAGATCCTGAATCACATCCACCAAAGTATTTCATTATATATTCCTCCTATCCTACCATGAAGCGTCGTCCGGAAGTACTTCCAAAGACGGATCCAAAGGTTCCTCTTTAAATACGGTTCTCATATAACGGTTAACCTGATCTCTTACGCCCTGACGGGTAATAATTCGAGCATCAAACAAATCGTGAGATACCCATACAAGATGGATTCCTTTTTCTCTGGCTTTCTCTTCGAACATACCATGCATACCGTCTAGTGCCTTACATGCCATGTGTTCCCAAAGAATAACCATATCTGCATTAAACTCTTCACAATACTCCCAAAGCTCATCCAAAAGCACTTTGTAGCCACCGTGAGTACGGTTTCTCATAATCATGTTTTCAGTAAGCATTGCCATATCGTAATATGCCTGCTCGCGGTTTTCCGGAGTATCTTCTTCTGCGATCATCTCCGTATTTATCATGGAAAGCATATCGGTAAGAGGAACAATTCCCCAGCAGTTTAAAATCCAAAGCAAGAAGTCCATGTAGTAATGAGACTGTACACCCCAAACAATGGCACGATGACGATATTCTTTTGCCATCATCTTCTTTTCTTTGAATGCTTTTTCTGCAAGCTCTGTAAGCTTTTTATCTACTGTTTCAAACTCCGGCACCTTACCGCAGATTGCCATGTAGTTGGTCTCAGTATAAAGAGCAAGGTTGGAACCGAAAATCTGTGGGTAATCGGTTTTGTTCATATCCAGCCATTCGTTTCTGCAGCGGGTTGCAACGTTTACACGTCTTGCACACTCAAAGTAATACTTCCAATCCCACTTTTCTCCGGTTTGCTCTTCAATAAACTTGATACAGTTTTTGATCTCGTTTGCAGCGTAATCCTGTACGTCTTCTTCCTTGTGTCGCATTGGAGTTGCCAACTGGAAAATCGGCACACCGTCTTCTAATTCCAAACGCTTTCCGATTACTCCGTTTCCTAATAAAGAACCGTCGCAAGTAGTGTTACACTGTACTGCACAAGCACCGAGTATCGGTGCGTCATCATCAATGGAAACTCCAGCTTCTGCTTCCGGCATCGGACAAACGTCACCCGGAAGTCCGTATTCCTGCGCTACATCAATGTAATGCTCTGCTGCCCTTTGATTCAAAAGAACGGATACGTAGGTAGACGGTGTTTCACGGGACAATCCTTTCAATGTCGGGAATCCCATCATTACTGCAGTCATTTCGTTTTCATCCACAAGTACCACCTTATCGGAGAACTTCTTGTCGTTTCCGATTCTTCTATCACCGCGGAACAAGTTATCCAATAATTTTGCTACGTCATATACAACCAAGTCCTGCTCCAAGTGGCACATACGAAGGTATGGTCCGCGAAGGCCCTGGGTGTGCTTGTCCACCATCATCGGAACCGCCAAATAGTTTGCCATCCAACGATAACGAAACATTGCCTTAACGTTTCTTGGCTTCATAACAAACTTGGAAAGCTGAGCCATGATATACAACCATCTGGAATAATCGTATAACGTATCTTTTAAACCACGCCATTCACGTCTGCTTCTGACACGCTTGCCTTCCACAAAAAATCTTCCTAAGGCTTCACCGCCGATTTCTTTAGCCATTGTGAACACCTCCCTGAATCTTTTTAATCTCAATACTTTCTACGAATGCCTGTACGCGTGTCCGCATCTGTCCGGAAGCACCGATGGTATACGGTCTGTCCACCTGAAGTACCGGATAACCGAAGTCATCGCGAAGAACAACGGTACCGACCATTCTTTCATATGCCCACGGATCGCAGAACTTCACCTGCTCGTAAATGATTCCGTCAGCCTTGTATTCTTTTGCAAGCTTTGCAACATAATCTCTACGTCCAACTACCTTCTTTGTATCCCAGTATCTCGGACAAGCCCCACGCTGCTGATATGCACGACAAATCTGAGTAAGAGCATCTTCGTCATCATTTAAAACAATTTCATCTCGTCCCGGGAAGGAACCGTAGCAGAATCGATCGGCACATACATACGCACCGGACTCCTCTACAAGTTTAATCACATCCACGTCATCCACTTCGGAACCAACAAATACCACACGAGCTCTGAATTTGTTTTTCTCATCCGGCTCTCTTAACTTTAATTCTTCCAAAGTCTCTCTTAACTTATCAACGATAAGTCTCTTTGGCACACAATAAGTAACCATGGTAAGAATGTGGAATTCATATCCGGTAATCCGCGGATTTTCTTCTTTTCTGAATTCGCCGATTTCTCTGATTAGGCGGCAAACCTCATTATGTTCCTCCACTGCTTTACGGATTGCTTCATCACTGATATCAATTCCGTATTTCTCGTGAAGCGGTGTTAAAATGTGATTCTTACACTGAAGCACATATAAATCTAGTCCGTTTTGGTCACCCTTCTGTGGGATTTCCATATATTCGTGGAAAAACTTGTCATTTCCCTGACCCATGGTTTTTAAAAGTTCCATGTTCTCCACGCAACGGTTAATCATGGTACAACCATCCGGTGCGATTAAGCAATCCAGGAAATTGAATCCGCCTTCAATGGCTCTTTCCAATAATGCTCGTGAATACTCACACAAAAAACTGGTCAAATAATAAGTCGCCATCTCCATGGAACCGGTTCTCGGTGCACGAAGTCTTGCAGAAAAAGTGCCCGGTAGATTTAAAAGTGGCTCCGGAACATTTTCGCAAACGGTTCCGACACAAATATCTCCGGCATCTTTTGCCTGGCGAACCAATTCATTATTTGCTTCTTCAAGAAGTTTCTCGAAGTAATATAAATGTTTTAGGTCCTTCATAACTTCCCCCTTTCCTTAATTCAAAACCCCTATACTTTTCAAGGCCTTCTCTGCGCCCTTTACAATCGGTGCATCATCCGGAAGATAAAAAACATTTTCTCCCTTTAAATCAAACTCTGCCAAAGAACTGTCCGAAACAATTCCGGATAAAATCGGAATATCTCCCGTATCCAAAAGGTCAACAATATCCTCAGACGGCAAGCGGTTTGCAATCGCTCCCACCTTTTCGTACATAACGAGTTCTTTTGCTACTTGATTGATTGTCTGGATGACCTGGCATCCCTTCTTTGAGGAATCCGTAACCAGTAAAAGATGTGTCACCTTTTCCATAACGCGGCGATTGATCTGTTCGATTCCTGCCTCGCCATCAATGACTACATAATCGAAGTTTCCGGAGAGAATTCCGATCACTTCTTTTAGATACGTATTAATCTTGCAGTAGCAGCCTGCTGCCTCCGGACGACCTACCGCAATAAAGGAAAAACCGTCCTGTTCTACAAGCGCATCAAAAATACGATAACGCGCTTCACCCAAAAGTTCCAATGCAGACTTTGTGTCTCCGTCCTCTACCGTCGCTACCACTTCTTTACGGATATCATCGATGGTAGTTTTTACATCGATTCCCAGGGCAGTGGACAACCCAACGGCCGGGTCTGCATCTATTGCCAAAATCTTCTTGTCCGGGTAATTTTTTGCAAGAAGCTTTACCATAACAGCTGCAAGGGACGTTTTCCCTACTCCGCCCTTACCGGCAACGGCAATAATCTTCGTGTCTGACATATTCGAGTATACCCCTCTTTCTACTTTTCATTTGCAAAAATAGGCACACCCTCAACACCTATTTCCCATATGTAGTTTTATTCTAACATAAAAATCGCCAACCCTGTAGGGGGGTTGACGATTTAACTCTTTTGTGGATTTGTACTCAATTTTCTGTTTTGTGTGGCTTTAGGTTTTTTATGATTAACATGCATCAAAGGCAAGCACTACCTTAAACAAATCTCCATCCACAGAAAGGTCCATGGTTCCTTTCATAAGCTCTGTCAAAGACTTTGCAATGGAAAGACCCAGTCCGCTTCCTTCTGTATTTCTGGAAGAATCTCCGCGCACAAAACGCTGCATCAATTCCTCTCCTGTAATATTTAATTCTTCTTTTGAAGTGTTTAAGAAACTGATTTTTACTTTTGCATCCCGGACTTCCAGGTTTACATAGGCTCTGGTATTGTCCTGTCCGTATTTACAAATGTTATTCATCAGGTTATCAAATACTCTCCAAAGATAACGGGAATCTGCCATAATCTTCGGTGAAGATGATAATGCTTTTACTTTAAATTCGATTCCTTTTGCTTCCAACTTTTCTTCAAACTCACCAAGGGTCTGATTCAAAAGCACATCCACGTCCACCTTTTCCATATGAAGCTCCACGTTTCCGGTGGAAGCTTTGGATGCATCCAAAAGGTCCTGCAAAAGCTTCTTTAAGCGTTGGGACTGACGATCCAGCACTTCTAAATATTCTTTTACTTTTGCACCTTCCGGCTTCTCCTTTTTCAGAAGATCCACATAGTTGATAATGGATGTAAGAGGCGTTTTTATATCATGGCTGACATTGGTAATCAGTTCCGTCTGGAATCGCTCGGATTTCAAACGCTCCTCAATGGCATTGTCCAATCCACGTCCAATGGAATTAATGGCATCTCCTTCTTCCCGAAGATCCAAAAACATTTTTCCTGTAGCAACGGATGCATTCAGATTTCCTTCTTTGATTTCTTTGGTAACTTTTTTAATTTCCGCAAACTGGTTTAAGAGTTTAAAAAGAACAACACCAAAGACTACTTTTTCAACAAACCAGAAGAAAAACAGCACGCCGAATCTCCATGCATCACTGGCAAAAGCAAAGAGTCCAAAAAATTCACCTGCTGTAATCAGACCAAAAATCATCCAGATCCGCTTTTTCATCTGTATATACTTTCCGGTTTCATAAGAGGTTTCTCTTATTTTTTTAAACCATCCAATGATGCCGGTGACAATCATGACACAAAACAGATTCTTCCACCACTTTGGGCACTTAAAGTTGGATGCCAAGGTCATGCAATAAATCAATCCGCAGAAAACTCCGGCTGCCACGAAGACCACCGTGATACATGAAATGATACCAAGAAGGTCCCAAGACAGTTCGGATAAAAAGGTAACCACGCCAGCGATTAACAACGTCTCCACGGTAAGAATCAAAAGAAAGCTCACATCCATCGGAATCTTATCAAAGATTCTTCGCTGTAAATACACACCTTCGGATACTTCTTTTGCCTGATAGATATCGCGCTTTGCTTCTACGGAAATTCCATGATAACCGCTTAAGCTCATTAAAATTACAAACAATACTACTGCCGCAATGCCGCCGCCGATAAAAAGAATCATTCCCCAAGTGGATGCGGCTTGCGCAAGCCCAAAGGCTCGGGTTGCCTCGCCGATCAAATCGCCGTTGGACGAATCGTTATTTACAGATGAAACCACTGTATAATCTTCTAACGTTGGATCGTATCCATCATCATCAAAATGATTGTAATACCAAGAACCCTGCATGTAAGTCTCACCGATACTGTATTCTGTTTCTTCTCCGATTCGATAATAATCTACGCTGTATTTTTCCGGAAATCCATGGGAAAAGTTGGATGCAATATAGTTGGATTTCTTCTCCAATTCTTTTTTGGAAGAAACATTTCCCTTTATTATCGCAAATTCATATCGGGTAAAATTATCAATGTTATAATTATTTTTCTCGCCGGCTTCAAATGCCTTTAATGTATTGGTCGGGAAAGTTCGTTCATAAAATGAAAACAAAATGTCGCTGTCCGTTTTTCCTTGGTAAAAACCAAACTCCGCACAAAACATAGTCATGGCCGCGCCAAAGAATGTGGCTGTGATTAAAACTAAGCAAGCTACAAAGACGGCGATTTTCGTTCCTGTTTTTCCTCTGTATTTTTTCATATTCGACTCCATTTCACACATCACATGTCATTCATCTTATACCCGTGTCCCCAAACCGCAATCACATATCTCGGATTCGCCGGATCGTACTCCAGCTTTTCACGAAGATGACGCACATGGACCGCTACGGTGTTTTCCGCGCCGTACCCCGGATCCTGCCAAACCTCGGTATAAATTTCCTTTGGCGAATACACCTTTCCCGGATGCTCCATAAGAAGCTTTAAAATATCGTATTCTCTTGGAGTAAGACTGACTTCCTCACCATCAAGCAGCACCTTTTTTTCACGGTCCATTAACTCGATGCCACCAATCACTATTCTGTCTGCATCATCTTCTACCGACCGTTGGGTCCGGATTCCACCCAAAAGTGTATAGCGTCGTAACTGCGATTTGACTCTTGCGATTAACTCTACAGGATTAAAGGGCTTTGTGATGTAATCATCCGCACCCACATTAAGTCCCAAGACCTTGTCCATGTCCTCGGATTTTGCCGTCAAAAGAATCACGGGAATATTGTAAGCTTTGCGAAGCTCCACCATTGCCTCAATCCCATCCATTACCGGCATCATGATATCCATAAGCACCAAATGGATTTCTTCTTTTTCAAGTATTTGAAGTGCCTCTTTTCCGTTAAAGGCTTCTACAACTTCAAAGCCTTCTCCGGTCAAATAAATCCGAAGCGCATTTACAATGTCCTTTTCGTCATCGCACACAAGTATTTTGTCCATTGTTACTTCCCCTTATTTCGCGAAATGTTTTTTACAGCTCTTATTCTATACGATTTATTCTTAAGAAAAAATATGTGAAATATTTAAGAATTTATTAAGATTTGTGAAAAAGTGCCATTGAGAAACCCTGCTTTCGTGGCTAAAATAAATAGGCTATGAAAAAAAGAATAGATTTTTTAGATTATACAAAAGCATTTTGTATCCTGCTCGTTATCATAACGCATATAGATTGGACAAACAAACAGCTTCCGATTTTTGATTACATCATCAATATGGCTGTGCCGATTTTTATGCTGATTTCCGGCTACAATTTTGCCATGTCTTCCGAGCGCACCATTGGAGAATGGGAAGGCGGACGCAAAGGACTGAAACGGTTGTACAGCATCCCGCTGATGATGAAAAAAATCTGGCGCTTCGCAGAACCCTTTCTTCCGATTTGTGTTGTGGAAATTATCATTATTATTTTGCAGGACAAACATTTAAACTTACCGCGCATTTTCTTAAAAGGCGCCTACGGCCCGGGAAGTTATTACGTGCCACTAATGATTCAGCTGGTGATTCTATTCCCGATTATTTATGTGCTTGTTAAAAAATATCCACGGGCGTCTCTTCCCATTATGGCTGCCATAACACTCTTATTTGAAACCTACGTAGTCGTCTTTAATATGGAAAAGGCGGACTACCGCCTTCTAATCGGGCGATATTTGTTTTTGATTACCTTTGGATGCTGGTTCTATTTGCACCCGGATTTGCGATTGTCCTACGGAACCTTAATTGCCATGTTTATCATCGGTGTTGCGTATTTATATTTCAATCGTAAAGGCGTAAACTTTTACCTTTTCCCATACTGGGGACCCACCACATTTCCTGCCGACTTTTATATTATCCCGTTGATGGTGATTGCCTTTCGACTGTTTTATCACAAAACAATACCGGGACCTGTCGGAAGTCTTCTTGTGGAAATCGGAAAGGCAAGTTATCACATCTTCTTAGTTCAAATGGTTTACTATCACTTTGAACTGGGATGGGTATTATTTGATTTGCCGCTTGTGGCTCAGATACCTTTTCATATCGTAATCTGCGTTTCTGTGGGTATTGCCTTTTATGAAATACAAAATCACTGGCGAGATATTACAAAACGGAAAATTAAACAGTATATGTTATAAAAAAAGTAGATACGTTTTTACCGGGGCCGCTTGCCTACGTAAAAAGTATCTACTTTTTTTAATTCTATTTACGCTAATAAGTACTTACAGTTTAAACTGGCTGACTATGCTTGAAAGATCGGCTGCCACATCTTTTTGTTCGGTTGCCATGCCTTCCACATCTGTAACCATAATAGAAACTTCATCCACCGTTTCTGTAATATCTGCAGAGTTTGCTGCTGTATCCTGTGCACTTTCTGCAATGTTTGCCACTGCTGCGTTTACCTGCTCCATAGACTCGGTAATCGTCTCTACCAGACCTCCGATAGAGTCTGCCAAATCCTTAAACGCAGTTGCATCGTGTCCATACTGAACACCGATATTTACAAAGTTATCATAATCCGGTGCAACTGTTTCCTGTACGAAGCCAAGAAGCTGATTTGCTCCTCCACTCATAGACTGGAATGCAGCCTGTACACCTTCAATCGTAACTTTAATCTTTTCAACTGCATCACCGGTATCCGTTGCTAACTTATTAATCTCGGAAGCAACTACCGCAAATCCACGTCCATGTTCACCGGCACGTGCTGCTTCGATAGAAGCATTCAAAGATAAGAGGTTAATCTGGTCTGCAATATCTGCAATGGAATTTGCCATATCGCCGATTTCTGAAACAATCTGTGCTCTCTCATTTGCTTCTTTTAATTCTTCGCCATATTTTTCTACAATCGCAATTGCATGATCATATGCCTGGCGGGAAGATTCTTCCACTTCAGCCGCTCTCTTCTGAATTTCTTTTACTTCTTCAGACGTCTTTGATGTCTCTTCTGCTAAATACTGAACTGATTCATTTACTTCATTTACGGATGCAGATACTTCTTCGGTCGCTGCACCGGCAGACATCATTGCGTCATTTACCTTACCCATATTGTCATGGATATGACCAAACTTCATGGAAAGTTCGGTTGCAACCTGATTCATCTTCAAAGAAGAATCGTTTACATTGGAAGATCCGGTAGTAATTCGGCTGATTACATCACGGTTGTTTTCATACATTTCATTCAACGAACCGCTCATCATACCGATTTCATCTTTGCCCTTTGCTTCAATTTTATCTACGGTAAAGTCACCCTTTGCCAAATTCATGGCAAATGCCTTTACCTTGTTCATGGTCTTTGAAAGTCCATTTGCGATAAACGCAATTACAACAGAGCAAAGTCCTGTTGCAACGACACCCATTATGATAAGAAGCGCTGTTAAATTCCTAACCGGAGCATTGATTTCTGACTGTGGCATCTTAATCATAAGGTGCCAGTTCACTCCGGGAATTGTTGCATAATACAAATTATATGCTTCTGAACTTTCATCATATGTTACAAGTCCTGATTCGTTGGAAAGAATGGTATTTCCTGCTTTTGCAAGGGAAGCATTCTCGTCTTCCGTAATATTTGCTCCATCCTGGACTTTTTGACTATCCTGTGTATAAATATATGTACCATCGGATGCTAACAACATTGCTGTACCGTTTTCTCCAACCTGAATGGAAGAAACAATATCAACCATAGTATCCAAAACGATATCACAGGTAACGCATCCTAAATATGTGCTTCCGGAATAAATCGGAGCTGAGCAGGATGCCATAACCACGCCTGATGACGGATCATAATAAGGATCGGTAATTGTAGCCGAGCCTGCCTGCATGGACTTTGCATTTGTATAGTATTCCTGTGAGAAATAATCATATTCGGCATTACTGTACTCATATGTCTCCACAATGGAACCACCATCTTTATACCAATACGGTCCCATGTACATCTGTTCCGGATCGTATACATACGGCTCAAACCAAATACCTGCACCATTAATAATATCGCTTTCCGTCACCGCTTCGGAAAAACTATCCCGAAACAGATCCATGGAAGTCTGGGTATAATGCATACCAACTTCTCTGGCAAGTGACGCACACTGTGTTCGAACAATATCCAAATCAGCATTGATTTTCGCACTATTAGCGGACAGTTCAGCGTTCATTGTTTTCTGAACTTCCGTATTAATCGTCTTCTTACTGTTTACCGCACTTACGCTGGTCAAAATAACAAGTGCAATAATAACCGTCGGCAACAGTTTTAACATCATTTGTTCGCGGATGCCGATTCCGCCTTTCTGCTTTGGCTGTGACGGCGTCTTCGCTTTTGCCTGCTTCTTGTCTTTACTCATATCTGCCCTCCTGAAACCTCAATGTCAAACACATCAGTTGTACTATTTATTCTAACAGATAGTTTTTTAAAAATCACTACTTTTTCTGAAAATTTGTTACAAAAAGAAAAAGAGGGATTTTCCACTCTTTTCCTCTAGCGTAACGTTTTTAAATATTGCTTGTGTTCCTCGGATACCCGAAAGCTTTCGACTGCTTTTTGAATTGCTTTTTTATGGGTCCAGGGCTCAAGTCTTCGCTCCTCTATATAAACAATGCTTTCGTCGTATTGCTTTGCAAGGGCAGTGGCAAAATACCAGGCGACCATCATTTTTATATAGTAGTCTTCGCCCTCTACCTTTGATACCCACTCCAAATATTTTGGTTTAAAATCTTCTCCCAAAAATTCGTTCATCAGCATTCGTATACCAAATCGTTTCGTATACACATGATCCGAAGCTATCCATGTTTGAATCAGGGGCAAAAGCTTTTCATGGTTCTTTGCAAAAACCTTGGGGCTCGCCTGGTCGCTCACAGGCCAGCAGTCCACATAAGGCAAAAACCGCTCCACCTCTTTTGCACACTCATCAAAATCTTTGATGAATGAAATCAAAAAGAAGTGCAGAAGATTTTCTTCATAATAAGTATGAGGAAGTTCCTTCAAAAACTCCTCTGCTTCCTTCGTACCCTTCAGATTTTTTGCAAGAGTTCTAAGCACCGGAGTTCGTATTCCGATTATAGTTTCTTTTGAAATGTTCGGAACCAGCTTGCTTTGGAACTCGCGGTATGGTTCGTCTTTTAGATTTTTGTACCGACCCCCAAAAGTTAGACCAAAAATCTAACATTTGGAGGTCGGTATT
>DAIMGJ010000002.1:0-69555 GCA_036723975.1 Lachnospiraceae bacterium
TATCTTATCGATAGGTCTCTTTTTATTCAATTGGCGCTATTTATGAATTACAGGAATGCTCACAAATTCCATTTCTTAGGTAATCGGGCACGATTTCTCGCGGTAATCATCCGTTTTTTTCAAGTGATTCAAAAATGCATTTATTAGTACTTCATGATACCTTAGCGACTCCTCATACGGGGGCAAGTCACAATCTCCTCTATCCAAAATCGCTTCCACGTTTAATTGTGTAATCTGACTAACGTACAATGTATTTAATTCTCTTACATCAAACTCCCACCCCGTTTCTGCCGAGCGAATCCATACTTTACCTCTACTTTCATCCACAATAATCTGATAGTGATTCGATGTAATCGTGGCAATCAAATATGCCTTCTGATTTTTCATAGAGCGCATCGTCACCTGCCCTTTATTGGTATCAATATCAATCTGCCCAGTAAATTCCCAATATCCACTTCGTTTACTATTTATATGTCCGGTATCCAATCGCTCTATATCCGCCGAAAACTCAGAAGCGCCGGAAAGATAGGCGTATATATCCAGTAAATGAATCGAATTACATCCCATTCCCCAATCGCCACCTTCAACAAGATAATTGACGTAAGACTCTTCTCGCAATAATTCTCTAAGCTTTTTATAGGAATCCATATTCCGCCGCGGGCAATTCACCCATACCTTTATATGGCGCTCATCAAACTTTTTCTTCATTTCATACAAATCGTCTACTGACTGAAATACCACTTTTTCTAAAATATAGCTTTTAATAGTAGTATTTTCCAGCAGGGTCTCCACAATCGCCTTTCTGGGTCCTGCAGATGTAGCAACAATAGCAATATCTGCATCAATGTAAGCGTCCTGTAAATCCCTAATATATGACACCTGAATCTTATAATCAGATTGATACACGCTTTCAAATCTCTCTTTTGCTACCTTTAATGATTCCTCATTTTGATCAACCACTGTAATGTCTGCATCACGATTCAAAAGAGCCAACGCCTGCAGATGACGACTTCCAATATTTCCTGCTCCTACCAACAATATCTTAACCATGATATCCTCTCCCATTTTCTTTTAACGATTTATAAAATATTTAATTTATTCTTCATATCCTCCATTGTTTCCATTTGACCCATGTCCAGCCAAGCATTTTCCTCTATTGGATAAATGCCAACATTTTTCCCATCTGCCTTCATTCTCATAATTACATCTGGAAAATCCACTCTCTGATTTTCTTCAATATAGTCAAACACTTCCGGTTCCACTATATATGTACCTGTATTAGTCAAAAATGGCATCTTTGGTTTTTCCTGCATAGATTCAATATTTCCATCTGTTCCAACCTTAATTACACCATAGGGGACTTCATAATTTTTCATAGAACATATCATGGTGATAAGATTTTTCTTTTCCTTATGTACCTTTACAAATTGAGAATAATCTTCCTCTATCAATGTATCGCAATTAGTTAAAATAAAGGTTTCATTGATTTTTCCTTTCAAAAGACCCACTCCACCTCCGGTTCCTAAGGGCTCTTTTTCATCTACATAATGAACTTGATAATTCTTATCAATATCATCAAAATATGCTTTAATCATATTACGTTTGTAATTTAATATGAAATAAAAATCATAGCAGCCATATTCACAAAAACGGTTGATAATTAATTCACTGATCGGTAAATCTCCAATTGGTATTAGGGGCTTTGGCAAAATTTTTGTATATGGATATAATCGAGTTCCTTGTCCACCAGCCATCATAACCACCGGAACCGAAATTTTTTCCGTTATATTCTTATCATATGCTTCTATTAAAACATCGATAACTTTATTATCATCATCAACAACAGGAACGGCACTTATTCCCTCGCGCAAGATCTTTTTTACTCCATCATCAAGATTTTGCTGATGAACAAACATGGGATGTGCATTTGCCGCGTTCATAACAGGAGCATCTAGATTTCCGCCACTTAATATCCAACGGCGGATATCACCATCTGTGCAAACAGCTTCCAGCTTTAAATCCGCATCTACGATAAAAATAGTCTTTCGATTCGCCTCATTGATTGCACGCATTGCTGAAATGACAGTATTATCGTTTTTAATTGTGAACACGTCCACATCACCATGGGAATAAATACTTCTTCTACCTTTTTTCTTCATATATCACTCTTTACTCCATTTGTAGTCTTTCTGCACCGCCCCATATTTGGATACAATTCTTGCAGTAAGTCCCATCAAGTTCTTTATCTAATAACGCTTTACGATATTTCACCATCAATTCACTGTTCCATGCTTTTTCCATGTCCATATCCTCATGTAAATCTGCTACCCGTAACGGTACAAAATATGTATCACAGCAGATAAACATTTTTCCTTCCGCGTCAATATACATTGTGTTAAATGGAATTGGGCAGCCTTTATACACCTTTTTCTCTATTTTTTTATCATCATAAACGGCAAATTCTTCTGTAATATCTACATCATAATCACGAAGTTCATTTTTCTCCGTAAGAACCGGGATAAACAAGATTTCGTCCACGTACTCTCCGAAAACTTCACTGATCTTTGCCTTATCACCTATTGTTCTTTTTGTCATAACGGCAGATATGGATGTATTAATTTTGATATTATTTTCCGTCTTATATTTATGAAGCCATTTAATATTTTCCAAAACCTGTTCAAAGTCATCCGTACCGTGAACAATTCTATATGTTTCTCTGTCCGCTGCATTCACAGAAAATCTTATGCTATCCAACCCAGCATCTACAACCTCTTTTAAAACATCCGGTGTAGCCAAGGCACCATTTGAAGTCACAAAAGTATATCGGAAACCTAATTCCTTAGCATATGCTACAATTTCAGGGAAACGTTTATAAAGAAATACCTCTCCTTCGCTGTAGAATCCAACTTCGTGTCTACCGATTCCTTTTTCGGAAGCCTGCTTTAGTAACGAGCACGCAAAATCAAAGTCCATAACTGCCGGCTTAATTTTGCTTTGCGAATGTGGACCGTGTGCAAAACAAAACTCACATTTTTGGTTACATGTGTTATTTAGTTCGATGTTCAAATTCGCAGGCAACGGAGGATTTATAATTCTATTATCACCACCACCAAAACGTGCCTTCATGTGTTCTTTCATTGTTCCAGCCATATTCTGCACCCCTCTCTATACTTCATCCCCACGGATTTGATAGTAGTAAGTAAAATCCATGCATTGCTCCTCTATGGTACATAAATCTGTACTAGAAGGATTCTGGCTCAAGAAAGCCTCCACTTCCTTATATAATCCCGGTTTATACGCTATATCTATCGCATCATCTATTTCCACTTCTGTAATTTTTACGCTGTTCATTTCCTGAATCTGAAGTTTTTCCAACGGACGGAAAATATATCGGTGCTTCGCCGTTAATATTTCAGCTCCCCAGCGTCCCGGTGCATTGTAATTTGCCTGATAAGAAAACAGTGCTCCCTTATCACTAACTCCGGCACCAGCAAATGCCGCTCCATATCTATGCCAGTCCAGCGCACCACTCTGATAAGAGCAAAGTTCCTTCGGGCGACCTCCCAGGAAAAATGCCATATCCATCACATGAGATGAGTTATTAAGCATAATCTGATTGCGTTCTTCCGAATCCTTTATCGCTGCCAAAACTGTCTTTGGCCACTCAGTAAATTCAAAAGAAAAAGAAGTCACACCACCATCATCCGCTATCATTCTTTTTGCCGTCTGTACAGACGCATAAAACCTGCGATTATATGCAATATAACAATTGGCATTCTTTTCTTTTGAGAGACTGTAAATCCTTTCTATTCCCTCTTTTCTTAACGCTCCAGGCTTTTCAATTAATAGGTTCCTTATCCCAGACTTCAAAAGTTTTATCGAACAATCTTCCAAATCCTTTGATCGAACAGCCACAATGGCATACTCCGGAAGTTCTTTTGCTTCCTCGAGATATAAATCGATTCCACCAATAATGACTTTAACACCAGTTTCATTTTGAAAAGTCTTTGCCGATTCCTCACCTCGACCAACCACAATCATTTCCGAATTCAGTACTTTTAATACTTTTGCATACTCTTTTGCCATGTAACCGGCACCAACAATCAAAACATTCTTTTTTTTCATAACATTATCCCTATAATAATAACAAAAGCTCCGCAGTAGCAATGCGAAGCTTT
The DNA here is from genome assembly GCA_036723975.1 of Lachnospiraceae bacterium. Taxonomy (GTDB): domain Bacteria; phylum Bacillota; class Clostridia; order Lachnospirales; family Lachnospiraceae; genus JAILEN01. The sequence continues at coordinate 4,179 of DAIMGJ010000002.1, forward strand.
TCCTCAATTTTAACCTGTGAGTTCTTCACACCGATACCGTACTTTACTAGACATACCGGAGACCCCCGCCCCCATTTTACATAATCATTCTATCATTGATTTTCTTATTTTTAAATAATAAGACCTTCTCCAATTATTTTTCTTCTGAAATATCTTTCCTTGTTTTAAGCAACTTATGCGCGGCGTCCAAATATGTTTCTGCAAGTTTTTTCCCCATTTTAACCATTTGTGAGAACTCCTCATATGTATTTTTTGTTTGCTTGCGGAATTCATCTCGCACCTCATATTCACCTTTATTAGCATAATTACGCATCAAATAAATTGCATTGGAATTATCCATTTCTTCATTTATTTTAGAAATCTCCTGAATACACTTTTTAAACCCATTTGTACTGTATTTCCCTTTGCGATTTAACTGATCCAGCTTGTCATACAATTGAATCTGATGCTTTAATTTAGAGCAAATATCTTCCACCTCGGCGAATGCTTTTTCGCACCATTCAACAGCTTCCTTTTGTTCTTCAGGGCTCAATATATAATCTGCTCCCTCTATAATAGGAGCAAAATCCACGTTTTTGCCTTTACAGTATTTTCTTAACGCTTCCTCAAAAGGAACCGTTTCTGTACCTTTTATTAATACTCCTCCCTCTGTTGCATCAACTATTGTTATTTCCGGATATATTTCCACCTGCTCCTCGTACCAATTTCGATATATACACATGGATATATCTGTAAGTGCCTTGCCACCATCATACGCTTCCACGTAAAAATTATTCGGATCATTTACATCAGGAACATTCTCATTATTATCTCTTACCCCATCAGCATGATGCTTACCATCTGTATATCCCAAATCCAACCCTATCATAATAATTGTTGAAAAACCCAACATTCTAGCTACAGAAAAAGCTGTATTGGACACCGATCCACCTGTTGTAATTGCTCCAACATCCTTACCAAACTGTTCAAACAGTCTATTTTCAAACTCTCCCTTATCGCCAGAATAAAATCGTCTTGCATTATGCGTCTTTATTATCTCCAAATTAGCATGAAGATGTACAATAGAAGGGATATTACTTCCATATTCATTTTCATAATCCATAGTTGGCTTAAGTGGGTCTACTGTAACTAACAGGTCAGGCTTAATCTGATACTCCAGAGCCGCTCGTATTGCTGTATCCACACAAATAACAAAAACTTCTTTTCTGTACTTTTTTAATACTTCAAGATTTTTAAGAAGCGATGGTCCTGCCGAAATCACAACAGCAGGTATATCTGACAAATTGATATTTCGGAATGCTTTTACCAATTCATTAATGCTTGCTTGCCCAATCGAATCCCTTAGATTATGCAGATAGCATTTTCCTCTTACTTTTTCTGTTACAATCATAGTACTTCTGGTTGCTCGATCATACACATCCGACATGCTTACCTGCTGATGAAAAAAATCATATTCCTCCGGATAGTTCTTGATATAATTCGGAATAACGATTTCCTTCTTTTCAAATCCGTTTTTATAATCCATTCTTTCATCTACAACAGCGCATAAATCCCCTCTTCGCTTTTCTCCCACAATCCATATAATGTTTTGTTTTTCAAATAGTGTTGTTAAATCATATTGATACATCTGCTTCAACATAATTTTTTCATCCGGCTCATAAACTACAATCATATCTTTCGAGTGAGCTTGAACCAAATTCTCTATATATTTAAAATGTCCCATTCCAAAAACAAAAATAACTGCTTGGTGTGCAATATCTGATACTTGCTCACACCAAACTCGAATTGGAATCTCCATATTTTGTCGACTTTGTAAAAACCATGAATTCTTCTCATCATGTCCCATCAGTATTGTTTCATTCAAATATGATATATCTATATTCTCATCTAAAAACTCGAGATTCATGCAATGTTTCTCAAGCACTTTTTTATTTGTCTCAAAATAATTATTCATGACATCCCCTTCATTTCATTAATAACTTCTTCATATACGATTATAATTTCCTTCCACTCATAGTATAGATTATCTGCCAGTAAGTAGTCATCTTTTTTTGAAATTGCTTCAATCAGATTTTTTGACGCAGCTGTCACATACTCCATAGGAAAGTCAATTCCCACTGTTTTCATTTCTTTCACATGTTCCGTAATCTCATTTACAAGCGTATCAATGCAGGAGGAAATCAGTTCAATATCTGCTCCTTTTCCCTGCCATAACTGATTTGCCACATTTTCTATTTTTTCTTGTATTTCTATGATTGAATCCATTTTCTCTCCTATTAAAGAAAGCCGCTCTACCGAAATAGAGCGGCTTTGTATCCTTTATATATATTACTGAAGTAAAGATAAAACTCCCTGTGTAGCCTGATTTGCCTGTGCTAACATAGACTGACCTGCCTGTGTAAGAATATTATTCTTAGAGTATTTAACCATTTCATCAGCCATATCTGTATCACGGATACGAGACTCAGCTGCTGTAACGTTCTCTACTACGTTGTCCAAGTTGTCAATGGTATGTTCCAAACGGTTCTGCATAGCACCGAATCTGGAACGGGTATCAGATACAACCTGAATGGCTGTTTTAACATTAGAAATCAAGCCTTTTGCATCTGCCTGTGTACCCACGCTGTTTAAAAGACTAGCAACAGATGTTGCAATATCTGCTCCCGAAACTGTGATTGTAGCTGCTGTAACATTTTCATATCCTGCGAATACTTCAAGGTCATCACCATTCAGTAAGTTCTTACCATTGAAGTCTGTAGTTGTACCTACACGAGAAATTTCTGCTGCTAACTGCTGAACTTCTGCGTTAATCGCTTCGATATCCTTTGTAGCATTTGTTCCGTTAGCTGCCTGAACTGCCAATTCGTTGGCACGCTGAAGCATAGAATGTACTTCATTTAAAGCACCTTCAGCTGTCTGTACTGCAGAGATACCGTCCTGTGCGTTTGTTGAAGCTCGATCAAGGCCTCTGATTTGGCGACGCATCTTCTCTGAAATAGAAAGTCCTGCTGCATCGTCTGCTGCTCGGTTAATTCTATAACCGGATGATAACTTCTCTGTGCTCTTTGTCTGCTGTCCTGCAGTAATGTTTAAAACTCGGCTGGCATTTGCTGCCTGCATATTGTGCTGTACTACCATGATGTTTGTCCTCCCTGAATTAAAATCCTTTTGTTTTTTGTTTTCAGCTGTTTTGTTTTACTTTTGGATTGCTTTCGCAATTTACTTATCTGCTAAGTATATCGGACCATAATTTTCAAACTTAACCCCTTTTTTATAATTTTGTAAATTTTTTGTTAAATATTAAAAATAAACCTGTTTAACCCCTCTTACGAACAAAAAGAAAGGACCGAATCCTACGGATTCGGTCCCCATCATGATAATACCAAAGTAAATTACTGAAGTAATGACAAAACGCCCTGTGTAGACTGATTAGCCTGAGCAAGCATTGACTGGCCAGCCTGAGTAAGAATGTTATTCTTGCTGTACTTAACCATTTCATCAGCCATATCAGTATCACGGATACGAGATTCAGCTGCTGTAACGTTCTCTACTACGTTGTCCAAGTTGTCGATGGTGTGCTCTAAACGGTTCTGCATAGCACCGAATTTAGAACGAGTATCAGATACCTGCTGGATTGCATCTTTAACATTGTCAATCAATGTCTTAGCTGAAGCCTGATCTGTAACTGATGTTAACTTAGCTGCAACAGAAGTAGCAATATCTTTTCCAGAAATAGTAATAGAAGCTGCAGTAACATTTTCATATCCTGCAAATACATCTAAGCTATCTCCTTTAAGAAGATTCTTGCCATTGAAATCTGTAGTATTACCTACACGTTCAATTTCTGACTTTAACTGTGTAATTTCGGCATCGATTGCTTCGATATCCTTTGTAGCGTTTGTTCCGTTAGCTGCCTGAACTGCTAACTCGTTGGCACGCTGTAACATAGAGTGAACTTCTGTTAAAGCACCTTCAGCTGTCTGTACTGCAGAGATACCATCCTGAGCGTTTGTAGAAGCTCTATCAAGACCTCTGATCTGACGACGCATCTTTTCAGAAATAGAAAGACCAGCTGCATCATCTGCTGCACGGTTAATTCTATAACCGGAAGATAACTTCTCTGTGCTCTTTGCCTGCTGATTAGCTGTAACGTTTAATACTCTTGAGGCGTTTGCTGCCTGCATGTTATGCTGTACTACCATAATTTTATTCCTCCTTGAATGTAAATCCGTCATCCTTGACGGGTGCTTAATTGTTTCAGGTTATTCCTCCGGCCGTACGCTCCATCAGAACTCCCTTTGTACCTTATATATCGGAGTACTTCTCCGATACTTTATACTTATTTTAAAAAAATTTTATTTTTTTTGCAAGTCTTGACAAATCAATGTTTCTTGTCCCAAAACTGTGAGGTATCGGTTCCCAAATGATTCATATTATTATAATATGTGGTGACTGCCTTTCCACCGCGGCGGACTTTTTTTATCTTAGAGCGAATGTTTGAAAACTGGACTGTGGCCAATTCGTAATTCTTTTTTTCCAAGAACTGAACATTTAAACTCTTATCTGTAATCTCACGAATCAAATCCTGCATATGATGAATTTCATCAGCATAGACTTCTTTATTCTCAGTAAGTTCTTTTTCCACCTTGGAAAACAAAGAATCGAAAGCCTTGTCAAATGCTTCCAGTTTATTTATAAGTTTTTCCTTTGCCTCAATATTCTTTTCAAACGCTTCTGCTTCACCTTTTTCATCAGATAAAATATCCGCTTGTTCCAAGCACAATACCTGGAGTTCATTTAGAATCGTAAGTTTCTTTTCTAAGCTTTCCTCCAGCATTACAATGTAATTCTTCTCCATAGAGCTACCCTACACCTGACTACCGTTTTTAGTGATGTCCATGACTTCTTTCCAAGTATCTCTCATGGTTCGAAGATGTTCTAACACTTCTTCCAACATCTCAGTATCCTTTTTTGCATTTGCCTGAATCAGTCGATACATCAGATAATCGTATACCCGGTCAAAGTCCTTCGCCACTTCGTATTTAAAATTCAACGTTCTTTGGAACTCTCCAATAATCTTTTCCGTCTTCTGAATATTGGTATTTGCTTTCATGTAATCCTTGTTTTCAATTGCCACGATAGCAATATTGCAAAACTTAATCGCTCCTTCGTAAAGCATAAGCGTCAGTTCCGCAGGAGAAGCCATGGTCACTTTATTTTGTGCATATGCGTTATATACATTTGCTCGAGTCATCTAAAAAGTCCTCCCAATCCTTTAGGATGTTCCCATCAGGGATGATAATGCAGATGTACTGCTCTGCATTTTCGCCAGCATTTTTTCCATAGTAGAAAACTGTTTGTAATAACGATCCTCCAGATCTTCTATCTTTTCTTCCCAGGTTTTGATTAATTTCTTGTAATTATCAATATCCTTGGTCATTTGCTTATCGTTATAAATTGTATAAGTAGATTTTAAGGTGGTACCTTTCATCTGCTTATCCAGCTCTTTATAAAGACCTGTCGTTAACTGCTTCATAAAGTCCATAACGTCATCCGGATTATTCTGGATGGCATACATCAATTTGTCATCTTTACCCTTTGAAACGTCATCGTCACTATCTCCGGCAATATGAAAAGCATACTGCTCATTTTTTGAAGCATTTAAAAAGCCTAACGTTTCTATTCCGAAACTTCCAAGAGAATAGGTCTTACCATTTACCTCATAAGACTGAATCATAGAAGATGTCATAGCTGTCATAATAGTTCCCAAGGTGGAATCTTTGCGAAGCAGGGCATCTTTTACCTTTTCTTCCCATTTTTCGATTTCCTTGTCAGACATCTCATCTTTTTCTTCGTCTGTTAAAGGTTCATATCCCTTTGCAGAATCTGCATTATAAAGTTTGCTGATTTCATTGATGACCTCATTGTATTCTTTAAAGAAGGCCTTGATTTCATCATAAATACCCTTGGTATCTACATCCGTAGAAAGAGTAATCTCTTCGTTATCAGCAGTTACAGCTGTAGCTTTAATGGAGAGTCCGTTAATATCAAAAGTATTGGAACTGGACGTAAATTCTGCATCATTTAATATAATCTTCGCATCAGCGGCATTGACTCTGGTTGCATATTTACCGGAAGTATCACCGGAATTATCGACAGCATTTGCCAATGCGTCGATTGCCATCTGAATCTTTTCTGTAATCTTAGTCGCCTCTGTAGATACATCAAACGACTCATCTGAATACGCTGATTTTCCCAAATCCCAGTAGCTATTATCACTGATTACTTTATTATTTGCCGTAACCGCTTCATCGATAGCGGTAACGCGATCTGCAACGGTAACCGTTGCTCCATCCACTGATGTTACATATTCACCATTTTCTTTTGAAAGGTAGTGTTCTGCATTTGCTGTACTGCCTAAGGCTTCACCTTCACCATCGTATACCTTTACAGTATTTACATTTGCATACAAAGCATCCAGAGCCGACGTATCTTCCGTGGTCTCACCATCTACTTCCTTTGAGGTAATAAGGCCGAGATCTTTGGCAAGTGCCTTTGCTTTCTCTGTCACGGTAGCCCAGGAAGCATGGCCTTCATTATCATTAGTAATTTCAAATGTACCATCTTCATTTTCTTTAATATAGGTGTAATTTGACTCACCATACTTTAGAAGACGAAGAAGATCTTCTGCTTTTTGAGCTTTTTCGGAATCACCTGCATTCGCGTCCCGGAACTCCTGAATGGCATCCCAGGATTTAGAGTACTTTAGGTTTGCATTTAACTCACTCTTTTCAGCCTCTAATGCTGTATTGCTTGCATATGCATCCTTTAACGTGGTTAAAATAGTCTCAATTGATGCCTTTGTCGCATCCGCGTCAAAGGTCGTGCCATCTTCTGCATATTTGGCATAGCTCTTCATCTTTGTATATGCAGCTTTGTCTGCATCAGACATCTTTGCAGTTTCAAGGCCAAAGGCCGCAATTGCCTTCAATCCGGCAGAGGAAGACGCTGTCAAAGAAAAGTCATTCTCCACACCCGTATCCTTTGCGCTTACAAAAATACGCTGATTCTTTGAATCATAGGATGCTTTTACACCTGCATTATTTAAAGATTCAACGAACTGATCAATGGTGGTGGAAGCATCAATGGCAATATCCTTTGAGCTGTCACCCACACGCACAGTGATGGTGGACGAACCACCCGTATATCTAAGACTGCTTAATGTAGAGCTACCTGAAGTACCACTGTCTAATTTCGCACCGGTAAGATAACCGGACTTAGCCAGTTCCTTAACCTGTAATGTCTGCGTACCGTTGATAGCAGATGAACTGGCAGTAACCGTAGCCTTAGTAGGATCCGATACTGTAGTCTTTCTAAGATTATATGCGGATGAAAAACGCATGTTGCTAGCCTTGGTATAGAGGCTATAAACCTTTGAATTAATGGCTTTGTATGCTTCTTCCTTCCACTCTAATTTGGTCTGAGCTTTTTTATATTTATTTTTCTTTTCTACCTGTGTAGACACCAGTGCGGATACAATGGATTCTGTATCCAAACCGGATATCATACCGGATACTCGAATTCCTGATCCCATAGGACTTCCTCCTTATCTCTTTTCGTCTACCAAGAGACCCGCAAGTTCCCAAGCTTTGGCGATCATATCCAAAGTCTTCTCAGGCGGAAGTTCTTTAATAACTTCCTTTGTTTCCTTATTGATGATTTTGATTGTGACACGATTTGTGGCATCATGAATACCAAAAACAGCTTCTGTTCCCTGGGCATTTCGATTGATTTCAGCCACAGTTTTACGAATCTGCTCCTGTGTCGGTTCTTTTGAAACCCGATCTTTTTCTGATAATCCGGATGCCGCCTCGTTGTTTACCTGAACAGTTTCCGCGGATGGTGCAAAAGAATTTGTTCCGCTTGATTCAACTGCCGGTGCCGGCGTTGGATTTGATTTTGCCACCGAACTTCCCTGTTCCGGTCGGGTTAACCCCATACTTGATTTTATTTCCATTTTATACACCTCCATGTGTCCTGCCTGATAAGGCAAAAAAACTATAGAATTCGCTACTTCTAATTTTTGTATCGGTAGAACACAAAAAAACTTTAGAACTTTTAAAAAAAAATTCTAAAGTTTTTATTCTAGAAAAGATTCTTTAATACTTCCAAACTATCTGCAGACATAGATTCCTTGTTCTCTTCCTGAATCTGTAAGTATACTTCCTTACGGTATACCGGAACCTCCTTAGGCGCAGAAATGCCGATCTTTACCTGATCACCGCGAACTTCGAGAACGGTGATTTCGGTGTTGTTATTAATCATAAGGGATTCGCCCTTTTTACGTGTCAATGCTAACATACTTATTCACCCGCTCCTTCCTTCGCTTTTTTCAAGATGTCATAAACAGGGAAGCGTACTTCCACGTCATCTTCCACGATAATCTGACCACCTTTCAAGGTGTCGGTATTAATGATAATAGGAGCCTTTAAATTGATAGTCATATCTTCAATCTTCTGCGGAACCTTGATGGTAACAAGAACATAAAGATTCTCCTCTGTCAATTCCCCAAGAGGCTCTAACAACTCGTCATTTACTGTCGGATTATAATCCGGAACAATATCCCCCGGAGCAACAACCGGCATGGCAAACTGAGGTTCATCCAATGATTGGAACCACATAATCGCGGTTTTCTTTTCTTTTTCGGTGTCGTAAATGATGGTGAATTTTTTCAAATCAGGAAATCCCACGATACCCTTATCCAGTGTGATGATTTTGTCATCCTGAATCTCTATCTCACCAAATAATCTTGTGTTCACTTTCATGATGCCTTCTCCTTACATTTTTCTTTTATTTTAACACTTATAAGAAAAATTTACGAATACATTTTTATTCGGGCGCCAAAGAAGCGCCCTCCATAAAAAGTATTCGGTAAATTTTTCAATATACACTTAGATATAGTTAAGTAAGGTCTGCTGACCTAGCTTTCCTGCTGCAGTCAAGGATGACTGGTAAGCGGTGTAGGCTGCGGTGTATTTAATGATGATGTCGGATAAATCCATATCATCATTGGTAGACTGCAACTCTTCCACCGTTTCCTGTTGGTTGTTCATACGCGTCTTTGTAATAGCAAGCTGATCACCGCGGCAACCCATCTTAGTAATGGCCAGGTTTACATCTTCCAAGTAGCTGTCCACATTCCCCAAGAGCTCGCTGTATCTTTTTTGCATATTATCATCAGCATAATCTGCTTCTTTTTGTGCCTTTTCCAAGAGTTTTTCAATCTGATCTTTCACACCTGAATACTGATCAGCACCTTTCATGGCAGTCAACTCATCAATCTTTTTATGTGCGTTGATGGAGCGGTTTACAATCTCAATCATATCTCCCATATCCTGGTAGATATCGTGATTCATAAACTCGTTTGCTTCCATATTTATGGTAAGTTCCTGATTCTGGGAAACAGTGTACTGAATCTCATAGTTTATGGTGCTTCCGTCCGCCTTTATGCGCTCAAATTCAATTCCCGCACCCGCATCGGTTCCGTCATATACACTGTCGGATGTCATAGTTGCAGGATCAAATTTTCCAACACCTGCACCGGTGGAATCCGTTAACTGCGTGCAGTTAAAGTAGTACTCCGGGCGAAGCTCACCGTTTTTAAATCCGGTCTTTGTATAATCCACTTTAAAAGAAACATCATCTGTCAAAAATGCAGAAGAAATCGTATTGCCCATCACCATTTCACCGGTTTCTTTAATAATAACAATATCATTTTCGCCGACAGTTTTCTTTTCCGCACCATTTCCAACAGAATGAGTTTTCCAATCTCCTTCGTTTTCAAATACATATACATTTCCGGCGGTATATCCACTGTTGGTGGCACCATCAGAAACTGTCATTGTGGCTTTTTTGAAATTTACAGTATTTCCTTCACTGTCAGTGTAAGATTCATCTGTAAATGTATCCGTCTTATAATCTACATTTGTATCAGATGTCTTATCATATTTGGTAAAAGTAAATCCGTGAATCTTTTCAATATCATCGTAGGCAAAGCGAAGAATATTGTAATCCGACTCTTTGACATCCATCTTTGTCTCAAGGCCTGACATCATCGGCATTACCGCATCCGGTGTGGCAGGAACTTCCACCTCGTTGGTATAGTATCTCTTCTGATAGATAGCATCAGCCTTCAAGGGTTCTTCAATATTGTAACTGGTTTTTGAATCATCGCTTGTAAAGGTCAAAGTCTTATCTGTACGATACCCGGTAAATACGGTACGTCCAGCATAGTCCGCATTTCCTTCTGCATAAACCTGAGACTGAAGTGCCTTAAGCTGCGTTAAGATGGTGCTTCTGTCGGTTTCCGTCAAAGTACCTGTAGAACCGTTTACACAAAGTGTACGCATATTGGTGATCAAATCCTTGATATTGGTAAGCGCGGTCTCTGTCACATCCATCCAGCTCTCTGCATCCGGAATATTTTTCTCGTAATACTGATTAACTTTATTTAATGTGGTCTGTAAACGAAGAGAACGAATGGCAATGACCGGATTCTCGGAAGGACGGGCAATTTTCTTCTGTGTCGTCATCTGAGTATTGGTCTTATCAACAAGCACCTTGTTTCCGTTGATGTTGCCGGATGCATTGTTGGTAATCATTTTATTTGTAATTCTCATAAGAAATTCCTCCTCGTTATATATCTGCCCACCATCCCTCGCGGTGGCACGCCATCTACTATTAGAATTATACGCCTGTGTTCAGGATCAGCTGCCCGTACATCTCGTTCATAACACTGATGACTTTACTTGCCAGGTTGTAAGCATTTTGGAACTTAATCAAATCCATGGCTTCCTCATCTTCGTCTACGGAAGATACAGAATCACGCTGTGCCTGAATGGCGTCCATAATACTTTCGTAATTGGATTTAAATACGGAGCATTCCTGGGTATCTACGGTGATATCCGCGTAAATACACTGCAAAAACTTGTCTGATGCATTTCCGCGATATAAAATCGTATCGCTTTCCAGTGCCAACATTCCCATTATATTATCGTAATTATCAATACCGTTATTAATATTTTTCGTGGCCGCAAATTTTTTCGGATCATCCAATGTGGAAGAAACCGCCACATTTAATGCCGTAAGTCTGTGAAGGGTATCCTCTTCATTGGTAAAGGAAGTCACATTTCGATAATCCACATCAAAATCGCTTTCCCGATACATAGCCGCATCATCTGCCACGAAAAATGCAACACCCTTATCGCCGTTTAAATCCTCGCCCTCTTTGTGAATATCGTTAAAAGCCTGAGCAAAGCTGCGAAGGAAGTTGCTCATCTGATTCTGATAATACGGAATTCCCTTGTAATTAACGGTAGTGCCGACAGTCAGGGGCTGGTTTGCGATATCTTCCTGCTTTTGCGTATTCATCGGTGCACTTAAGTTAAAGGTAACGCTAAAAATATTTCCGTCGTCATCCATCTTTACTTCGAAGGAATTGTAGTTAATTTCATAGTTGTTTACCAACAGGGTTCCTTTATCCGGAACATTGAACTCGCGAACGTCCTTGATATTTAATCCGGTAATGGTAATTTTTTGCGACTCAATACTGGCTCCGTCTACCACACCGTGAATGTTTTGCTCATCATTTCCGTCACGCATTTCAAAAAGCGCTTTCAAAGAACCGTTTAAGGTCTTACTTTGAATGTTAAAGCTGTTTTTACTGTCCGCCCAAACAATATCGTACAAGCCGTCTACATCACACTGATTGTGCTTTGCCTCGCGGGTAACCACTTCAAGCTGCTTATATTCGTAGGTATCTACCAAGCGCTGTCCGTTTACTTTTACGGAAAAAGTGGTGGCACCGGTGTACATATCCGGATCGTTGGAATTTACAACATCGTTTTCTTCCGCATCCACCGTTACAATTTTAGAAAGTTCATCCACCAAAAGAGCTCTCTGGTCACGAAGCTCGTTGGCCTGACCGTTTTGCTGCTCTACGGTGTTAATCTGCTTATTTAAAAGCGCAATCTTTTGGGCAATGGAATTTACCTGCTGTACCACGGTTTTGATTTCATCATTAATGGTAGACTGTAAATCCTGTAATGTATTTGCGGTATGATTAAAATAATCGCAAAGCTTATCGGAGTCGGAGATAAACTCGTTTCGTACAGAAGTATCTCCGGCATTGTCTTTAATAGAGTCCAAGGAATTGAACATCTTGCTTAAGATTGTGGAAAAGCCCGGGTTTGCAACACTATCGGTATAGTAATCCTCGATCTGGTTCATATAGTAAACCTTGCGGTCGTAGTATCCCAAAGAAGGATTGGTATACCAGTATTTCTGATCGTAATACTCATCACGCATCTGTGTTACTTTTTCGGCAGTTACACCGGTACCCACGCTACCGTACTTCTGATACACACGAAGTGCGGAAGATGACTGTAAGTTTACGGTCTGTCGGCTGTATCCTTCCGTCTCCACGTTGGAAACGTTGTTTGCCGTTGTATTGATGGATGCGTTAAACGCATTTAATCCGGAATATCCGATATGTAAACCGAAAAATGTTGAAGCCATAAATATCTCCTTTATCTTAATTACAAGGATGAAAGCAAATAATCGATCATCTGACTGACGGTATTGATGTAACGGCTGGATGCGTTGTATGCATTTTGGAACTTAATCAGGTTGACCAGTTCCTCGTCAGCGGAAACGCCCACCACAGCCTGTCGATTGGATTCAATGGTATCCACCGTACCTTTTAAGCTTTCTGATGTTGTTTTGTAAATTGAACCCTGTGTGGAAAGTACACCCACAAACTTGGTATAAAACTCTGAATAACTGCAGGGAGTTGTATCATTGGGGTTTAACGTATAATTCTTATCTTCCCAAAGATTGTATATATCCTCTGCCATGGTATAGGCGATATCACCGTTTTGCATAATGTGTGGGATCACGGAAGAATCCTCTACCACATCTTTGTTTACGGACAAACTTCTTGTGGTATAGCAGGTAGAAATATCCAGTGGATTCTCTTCATTGTATACGTAATAAACGTTTCCTGCCGCATCCGTTGTTCTGGTATATCTCTCACTACCGTTTCTGGTAAATAGCTCGTGAGGTGGAAGTTCACCGTCAGCGCCATAAATTACGTTCCCGATATCCAGTACCTTGGTACTTCCATCAATGATGACTTCCTCACCGTTTTCATCGTAGGTGGTAAGCGGAAGGGCCGGTGTTCCGGCTGTTGCATCGTAATACGCAGTATTTTCAAACTTCTCAATAGGCGAAAGCAAATCATTAATCGCAACCACCAGTGAATGAACCATGGAATCCAACTCCGCTTCCGTATTTAACATAACGGAATTGGATATGCCCTTGTCGTACTGGTAAGAATTCAGATTGATGATATCCATATAGGAAGCAACCTTGTCGCCTCTGGCCAAAAGAAGTGCTTTTACTTCGCCTACGTCGTTATTGTTTACGGCCTCAATTGCAGAGGTATTAAATACCTGATAATAATCGTCTGCCGCCGGCTCGGACAACTGATTCCAATAAGGAACCACAAATCCGGTTTCACGATCGGTATAAGTTCCGATATCATAATGCTGAGATTCCAAAATAAAATCCACACCCTCAAGCTTTACGTTTACGATATGATCGGGAGTTTCTTTATAGGAAATCTTTGCCAGTTTACCGAGTTCATCCAAAAGCTGATCCCTTTGATCGCGAAGAGTCATGGCGGTTTCGGTTCCGCCGGCCTCGATTTTTTGAATATCAAGGTTTAGATTAAAAATCTCTTTTCCAATTTCATTGATTCGCTTAACGTCATTGTTAATCTTTGAATTCAAATTGGTCTGGTAGGATTTTAAACCGTCATAAACTCCCTGGGCACGACTGATAAAAAGGGATGCCTTCTGGGAAATCAAATTTAAATTTACTGTGTCTGAGGGATCTTTTGCGAACTCCGCAAAAGCTTCATACAAATCATTTACCGCAGTCGCAAAGCTATCTCCGGTTCCGATTTCCTTAAGCAGGGTCTCGACCTCGGAGGTCGCATCATACTGGGCAGAGTAAAAAGCTGCGCGTCCGACTTCCAATCGATAGGATTGGTCAAGGAACTGATCTCTGGCATGAATGACATCACCGATGGATACACCGAGTCCGGTGAACTGCTGAGAAACAGCAGCGTTGCCAAAGAAATTATAATCCATATCTTCAAAAATAACCTGCTGACGTACATACCCACCGGTATCTATGTTAGACAGGTTATTTGCTACTACGTTCATAGCGTTCTGATGAGCTCTAAGCCCAGAAGAACCAACATATAAACTTCCAAAACCGTTTGCCATAACGTGTGTCCTCCAAAGTAAGGGTTTCCTAAGGCGCTATCGGCTTCGGATATATTCAATTAAAATAAAATTGCCATGCTATTGCCTCGCATCAAATCCGCCGCTTGGCAGGATGTCACCGGTACTGTAGGCGTTCTTGTCGTAGTTTGCGGTCTCCGGTGCTTGGCGCATGCTCTTAAATAATGTCAAATCGAACTCTACCATTTCCATGGCCTGATTCAAAAGGATTTGATTCTGCGTGTTCATAAACTGCATATTGCTTGCAGCTTTTACCAGCTTATCTCTCGCATCTGTCAGAGCCTGTTGCTCCTTCGGCTGCTTGGATAAAAGCAGAATAACCTGAGTGACTGTTAGGGTTTCATCATCTTTTCCGAGTACAACAGACATATCCTTAAGAATCTTTACTCGTCTGTTTTCCAGATTCTTAAGATCGCTCGTAACATCATTTTCTCCGGATGTTGCGGCCTCCATTGTTTCAAGATCTCGATTTACAATACCCTGACGCTTTGTTTGGGCAAGGTCGTAGAGTTTTTCGTACCCTTCTGTTTCCTTGGCCATTACGTCCAGTAAATCATCAACTAAACTAGCCACTTGTTTGGTCCTTTCTTACAGACTGTTCAGCTTATACTTCTCAAGAAGTACGCTTGCAAAATCTCCGGTATCAACGCTTACATTACCATTTGCATACTTTGCTTTCATTTCGGCAACTTTATCTTCCCTGATATCCGAAGCTTCTGCGACTGCCTGTTTTGCGACCTGGATGTCTTTACCAAAAGATGATAACTGAACAGAGTCCTTTGCAGCGGCTTTCACCTTGTCTGCAGGCTTTGTAGCTGTCGTCTTATTGGTTGAGTAGATCTGTGCTACTTGATTATATGCCTCTATTCGCATAACGGCACTCTCCTTTCTTCCATGAAACTGAAGCTTTTTCATGCTTTCATCTCATTTATCGGATGAATTTTTGGAAACTTAACACTTTTTTGAAGAAAAATAAAAAATATAAAGTTTCCTTTTATAACCTATACTTCGGATGATGTAATCAAAAATATAACACTTCTTTTTAAAAAATTACATTTACTCTTCGGTTTCTTCCTCGTCGTCATCTTCTTCGCCGATGGCAGTAGCGGATGTATATTTATCAAGCTCTGCAGCTACATCCATAACATCGTTTAAGAAGTTGCGGGCATTGTCGGCATTTTCCAAGTTTTCGTTGGAAAGAGATTCTGCCTGTGAAGATGAAGCGGTAACTTCCTCTGTTGTTGCGGAAAGCTGTGTAATGGCATCCACAATCTGATTGTTGGCGTGAGCCAAATCATTTAACATGCGATCCACTTCATTAATCTGAGTGGTCAGGCTGTTTACATCCTCGCTGATATTGTTAAAGCTATCAGATGCATCATTGATGAGCTTGTCCTCAGTATTTGTAGCATCTACAGAAGAAGCCACAGCATTCGCTGCTGCCATTGCATTTTCTGAAAGCTCATCCAACACGCGCTCAATATTTTCGGTTTCTTCCTTGGTCTTTTCCGCCAGCTGGCGAATCTCATCCGCTACCACCGCAAATCCACGACCAGCCTCGCCGGCACGCGCGGACTCAATAGATGCGTTTAACGCCAAAAGGTTGGTCTGATTTGAAATGGCAAAAATCGTTCCGACTACGCTTTTAACTTCTTCTGCCTTTTCCTGAAGATGGGCCATGGTCATGGAAACATTGGCATTGGTCTCGGAAATGATCTTTGCCTGTTCCTTTAAGCTGTCCATAATCTTCATACCGTTGACATTGACTTCTTCGGAATCCTTGGCAATGGAAACCATATGCTCTGCACGGTTTAAAATATCATCAATGGAATTCTGGATATTCTGAGTCATAACCGTCTGATTCTGGATATTCTCAGCAGTATGATGTGTGGAATCCGTAATGTCACGAACCGCTCCGGTAACCACGCCGGTAGAATCGGAAAGCCTATCCACAACCCCCATGGCATCGGTAGTTCCCTGACGAACCTTTCCGGCAACATGGAGCACGTCATGCATCATATCCCGAACCTGATTATGCTCCTCTTTTAACTTACCGGTAATATCTCTTAAAAACTCAGAGTTGATTTTACACATAAGTAATGCAGCTACCAAAACAAGCAATACAGCAAAGACTGTCTGCGCATCTGCAAGCGGATTGGTTAACGACTTTAACACAAGCCAGCGAATAAAAAACTGAGCAGAGGCTGCAATTCCAAGAAGGAAAAAGGCTCTCTTTTGAAATTTAAAATCATTGTAAGCAATGTAGCCAATAGGTGGGAAGCATCCAAATACCATCATATAATTGGCATTTAAGGATAAAGAGCCAAGCATTACCATAACCACCATCAGAATAGCCGATACATTTCTGGCAAGATTTCCCATGGGATTTTTCTTTAATAAAAGTCCTATAATTGCCAAAAATAAAACAGATAATACAATAATACTTACTCCGGCTTTGGTACTTACTTCATGCAAAGCCATCTGTGTCGTCGCAGCTACGATAATGCAAAAATAAATCATTGCAAAGCCTAGAAAAAGTGCCCGATTTATTCTTCTGAAACGTTCCCTCTCACTTGCGTATTTAAATTTCTTTTCTTCGCCCATAAATACCCCCTCCAAGAAAATATATTCACAATAAAATTTTCAGCCATAATACCAAGATACATTTTATCATATTACTGCCGAAATATAAAAGACAATTCTGAATATTCAAGGAAGAAATATCTCCTGTTTTATATACACTTTAACGCTTATAAATGCCAAATATCGTGGTTGTACTCAGCGATGGTACGGTCAGAGGAGAAGAAGCCGGCCTTGGCAATGTTTACCAAGCACTTGCGGTTCCACTCGCTACGGTTTTCGTAGTCTGCGTATACCTTTTCCTTGGTATCGATGTACTCACGTTGATCCAAAAGTGTCATAAACCAGTCCTTGGAAATCAACTCATGGTGGAGTCTCTCAAGATTTTCCTTCTGGCCTAAAGCCATGATTTCCGGTCCTACGATAAAGTCTACAAGTTCATGAATGAGTGCATCTTCTTCATAAATCTTTCCGGAGTTGTAAGCGCTCTTTGCATAAAGGTCGATGACCTTATCGGACTTCTCGCCAAAGATATAGATGTTTTCATCGCCAACCAAATCACGGATTTCAACGTTTGCGCCATCTTCGGTTCCGAGGGTAACCGCACCGTTTAACATAAACTTCATGTTTCCGGTTCCGGATGCTTCCTTGGACGCAAGGGAAATCTGCTCGGAAATATCTGCTGCAGGGATAACCTTTGCCGCCTTTGAAACGTTGTAGTTTTCAATCATAACAACCTTAAAGTACGGTGCCACCTCCGGGTCATTTGCACACAAATCCTGAAGGCAAAGGATTAAGTGAATGATGTCCTTTGCGATGGTGTATGCCGGTGCTGCCTTTGCTCCGAAAATCATGGTAATCGGAGTGGACGGCTTGTTGCCCTTTTTGATTTCTTTGTATTTATAAATCGCATACAAAGCGTTCATCTGCTGACGCTTGTACTCGTGAAGTCGTTTTACCTGAACATCAAAGATGGAGTTTTCATCAATTTCCACACCCTGAGTTGCCTTTAAAAACGCAGCTGCGGTACGTTTGTTTTCTTTCTTGATTTCTTCAAGTTTTGCAAGAACTTCCCCACTCTTTTCATACTTGAGTAAGTCTTCCAGTTTGTCTGCATCCTTTTTAAAATCCGGACCGATCAAAGACTCGATATAGCCTGCCAAAGACGGGTTGCAGTGTAACAACCAACGACGGAAGGTAATACCGTTTGTCTTGTTGTTAAACTTCTCCGGATAAATCCGGTAGAAGTTCTTAAGCTCTGTGTTCTTTAAAATCTCAGTATGAAGAGCAGCCACGCCGTTTACAGAATAGCCATAGTGAATGTCCATGTGTGCCATATGGATGCGACCGGCATCATCGATGATGCGAACCGTCGGATCGTTGTATTTTGCACGAACACGGTTATCCAACTCGCGGATAATCGGAAGCAAATGGGGAACCACTTCTTCCATGTAATCCATGGGCCATTTTTCCAATGCTTCTGCCAAAATGGTGTGGTTGGTATACGCACAGGTTTTTGAAACGATGGAAATCGCCTCATCCATGGTAATGCCTTCAATTTGAAGCAAACGGATCAGCTCCGGAATTACCATTGACGGATGGGTATCGTTAATCTGAATTGCCACATGCTCGTATAAATGATGAAGGTCCACACCTCTTTCCTTTGCCTCTTTTAAGATAAGCTGCGCACCGTTTGATACCATAAAGTACTGCTGATAAATACGAAGTACCTGGCCGGCACGATCCGAATCATCCGGATAAAGGAAAAGAGTTAAATTCTCTTTGATTTTATCTTTATCAAAGTTGATGTCATTTTCCGGAACCAAGTTTTCCTCGATGGAATCAAGGTCGAATAAGTGAAGGCGGTTTACACCCTCTACCTGATAACCCGGCACATCAATATCGTAAAGGCAAGACTTTACGGTATAGCGACGGAAAGGAACCTCGAAGGAATCCTCGCGGCGTACCAACCAGCTTTTTTCGGTAATCCATGGGTTCTTTACTTCCTGCTGAAGACGGTTATGAAACTTCTGCTCAAACAAACCGAAATGATAGTTTAATCCGATACCGTCGCCCGGAAGGTTTAAAGATGCAATAGAATCCAAAAAGCATGCAGCCAAACGGCCGAGTCCACCATTTCCCAAAGACGGCTCCAATTCGCATTCTTCAATTTCTGCCAAGGATTTGCCGTGCTTTTCCAAAGCAGCCTTTACCTCGTCATACATACCGAGGTTGATTAAGTTATTGGATAACAATTTTCCGATCAAAAATTCTGCGGAAATGTAATATACTTTTTTCTTTCCGGAAATACGCGGACGGCCTTCCATCTCTTCTTTAGTCATAATAAGAAGGCCCTTTTGGATTTCCTCGTTGGTGCACTGGTCGATTCCTCGGCCAAAGTGCTGTTTCATAATCGCTTCAATTCTGTTTTCCATTCTTTCTTCCTTTCATATTAATTCTTTATGCTTCTTACACTGTCTCTCTTGAGAAGTTCTGCCTCGAAGATGTCTTGGGAAACTTCTTCTCCGCTCATTGCTTTCATTAACTTTTCTACTGACGCGGTGATAAGTTCATCGCGGGGCTGCACCATGGTGGTTAAAGGCGGGTTTAAAAAGTTTCCAAGGCTGATGCCGTCGAATCCCACAACGGAAACATCCTCCGGAATTTTGATGTTTGCCTCATTTAAGGCTTTATAGGCACCCATTGCCACCAAATCCGAGGTGCAATACAGTGCGCTAAACTCAAGACCTGAGGCTAAAATATCTTTTGCCACTGCATAGCCGTTTTCCGGCGTATATCCCGGGATTTCTTCCTTCTGGTGGAAAATCAAAGACTCGTCTACCAAAAGTCCGTTGTCCTCAAGGGCATGTCGGTATCCGGAAAGTCGTCTTTCACCGACAGCCAAATCCGCTTTGTTTCCGGCGATGATGGCGATTTTTTTATGACCGTTCTTGATCAGATATTCCACAATTGTTTTGCTGGCAGCCTTATCGTCGATAGAAACCGTGGGTAAATCCGCGTGGAACTTTTCTCCTTCCCGGGCCACCGTGCAAAGCACGTATGGAATATTCATCTTTTTTAGTTTTTCCTTGGAGTGATCCATTTGTCCGCCCAGAAAAATAATACCCTTTAGACGTTTTTCCGTGGTAAGCTCCATGGCCACATCCACAGCATCGGACCATTCAGAGACCGCATGCAAAAAGAAGTCGTACCCTTTGGCCTCCAACTCCTTTTGAAATCTTCCAAACATGGATGTAAAAAAGATGTTTTCAATACCCATAACTAAAAGTGCTACGGTATTGGACTCGGTCATCTTAAGGTTTCGGGCGCTGTTGTTGGGGACGTAGTGATATTCCTCACAAATTGCAAGCACCCGCTCTCTTGTTTTATCATTTATGGTTGGATCATCGTTAATGGCACGGGATACGGTGGAAACTCCCACCCCGGCGATTTTTGCAATGTCCTTAATGGTTACTGCCATTTATTTTTCCTCATAGACAGCTTGCCTGCCGCCATTCTTTGTAACTTACATATCGCCTTTTTAGTGTCTGCCGTAAAGGTTTGCAAGATACAACATCTCATCTGCCAACCTATCAGTTAGTTGTCCTTTTACAAGGCGCCAGCGCCAGTTGGTTCCAAGTGTAGAAGGCTCATTGATACGAGCCTCATTTCCCAGGCAAAGGTAATCCTGAATCGGGATGATACACATATTTGCCGGAGAAGAAATGGCCAGACGAACCATCTTTTTCACAAAGCCTTTCTTTGTAATCCACTTAATATCCATAAAGCGCTTTGCTTCCGCCAAAGAACCTTTTCCAACATTGTCTAACCAGCCGTAAAGGGTCTCGTTGTCATGGGTTCCGGTGTAAACCACGCAGTTTTTGTCCATATTAAAAGGCAGATAGTCGTTTGTCTTTGCGCCGCCCTGCTTTGGTTCGCGGCCGTCAAAAGCAAACTCCATAATCTTCATGTTCGGGAAGCCGGTATCCTTTACCAGCTTGCGAACGGTTGGGGTAATATAGCCTAAGTCCTCGGCAATAATATTTAACTTTCCAAGGGCCTTTTCCATTGCCTCAAAAAGCTCATATCCCGGGCCCGGCTCCCACTGACCGATCACCGCATCTTCTCTTCCGTAAGGAATGGAATAATACTCATCAAAGCCGCGGAAATGGTCGATTCGAATGACGTCATATAAGCCTTCGCAAGCTTTCATACGAGAAATCCACCACTTGTAGCCTTCCTTCTTATGTGCCGGCCAATCGTAAAGGGGGTTTCCCCACATCTGGCCAAGCTCGGAAAATGCGTCAGGCGGACAACCTGCCACCGCCTTCGGACGACCATCTTTATCTATCTGGAACAACTGCGGATTGCACCAAACGTCTGCGGAATCCGCAGCGATATAAATCGGGATATCACCGATAATCTGAATGCCTTCTTTATTTGCATAGGCACGAAGTTTTTTCCACTGACGAAAGAATTCGTACTGCAACCATTCATAAAATGCCACATCGTCGGCATAAGTTTTAGCGGCTTTTTCCAAAGCAGCTTTATCCTGGAGACGAAGCTCATCCTCCCACTCCTGAAAACTTTTGCCGTCATGAGCATCCTTTAAGGCCATAAAAAGCGCGTAGTCTTCCAGCCAATCCTGCTCTTTTGCAAACTTTTCCACTTCTGCTTTTGTCTTTGGAGAGATTCTACTAAAAGCCAAACGAAGGAGACGGAAGCGCTCGTTATAAAGAGCACCGTAGTCAATGTCGTTTTCCTTTGTGCCCATGTGGGCTGCGTCACACTCTTCTTTGGTTAAAAGCTTCTGCTGGATTAACTCTTCTAAATCGATAAAATACGGATTTCCTGCGAAGGTAGAAAAGGACTGATAGGGAGAGTCGCCATAGCTGGTAGGGCCGATTGGAAGAATCTGCCAATAGGTCTGGCCTGCCTTCTTTAAGAAATCAATAAACTTATATGCTTCTTTGGAAAAACATCCGATGCCGTATTTGCCCGGCAGTGAAAATATTGGTAAAAGTACACCACTTGCTCTCATTTTCTTCTCCTTAATTACATATAAACGGTAATTTTTGGAAACGTTACCAATAACAAAATAGCATGGATTTAAACTTTATGCAAGAGGGTAATAAAAAAATCGCGGAATATATTTTGCCGAGCGCCAAAGAAGCGCTCTACGCAAAACAATTCCGCGATTTCTAATCTCTCAAACTATGAAAATCATTTGAGATTTTTATTATTTTCCACTGTGAATGTTATTTTGTTATTGGTCACTCAATCTTAATGAGTAGTTAGATACCAGCGGATGAGACCTAGGATAAGTAAGTGGGCAGGATAGAAAATATAGAAGAAATACTTTCCGATGGTTTTGCCTTTCTTTCCGTGGTAGGACGCAACCAGCGCCATATCAATAAATGCAATGGCTTCAAACATGTTTATGAGTGAAAGCACAATTACAGGTGCTGCCATCTGGCCAACATACTTTCCGCCACGTTTTTTTACGATGTAGCAAACCACGATTGCAAGGACGCCCGAGAATCCATAGTCCGTGTGCAAAAAGTGTGCCATTGCGCAACCGGTAAAGATCACAAGTCCAAGGAGAAGCTTTTCACAAACCTCTTCCGCGGTGATCGCACCAAATCCCGAAGCAGTCTCAGAAGCTTTTTCCTCCCAATCGGAATCAATTTCTCCATCAAGGCTTTCCTCTTCCGCATCTTCTATGCCATCCAGTGCAACCCCTTCCGGAGTGCAAGCACCAACAGGCTTTAAGAGCATCTTTCGCTGTGCAAAATAATCGGACACCACCTTCATCACCCAGATAGTTAAAAATCCGATAAAGAGCGTAAAGAAAACGTTTTGGTAGGTATAATCAAAATCAATAAACTTCAATCGCGGCAGGTCACTGTAGATTTCCATATCCTGTGGGTGGAATCCTAAGTTAAAGGGGATTTCCGAAATCAAACAAAACAGTCCCAGACGGATGGCGTATTTCTTACGATTTCTCGTATAGAAGAATCCTTCTACCATCAAGAAAATAAATATGGGGAATGCAACTCGTCCGATGCCTCGGATAATAAAATCCCAGATCATTGGATTCAATCCCAAAACCTTTGTTGGCACAGATCCAAACTCGCCACCCATATAAGGTTCTAAAATAGCAGCTCCGATGTGATCTATGAGCATCGTAATAATCGCAATCCACTTTAAGGCCGCGCCGGTAATCTCTCTCTTCTTTTCCATTTTAATTCTCCGTCTTAATGATTCCGGTAAAAAAGGTGGCAGAGGACATTCCCTGCCACCTCAAATTTAAGCATTGTACTTTTCTGCTACCACATCCCAGTTAATCAAATTCCAAATTGCTTCCACGTACGACGGGCGAAGGTTTTTATACTTCAAATAATACGCATGTTCCCAAACATCAATGGTTAGAATCGGTGTATGCCCGGTGCCCAAAGAAATCGGGTTGTCCTGATTGCCGGATTTGGAAACAAAAAGATTGCCTTCACCATCCTTTGAAAGCCATGCCCAGCCGGAACCAAACTGTCCGATGGCGAGAGCGGTCATCTTTTCTTTTAGCGCCTCAAAACTTCCAAAGGTAGCATTGATCATATCTGCAAGTTCGCCTGTAGGTTCTTTGCTTCCTCCGGGTGTCAATTCTTCAAAAAACAGGTTGTGGTTGTAGTATCCGCCACCGTTGTTTCGAAGTGCGGTGCGCTTCGCTTCATCAGCCACAGAATCCAAAGAACCCAAAATCTCTTCCACACTTTTTCCCGTAAGGCCGGCATCCTCTACAGCCTTATTAAAGTTTGTGGTGTAAGTTACGTGATGCTTGCCCCAATGGGTCTCTACCGTCTCAGCATCCATGTGCGGCTCCAACGCATCAAACCCATAGGTAATCTTGTACTGTTCAAACATAAAATCCCTCCTTTTCTACTATTATATATGTCCGTTCCCCTAAAGACTCCCAATCGTATAGAAAGTATTATACCTTCTCATAAGTGGAAACACAAATCTTCTTCCAGCAGTCTTCATTCATCCAATACGTCAATAATTGCCTCGGCTATATATTCCATGCCCTTATCATTGGGATGGCCTGCCACGCCCTCATGCTCCACGATGTGTTTTTCCCCATCATCGCCGTAAACCACCGTGCCTTTTCCGCAACGATAGGTTTCTTCGTCTTCTTTTATCTCATCCAAAGAAACAAAAGTGACCTTCATCTTTTTGGCAACCCTTTTTTTCATGGCCGCACGTTCTTCATCCATCCAAAAATCATCAATCACAAGGATTTGTGCGTCCGGTGCTTTTTCCTGAATATAGGAAATCAGCTCCTCAAAATCAGACTCAAAGGTCTCTGTATCATATACGTTTTCACCCAGTTGGACGGTAATCAAATCCAAACGCTTATTTAGATACGGATCAATTACGCTATAGGTTTCTCCGCGATCGTTTTCCAAAAGTTCCCAAACTTTAAAACTAACGGCATAATAGCAAACTTTGTCATGCTCTTTTTCCAAGTAATCCACCACAAGATGAACAAAGTCTTTTTCCGGTTTGGAAACTGCCATGCCGCATTCACTCCACCAATAATTGGTAATTTTGTGAACGGTAATGCTGTTTCCTATAGCAAGGTAGTTAAATCCGTCATCGAGATATTCCTTTTTCCCGGTAAGTTCATCCATTTGACTTTCCAAGTCATCCAGCTGCGCAACAAGGTTTTCCGTTTCTGTTTGCCACGCTAAAATCTCGGCGTCTTTCTGTCTCTCCACACGTTTTTCATAAATCAGAAATCCGGCTTCCGCAACTATCACGGTAATCACCAAAATGCCTATCGCTATTTTTAAACGTTTCCCCATCATATTCCCTCAACTATGTATTCTTCTCCGAAATCCTATAAAAAGAGGCGAAGCACCTGAGCCGCGTATGCCATCATCAAGTCTTCATTGGCCTCTGTAAGTTCAATTACCAAATAGTCCGCATCCAAAACATCCTCTTGGATCTGTTCCACAACTTCTTCATAATTGTAACCGGCAGCCTCAGCATACTCCCGTCCCATCACATTTCGATCGATAAAGCTGGTCTTGGAAAAATCCTTTGCCACAAAAGGTGCCATCTGGCTACGGAAGCTATCTCCGACTAAGACAAAATGCAAATCATTGTCCGCATCCGATGTCATTTCGCGAAGTTCCATCGTATCTGCCTTTGCGGTATCCGGTGTATTCTCTGTCGTCACTTCCGGTTTGTAATCCACCACATAGTCATAATCTTCGTGATCAAAATCCGAATAATCTTTCCCCACCATGGGGAATAAATCCGTACACTCCGTAGGCTTTGAATCATCCACGGTCACTTCAATCTCGCTAAAAGGTGTTACCTCAAGGCCAAGTTCCCGATACATGCACATGGTGCCGATATATCCACCCACCTGATTCCAATGGCTGTCATATCGGAAATAGGTCTGATAATAGCGGTCCACATACTCCAGTTCATCCTTTGGATAGCAGATACTTACATCGGAATTCTCCTTTAAGTAGTCCTCCACCCGAGTCATCTGCTTTTCTTCCGTCTCCACATCAACGCTTGGCATATACTCATCATAAACCTGATACTTTGCGGGAGCGATTAAAAACAAAAGCTTTGTCCCGTTTTCTTCGCACACACGCTTAAGTTCCTCATAGGTTTCTTTTCGAGCAGTATAATCGTCATCCGTATAAAGATTTTTCCCTTGGTACAAATCCAGCACGTGACGATACTCAAATAAAAAAAGCCAATCCGACCGTCCCTGCATCACCAGCGTATCCGACAAATCCGGCGGCATATATGAGGTATCAATCAATTTTTCCTGAAAATCACTTTTGATTTCTTTATGGCAAAAAGAACAGGTATATACGCTATAGCCCACATGGTCATAGTCCGCTTCCACTTCATCGGTTAAAACATAATCATGAACATGGTCTTCCCCTGCATCTTCCTCTGCATCCTCATCCGATTTACCCATCAGCCACTCATAATCACTGTCGTCCATAGATGCTTCCACTTTTATATCTTCCGTCTCTTGATGCAAAAGGGAAATCAGTTTCTTTTCCGCAGTTTCTTTGTAAGACTCTTCCATCATCTGTGTAGCCTTCTGATAGGAACGAATCAGCAAGCTTCGAAAAGGGATTCTGTCGTTATAGGCATTTTCAAATCCATCTTCCAAATCATAGACAGCTCGGTTTTCCTGAAGTTCATAGGAAAACTTATTTTGCAAGGTTTTTCCGAGTTTTCCCGGAGCATACCAAAGCCCCCATGGCAAAAACAAACACGCAAGAAATATAATTGTTATAATAAGATAAACTTTATTCTTTTTCATTCGATCGCAGCAAATCTTTCTAACCTTGATTCTAAAGTATCAGAAATTTTTCTTATGCAGTCATTCCCCTGTTGTAACACATCGCCTTTATTTTATCATATAAAACATTTATAATCATCTCGTATTCAATGTATGATGTATTAATGTATCAATCATAATATATAATCTAGGAGATTTTCATGAGCAAAGAACGAATCGAAAGTTTGGATTTTATTCGCGGCATGTCCGCACTGTTAATTGTGTTATATCATGCCTT
Source organism: Lachnospiraceae bacterium (assembly GCA_036723975.1). GTDB lineage: Bacteria > Bacillota > Clostridia > Lachnospirales > Lachnospiraceae > JAILEN01. The sequence goes on from DAIMGJ010000002.1 coordinate 30,739, forward strand.
ATTTATTTTTCAGTCCAACCCGGTTTTAAATTGTTTCCCGGTAAAAGCGGTGATCAATAACGGTGATTGGAGTATTACGGTTGTTTCCGTATTTTTTATGCTTTCCGGTGCAGGCCTTTACTACAATTATCCGGACATTAAAAAAGGGGATTTAAAGACTTTTTATTTCAAACGATGGAAAAGTCTTTTTCCCGCATTTTTACTTGTATGGTTTTGTAACTACATTCTAAATGTCATCGAGCAGCACAACTTTTTCTATGCCGCAGAGCCAAAATACATGCTGCTGTCCTTCATCGGAATGGATGGATATTTGCATCATTTACACGACAACTATTACTATGCCGGAGAATGGTTTTTGGGCGCAATCATCATTTTGTATGTGCTTTATCCGATTGTTGTAAAGTTATTCCAAACGCCACTGCTTCGTTACATTACGACGGCCGTCCTTACAATTGCATTCTTTTGGCTTATGGTATTTAATCCGTTTTTAATGAACAAAGCATGGAACCCTATTTCCTGCTTATTTACCTTTTGGATGGGAATGCTTTGGATGAAGTATCGAAATCTCTTTCAAACAAATTGGTGGCTGGAAGCGCTTTGTCTCATTCCGCTTTTGGTACTTTTGTTTGCGCCCCTTGGAATGGATAGTACAACGTGTATGATTTTGGCATCACTTTTTGCCTACCCATTTATGGATTGGATTTCAAAATACATCTTTAAGGTGCCTGCTTTTAAATGGTTTTTGATGCTTTCAAGTGCATTAAGCTACGAAATCTTTTTGGTTCACCATTCACTGATGTATAAATATATGGATATGATTCTTCAAAACGAGACATATCAGATTAATGCTCGCATGGAACTTTTCTTTGTGATATTGGTTTTGATTCCGATTCTTTTCTATGCAAAAGCATTATCACTATTGATTAAGACCTTTTTACAAACGAAACTGTGGAAAAAAATAGAACGTGTTTTTATTAAATAAAAACACGTTCTATTTTTAAATATTATTATTTTAGAAGCTTGAGAATTTCACAACCATAATTCCATCTATAATCTGTACGGACGTTGCACCCGGAAAACTTTCCATTTCCAAGAATTCTTCTCTACCGTTTAATGCCATCATTGTGCCGCCATCCACAATAGGCAAACTTGTTCCCAAATATTTGGTAAAAATCTTGCCCCAGGACTGCAACACCGCTCCCGGAACTCCCTCATGGAAAATACCTACATCAACAATTCCACCGAGATCATATTCCATATAACTGGTGTCTACCACAAACTCGTCGTGATTTGGCACACCGATAATGCAAACCGGCATTCCCGGATAATAGCCCTCGGTTGTTTCCATACGATCCATGACACGAAGGGCAATAGTCTCAATCTGATCAAACTGCATTTTCATATACATATGAGAAAATACGGTGGCAAACATATAGGTAATCAATACCGCAGATACAACCACGGTTTCCGTCCATGTAATAATCGAAGAAACCTTAATCTTACTAAAGTCCGTATTCTCCAATAACACCAATCCAAAAATCGGAATTAAAATCAGCGGCATGGAAGTCAACTGATAAATGCCGGATCCCATGGTAATAATATCGCAAACATTGGCCGCCGCAGGAAACAGCGCGCAAAGTACACATGCTAAAATTCTAAACGCAAGGTTTTCTTTCTTACGATTTGTAACAAGAAGCAACAATACATTTACAGCCATTAACACTGCAAGAATCATAAAGAACACATCTCTGTGCCAAACCGTATTTTTCACAATTCCGTCTGCAAAGAAGTATCTTGCAAAATCCTTATAAGATACAAAGATGGTATGGAAGAAATTCTTAATGATATATCCCAAAGTAAAGTTTGATGCGTTGTTGTAGCTTACCTCAATGCCCCACTTTAGTTTCATCACTTTAAGGGAAATAAAATACAACACCACACCGATTCCGCAAGAAATCACGTAATCGATAAACAATCGAAAAGATCTTTTATTATCTTCCGGATTCTTGTTTACCAAAAATGCAACAATGGTTAAAATCACTGCAACACCGGTTACCATACCAAGATAGGCCTGATAGGTTGCAAGAGAAAACATGATTAAGATACCGGGAATCACATATTTATACGGTTTCTTTAACTTCCAAACAAGCCATGCCGCAAATACCGCAACAAGCATTGCAAATTCATACTTTGCAGCCACAAAAGAATAGTACATCAATACCGTAAGCGCCGGCGCAATGGAAAAAGAAATGCCGACTACTACTCCGGACAAGCTGCTCTTAATTTGAAAAACATCACAAATCAGCATGGCTGCAAGAGCCGCATATAAGATACAAAGCGGAACCACCATAGCATGGGTTTCCCGATCCGGCCAAAACTGTCCGATTAACGCGGGTACCCAACGTCCCATGGCCATCTCCGCAAAAGAACCGGAATAGCGAATGGCACTTACCAATCCGTCCGGGCACAAAATCTGCTCTCCGATAATTGTAAAATGCGCAAAGATTCCTGCGATAATCGCAGAGAAAAATGCCGATTTTTTTACGTTATCAAACCACTTGTCAAAACTCTTTGTTGCATCAAATACTGATATCATTGTTATACTCCCGGTGTTTCGTATCTTTTGATTCTATTTTTTGATTTCGTTTTCCTCTTCCACGATATAAGTCGGGCGATTTCTGGAGGCATCAAAAGTTCTCCATAAGTATTCACCCAATATACCAAGAGAAAGCATAATAATTCCAAAACTAAACAAACTAAAAATAATAAGGGTTGTGTATCCGTCCACCGGAACATTTCCTCTTAATTTATCAACAATGGAATAAATCGCCCAAATAAGTCCACCCAAAATGGAAATCATTCCCATGCCTTCCACCAGACGAATGGGAAGAGTAGAAAAAGAAAACAGGGTATCGGATACCAAGCGAACTTTTTTCTTTAGCGTCCACTTACTTTCTCCGATTTCACGAGCCAATCTGGTATAGTACACCATTCCTGTTTTAAATCCGCTCCATAAAATCTGTCCGGTTAGAGCACTGTTTCTTTCATCTAAGTTTTCCAAAACCGTAATTACTTTTCGATCCACAAGATAAATATCAAAACCGGTCTTTGGCATGGTAGGAAGTGCTGTTTTTCTGGTCAACCAATAGTAAAGATTTGCAAAGCCTTCCTGACCTTTTCCTTCTTCACGGCCTTCTCTGGTTGCCAAAACCACGTTGTTGCCGCTTTTCCAAGAATCTACCATCTCATGCATAAGCTCTGTCGGTTCCTGTAAGTCCGCCATTTTTATAATGGCACAGTCTCCTGTGGATTTGGAAAGTCCGCAAAGACAAGCGGCATGGGCGCCAAAGTTTTTAGACAGCGAAACAATTTTAATATTAGAATCCTTCGCAGCCAATTCTTTCATTACTTCGTAACTGCGGTCTTTGGAGCCGTCATTTACCATAACGATTTCATATTCGTAGTCAATTTTGTCGATAAATTTTTCTTTGATATCATCGTATAAAGGATGTAGATTGTCCTCGTTATAATAAACCGGAATTACAATTGATACTTTCATTTTTCCCTCACTAAGTATTATTTGCAGGTTTCCACCCAAGTCTTGAAACGCATTTGATAAATGTCATCACCTAAAATAGCGTCTAATTTTTCACTGTTAAACACGGTATCTCCGGACTCAATCAGTCTTGCATTTTCCGGAGCATCGATATCCACTGTTTGAATACCGTACATACCTGCGATAAGAGATGCCATCTCTTTTAAACTATAGCATTCACCGCCGATATTATACACATCATTTACGCATTTGTCTTCAAAGGCTGCGCGAATCAGCACGCGACACAAATCACCCATGTAGGTAAGAGTACGCTTTACCTGTCCGCCATCGTAAAGAGTAATATCTTCTCCGGCCTTTGCTTTTCCCAGCATAAACTCTGCCGTACCATAAGAAGACGCGCCTTCAATCATGGTTCCGTAAGGCACGCATAAACGGAGAGTCAAATACTTCACCCCAAATACTCTGTGATACATTTCCAAGATTTTCTCACAAGAGTACTTATTTACCGCATAAATGGTTTTAAAGGAATCTGCCACTTCATTTTCCTTTGCATCGGAATTGTTATCATAGACCAAACGTGTGGACGGAAAAACAATCTTCGCGCGAGAATTTTGTGCGCGATAGGTATTTAAAAGATTTAAAAGTGCCTTTTCATTGACATCCACATACATATCGAAGTTGTCAAATCCATCAAAGGTACCGGTCTTTCCCACCAGCATATAGATGACATCGCAATCCAAATCCACCTTAGCCATGGACTCTTTGGACAACACATCTACCGGTGCATATCCGGCGTGTCCGTCCAAATGAGCATCCTGTCTGTCGTATAGTTTTAATTCCACATCTTCTCGGTCCAAACTATAGATTAAGTTTCTTGCAATATATCCGTTTGCACCAAGAACAGTCACTTTCTTACTCATGTATTACTCCTGCTTTTATCATAAAACTGTTTAAATGTTTTGACTGGGTCAAAACTACTTCATACTGATTCTGTCGAACCGCATCATCCTTAACCGCTGACACAAACATTTCAATGGAATGTAAAAATGCATCATCGCTCGGAAGAGTTCCTTCCGTTACCTCATTATTGATGGTAATGGTATAGGTAGGCTCTACATTTGGAGGTGCGGTTAAAACGCGACCGGTTTTAAACTCGCCCTTACTTCCCCATACGCGAAGTTCGCAACGATAGCCGTTGTCCATGCCAAAGGCAAGCTGTGCGGTAAGACCATCTTTATTTACCATAGCACCACTTCCATACATGTCGACTTCAAATCCGTCCAATCCACTGACAGACCCATAGGCTACTTCAGCAGTTTCACCCAAAAGCAAAGAACCATACTTAATGGTATAGCCGCCTGCATCCAAAAGTGCTCCACCGCCAAGTGCCTTGTTATAACGGAAATCGTTTGCCTGACGCATAGGGAATCCAAAAGATACGTTATAAAGTCTCGGCTCTCCAATCGCTCCGGAAGCAATAATCTCGTTGATGGCTTCGATCTGCTTATGATAAGCAAACATATAGTTTTCATGAATAGCAAGATTCTTTTCTTTTGCCAAGGCGATGAGTTCTTCTGTCTGCTTCAAAGACGTGGTAAAAGGTTTTTCCAAAAGCACATGCTTTCCGTTTTTCAACGCCTTTTTTGCCCACTCATAATGAAGGGCCGGTGGCAACGGAATATAAACCGCATCCACTAAATCGGAAGTCACAACGCTTTCGTAATCATCAAAAATAATTCCGCCGTAGGCATCCACAAATGCCTGGGCTTTTTCGCGAGAGGAATGAACGCCCACACCGACGTATTCCATCTCTTTATTTAACTGCAGCGACGGCATAAAGCGGCGAAGCGCAATATCCGACGGACAAATAATTCCAATTCTAATCATATCTTATCCTCTATATATCCATAAGTGACATCATATTTCGAAGCTGAATGTTTAAACAATCATGCATCTGAACAATCTGATTTAGGGTTCCAAAATCCACCCACGTATACTCATCTGAAATCTCTACCGATACATCTTCCGGAATCTCTAAAATAACATTCCGATTCTGCTCGTGGTAGAATCTTCCGCCCTCTTCCGAAAGCATCACATCTAATTTGATGTTTTCAGAATTCTCCAAGCAGCCTCTTACAAAGGTGTCTACCGGAGTGTCGTTTTCTCTTTCATGGGTAGGCTCCCACTGAACGGTTGGGCCGAATTCAATGCGATCAAAACATCCGATTTCCGCCTTTGTATGAACCAGAACTTTTTTCTTTCCCTTTTGATTCTGTAGAAGAAGTCCGAAGGTAGCACTTCCGATAGCCTTAAACAAAGGTTGGAACCACTTTTGTACTTCGCGTCCTTCGATTTCGATATCGTAGTAGCGAACGCAAAAATCTGCCTTCTTCTTGCAATCCACACCGTACTCGTTTACCTTCCAATCCACCAACTGATTTAGGGGAACAGAAGATACTTTTACATCACGGAACATCTTAAAGTTGTTTAACTTCTGGAATAATACCGGTGTTTCTTTTTCACAGTCAGAATCCAAAAAGGACATACCCAGAGCTTCATCGTCAAAGGATGCCAGTTCCAATAAAAACTGCTCATGCTTTGAGCCGCGATTATATAAAGGAAGTCCGGATAATACAGTTCTGGTATCCATATTTACCAAGTTATCGATTTTCATCAATTCCTTGATCTGACCCAAGGTCATCCACTTGTAATTCTCATGGATTTCGATATCCTCATCCACCACCATAATCAGATTTCGGTTTCTTTTCTTATAGAAACGAGAAGCCTGTTCGGACTGGACCTGATCGTATAAGACTTCATACTTTTGCGACTGCTCAAAGAGTTCAAAGTAAGTCGGAAGCTTTCCGCCGTGTGCGCGAAGAAAGTTGCTCTTTGTAGCCTGAATGGTGGGAGAAATCTGGACGCAGTTTACATTTCCCGGCTCAATCTTTGCCTGCATCAAAAAGTTTAATACGCCGTCAATCTTTTTACAGATGATACCAAGATATCCTATCTCCGGCTGAACGATGATAGGCTGTTCTTCCACGAATTCTCCGTCTACGAAGTAGCGCATTCCAACGATAGAGAAAAAGCTTCGCTTCCGGTTTAAGACTTCGCCCTGGTAGTCATCGTAAAACCAAAATCCATCATTTACGATGGAACATTCTTTAATATTGACATGGGTCTTTTCGTTAAGAGTCTGAATCCACTCCAAAAGATCCGGAGTAGAATTTACATTCCCCTCTTTGCATTTCCATGATTTTAAAATGTCTGCATTATCTATGCTTTTCATATGCATACCTTTCAGCTTCTAGTTTGAAGTAATTATAACATCCGTTCCCGTGATATTAAAATAAACGCAATCCTCATCTTGTGAATCCAAATCCACAGTGATTCCGTCAGGAAAATCCGTTTTAATAACCTTGCCCTTTTGATCAATCGTCTTACCGTTTAGGGTTATACACGCGTTGTCAGCGCATTTTTTCACTGCAACCCTTGCTGTGATCTCTGCCGGTTGTGTCAAATGAATGGTTTCTTCCGACGTTGTTTCATCCAACATTGCTTCAACGCTAATTAACCCAAAGGGGCTTTCAGCAGTTGCTTCCATATGATTAAGTTCACAAAAGTTTGGCATCACTTCATAAGACGTATATCCTACTTCTGTCGGCGAAATACCTGCAATATACTTTGATAGAATTACTGCCGGGCCTGCAGACCAGCCATGATTCATGGAACCTTCCTCATTATCAAACCACTCCCACAATGTGGAATGATTCATTCCTTCTTCAGAAGTTATCATGCAAGCGTAACGATTTTTCATTCTTTTCAGAGCCAAGTCTTCACGCCCTATCATACAGCATGCTTTTTCGACATAAAACTCCAAAAAAGGAGTGGAATACATCTGTTCTTCCAACACGTTTTCTATTATATCATATTGATCTTCTGTTGCGATTTGCGCTATTACAACAGCAGCATTTACTCTTTCATCCGGCACGTCCTGACCATCGGACTTATAGCCATTGGGGGTCCAAAATGCTTTTCGATATGATTCTTTTAAATCTGACTGTTTTTTTCGAAACTTTATGGCATCCAAGCCATTACCCAAGGTATCTGCCATATCCGCCATAGTTCCAAAGCACTGACATAGCCATGCATTTGTCAACGGATATATATCCACGTTTTCGGTTGAATCTCCCCATTCCCAGCGAGCTTCATCCACCCTGTAATCATATAATCCGAATTCATTTTTTTCATAGTGTGTTAAATACTCACAAAACGGCTCATAGATGTCTTCGAGAAGTTCTTTATCCCCGGTATAGTAATAGTATTCATACACCTCCGGTATGGTCATTAAGACTTGGACATAAATATTTGTAAAAGAATTCGATGGATTTACGGTATTAAATACTGTCTCGTTATAACGATTGGCGATGGCCTTTTCCATATCGCTTTTAAACAAAGCATCGCTATTTCGATCCATTGTATAAAAAGAAACCAGCATCTCCAAACCGGCATCTCCCATCCAGCAAGCACGCTCACGGTTGGGGCAATCCATATAGGTATCTCGCATATTTACATAGACTGACTGTGCCGATTTTTCCCAAAGTTCATTATAAAATGAATCCTCGCAAGAAAACGAACCAACGATTTCCGTATCATATCCGGTTTTTGTGTATGTTAATTCTTTTATGGTTACTCCCGCAGGAATCTCGTAGAAAATCCTGTCTCCGTTAGTCCAACAGGGAGATTCAAATTCCTGCAAACCATCTTTTGTCACATAAGTCGTCATGACGGAATTACCAAAGTAATTCTCATACATGTCGGATTTTATCCTTATCTCCAATCCGGCCGGTGCTTCAATACGTAAACATGGATATATCTGAATATTTGCCGGTAATGACATCGTAAATGTCTCATCTTGAGACGTTGTATAGGAAGCATCTACCTGCCACGGCATTTCGTCAACATTTGTATATTCCCGGTTTGCTTCATCCAAAAACTGCGGAATTCCGCGTTCCGTCAAATTTCCCCACGGCTCATCTCCGGCCGCCCCAAGCACAGAAGCATTCTGCCAACCACTTTCCGAAGTTGCTTCATACTCCGGAAGAAACCAGTTTTCCTCCCCGTAAGAAGCATCATACCAAATGTCTTTTTCCGGAAGGCGTTCATTGGATTCATCACGGCCGTTTATAAATGCCACATCTCTTTTTACAAGCCAGGATTCATCGGATACAATTTCTTTTTCACCGACATTTAACTGAAACAACAGTCCTCCCTGACCGGAAGATACGTAGCTGATATTATAAGAAGGCCCCCAATACCACACGCGAACAGCAATCGTATTTTCTCCTGTATGGAGATAGTCCGAAACATCCAGCGTATCGTAATACACTTCCTTTCCTCCGCGCTTTAATCCACCATCTCGAACCACCGGCTCTCCATTAATATACAGCCAATATTTTGAATCACTAGCGATTCTTAAAAGCGCCTCTTCTTTTAGATCGCTCTTATCGAGTTCTATAACTTTACGCGCCATTAGCCACGAATCGTCTTCCGCAAAATCACCCCAAATCCAGTTTGCGTTCCACTGAAACGGAGTAGCGTTTTCCGTTTGCATGTCATCGTCTTTTTTGCATGCAGCCATGGTGCCGATGCACAAAGCAACAATCAAAAAAGACGCGATAAATTGTTTTCCCCTATTCCCCAAATAAAACATCCTCTATTATCTGTTATTACTTTCTGCCTGATAATCTCTTCTTACGCCTTCCGCATAACTGTGAAGTTCATAATACATGGTCTGGTTGAACCAATAGATATCCGGAAACAGTGCATGATAATCTGCATGCATAATCGCATAGGCAGGGTTTTCCTGATTGATTTTCTGTGGCACAGAGGAATGGGCAATGCCAAAACATGCCACAAAGAAAAGACAAAATGCTAACAAAACCGCAGGTATCTTTTCTCGAATTTCTACTGCCGCCACAAAGATTAATACAAAACTGCAAAGCCAAAAAATACTGTAAACCTTGCTGACATAGTATAAGCTGATTTTATCGATGTGATTTAAATAAATGAGTGCCACAAACACAACAAAAGACCATGCAAGCAAAAGAAGAGAAACGTCATTTTCCTTCTTCTTAAGAAGCAATATCACACCAATCAATACAAAGGGAAGAATGCGAAGGAAATTGGAATACAAATCCATATAACATCCACCTTCGTTTGTGATTCCGCCACCATCACCAAGCTGCTTTACATTGGAAAATGCAGTCATCACACCCAACACGCAAGGAATCAAAAATAACTGAAATTCCCCACGAATATGCTTTAAGCTAAACCATACAGATTTCTTTTTGCTCTCATCAATCCAAAGTGCAACGAAGAGTGCCGGGAATACAAATGGAATAAAAAAGCTGTAGCAATTAAACATAGAAAACAGATATAGGTTTAAAAGCACAAATCCGCATCCTCGGGAAAGTGCTTCTGTTCTCCACAATTGATAGCAAAGAAGTATGGCTACAATAATATTTACAATCTGAACAAAATAGGCAAATCCGTAGTAGGTGGCATACAGCGGATATCCAAGAAAATAGAATACCACAAGAACCATTGCAGTGATCGCATCCTTTTTATTCTCACTGTAGGTTCTTAAAAGCAAATAAAATCCAAATGCAGATAACCACATATTGATGACTTGGCTGATCATATGTCCCAGTTCCAGCGCATATTTTCCGGTTGCAAACAAAGACGTGATTCGCATCCAAATCATGCCGTTTAATGCCTCAAAAACCTGGATATTATTATGATATAAAGCTTTATCATGTAAAAGCTTTTCCGCCAACATAAAATGCACTTTTTCACCGTCGGAAGAAATAAATGCCATATACAAATGACTATCCCAGGTCTTTACAGCAATGATGCCTACCATAAGCGTAACCACAATCACTGCTATGAGATCCACCAACTGCGGTAAATCATAGGTTTGCTTTCCAAGTTTTTTTGCCGCAAAGAAAAGACCCACACCAAGCAGGGCATTTGTAATTGCTATTGAAATCACATCAATGGGCAAATGAACAAGATGAAAAAGAATTGCAAACAGCGCCTGCTCTCCCATCAAAAAGAATACAAAAAGATACAGTGCCGTCACCGGCTGCATTTTTTTATCACTTTTCTTTATGGCCCATGCATTGTAGCAAAGCCACAAGGTGGCAACTACATAAAGGATGACTCCTATCATTTTATCTCTCCTTATAATTTCACATCATGTGATACAAATACAAAAATCACAATCAAAGCGGTAAGTACCAAAGACCAGAAGCACAAATCACCGTCATACTTCTCGTCGATTTCGATTTTTTCCGTACGCATAATAAGTAGCGGCAACGCCAACACCGGAAGGAAGTATCTGCCCTGAACGCCAAGGACATAGTTGTACACCATAGGAGTCCAGCCAAAGAGCATTCCCGCGATAACAAAGCCAACGGTTAAAGCAAAGACTCCAAAGAAAACGACTTTATCACCGTTTGTAGTAAGCATCCTTTCCTGTTTTCGTTTCATAAACAACACTGCCATCAGTAAAAACCAGGTGTAAATAAACACCGGCGGCACTTCAATATTCATCCAACCAAGGGAATTGCCGAAGGTTTCTGCCCAGTACTCATCAAAATAAGTGGCAACTGTTTTATAGAAAATCTGGAAGCGAAGGTCCGGGTTTTCCATCAACACATCCACATAGTATCCGTCTTCATCACACCAATCGATGACATGAGGTTCAAAGATGGTTGCTGCCGGTCCGCTGCTTCCGGAAATATTTCTTACAAGAAGCACCACCAAATTGATAAGAACAATACCGATTATCACATATACAATTTTTCGTTCCACACTGCTCTTTGCAAAGAGTTTTTCTCCGGAAGATTTTCTCTTTTTCCAAAGAAGCTTTACCAAAACCCAAACCGGGAAGAAGGCAAAGAGCATATAAGCATGTCCCTTTGTGGGGATCAAAAAGCCGATGGATAGAGCGTAAATCACATAGTCTTTTATTTTTAGGGCCTGCGCATCCGATGCCGGCACACGATCTGCCACCTGAGAAAGCAATGCCAGCGATAATGCAATAATCACAAGAGAAAATCCATTAATCATCACATCATAGGAGAGGGATGCTGCCTGCTGTAACACGATCGGTAGCAATCCGATTCCGAAAAATCCCAGTTTTCCAACCGGAGTTTTCTTAATGGCATAGGATAGGCAAAGTACAAAGAATAACAAGTTAAAGAAGCGGCCCATCAAAAACATCTGGGTGCTTCCCAAATGAAGCAAACGCGCCACCGTCATTCCAAGAGCCGGAATCACATAGAGATAATCTTCTCCGTAATTTTTACCGGTATCCGTTTCGATAAGTTCCGTACCATCCGTCACAATATCCGAAAAAATGCTTCGGATGTATTTTGCATAAACAATCGGGTTGTCATAGGAAGTCTTATTCATCTTCAGTTTTGTATCCGCCTCACGCATGGTAAGGGTCTCCACATCCGGGTCATGAATCCCAAGCATCTCGTTGGATACATGGTAAGCATCCTTAAAATGGAACACTTCATCCGGTACGCAAAAAATCGGAATCATAATCAAATACATCGTTCCGATTACCAGGCCGATTACAAGATATAACTTATGAAGACGATTCTTTATACCCTCACGATGCAGGTACACATAAGACATCATCACAATAAATAAAAACACAAAAAAGTAGCCCATAAGTTTTGCCACTTTATTGGTCACATCAAAGTGATCGTCAATAATGCAATAGCCAAAACGACCGATGACAATCGCAGTTAAGATAGCAATCCAATTTTGTTTTACAAAAGAACCTACCTTCTTTACCTTATCCATTCAAGAGCTCCTCATACAACCAGTTAATTCTTAATTCTAACGTTCTTATTATAACCCCTTAATAAACTCCATCACAATATCAATTCCGATCTGTGCAGACTTCTCAGCAAAGGTTGCATAATCCATGGCAGCTCCCTTGCCGTCGGAAATGCTTCGTAAGATAACAAAAGGAACTTTATTTACATAGCAAACATGTCCGATACTTCCGCCTTCCATCTCTCCGGCAATGGCATCAAATCTTTCATGCAAGGTTTCTTTTGTGCTTTCTTTGGAAAGGAAAAGATCGCCGGTGGCAATGGTTCCCACCTTATAGTTGATTCCCTTTGCGGCAACTACTTTTTCCAAAGCGGTGTAGAGTTTTTCATCTGCCGGCAAATATACTTCATTGATACCGGACAAAAGTCCTACCGGATCTCCCAAAGCTGAAGTATTCATATCGTGTTGAACCACCTTATCAGAAATGGCTACGTCCATTACTCCAAGTTCATCGCATAAAGTTCCTGCCACACCGATGTTTATGACACAGTCTACTTTATAAGTTAAAATCATAGCTTCCGCGCAAATTGCAGCAAATACTTTTCCCACGCCGGAAACAGCAGCTACCACTTCTTTTCCGCCAATGGTACCCTTGGTAAAGGTAACGCCGCTGACCTGTTCCTCTGTCACGTTTTCCATGTGTTTTTTCAGGTTCTCCACCTCAATTTGCATTGCTCCGATGATTCCGATCATTTCAAAAATCTCCATTTCTTTTTTCATAAAATAAGGACGGCTCAAAAGCCGCCCCCTATCATACCATATTTTTATGGGAATATGTATCCCTGCGCACCATAATTCCGAACGTGTAGCCTGTTCCTAATACCCAACTTATTCCGGATAGGAGAATGTCATATCTGTTTGATGTTCCAATACATCTGCGTAGTACGCACACTCCTTCTTGGCAGCAGCGATATCCAGATTTCGATAGTTGCCGCATTCCACTGCAGACTGGCCGTACATTTTTTCTTCTTTTTCCGCAATCTGTTTTAAGACCTGCTTTGTAATTTCAAACACACGCTTGTGATCTGCGTTTCTTACAAGTAAGTAAAATCCGGTCTGGCATCCCATAGGCCCAAAATAAATCACGTCATCTGCAATCTCAGAGTTTCGAATCAATGTCGCAAACATATGCTCCACGGAATGCATGGTAAGGTCTGACATATAGTCTCCCATGTTCGGACGTCTGGTTCGTAAATCATAAGTAGTAATATCTCCATCCACCCTGGAAATATAAAATCCCGGAAGTAAAATATCATGATTGATTGTAAAACTTTTGATTCGTTCCATAAAAACTATCCTTTTCTTTTTTATTCTTCCTCCTGGAAGTCAAATTCGTGAAATAAATATTTTCTGCACAAAAGCAGTATAGCGATGCATGCGATACGAAGCAACTCCGCCAAGGGTTTTTCGTGTCCCACCACAAGTCCTCTTGCAATAGCAAAAATCAAAACCTCCACAATGGTGTTCATGGAGTGCTTAATCAGCATGCGGATAAACTCAATCACGATAACGGCGTTAAATGCAGTTACCAAGATATCCTCCACATAGACATTAAACTCCAAATCGGAAAATGCCAGCACATGTAATCCAAGTTGCACACAGCTGTAGGTCACTCCAACCAATAAAATCGCAGCTACCACTTTTTCCAAAAAACGCGGCATCTTTAAAACCAATTTATGTATCAATTCAAATTTCTCGTTCATAACCTCACCTGAATCCTTCCTTATAAATAAGGGCCGAGTCATATGTCATGACTCAGCCCTTATTTTAACATTTCATCCTGTCTTTTGCTATGAGTTTACGACATTTATGGGTTTGCCTTCTATAAATGCCCGGATATTTTCTACGGTAATATCCATAATTCGCTGTCTGGCGGCTTGTGCGGCCCAGGAAATGTGAGGAGTAATAATGGTATTTTTTGCCTTTAGCAGTGGGTTATTTCCTTTAATGGGTTCCGTGGAAACCACATCCAACCCGGCCGCATATACCTTGTCACTATTTAATGCTTCCGCCAGATCGCGCTCAACAATCAACTGTCCTCTGGAGTTGTTGATGATGATAACGCCATTTTTCATTTTCTCAATATTCTTTTTATTGATAATGCCTTCTGTCTCAGGAAAAAGCGGGCAGTGAAGGAAAATCACATCCGACTCGGCAAACAACTCATCCAACTCCACATATTCAGCTACCTCACGACCAATGTTGGATTGCATGGAATCGTACGCAATTACCTTCATGCCAATAGAGTTTAAAATTCGAGCGGTGGCCTGCCCGATTCTTCCCAGACCTATGATTCCGGCAGTCTTACCATATAGTTCAATTAAGGGGTAATCCCAAAAACACCAGTCCACATTATTTTGCCAACGTCCCGCCTTGACCGCTGCGTCATGGTGTCCGATATGCGAGCAAATTTCCAAAAGAAGTCCCACGGCAAACTGTCCCACAATCTGCGTTCCGTAGGTAGGAACATTTAGCACCGGAATTCCTTTCTCATTTGCATATGCATAATCCACCACGTTATATCCCGTGGCCAAAACAGCGATGGCTTTTAATGTCGGACAGGCATCAATGGTGTTTCTTGAAATCGGTGTTTTATTTATCACGGCGATATCCGCCCCTGCAAGGCGCTCCGCAATCAGAGGACTATCAATATAGGATGTCCTGTCATACACCGTTACTTCCCCCAGCTTTTCCAAGTCTCCCCAGGATAGATCCCCGGGGTTTTCCGTATATCCATCCAAAACAACAATCTTCATCGTTTCCTTCCTCCTCTTTATGACGTTTCATAAATGCTACAGAAGCGCCCACGCTCTGTTGAGGCATCGTTTTGTATTGGCAAGAACGATTTCCGGATCTTCTCCTTCCACAGGCTTTACTTCCATAGAAAGTACCAACGGATCTCTGGCGTTAAAAAAGCCTTCTGCTCTTAACACCTGCAGATAATCCAACAACTGGAACACATCATTGGCGCTACCCGGATATCCAAACCTCTGGTGATAATCGCCATACCCTTCCGCCTCAGGATCCGCCACCGCATTTCCAAAATGCAAATGGGTAATGTATGGTCTGCAGGTCCGAATCACATCCTTTGCGGTTTCGTGGCAAATAGGGAAATGAGAAAGGTCCACCAAAAGCCCAAAATTAGGGCAAACATTTCTCACATCTGCCGCAAACTGTGCAGCATAGTTGGAAGGTCCGATCAACGCCGCCTTATCTACGTCGTAGTCAAACACCTCAAGTTCCACCATCATATTTTTCATGGCAGCATATTTGCAGACATTGATGGTAGTTTTTAACAATTGTTTGTATGCCTGATCCTTGGTCTCCTCCTTCCACTTTCCGGCAAGAAATGCTATTCCTTTGGATCCAAGGCACTCTGCCTCATCAATGGCCTGAATCAATGTCACCTCAGCATTTAATCGCTCGTCTTCTTCAATCGCATTCGGATTTAATCCCGGACCTAAGAGTCTGGGTTGTGCACCGTAGCACACCTTCAAATGGGACTGCTCCAAAAGACCTCTGATTTCTTCACGTTCCTCGGGAGAATGGCATTGTGTGATTTCAATGGCGTCAAAGTAATCATCTCTTGCCACCCTTTTTACAGCATCCACCGCACTAAGATTTGGAAACGACATCCAACTGATGGTTCCGACTCGAAAATATCTGTGAATTGACTCTCTCATTTATCCATCCTCTCTTTCTTCTAAAATCATCTCTTTATCAGTTCTTTCACTTTGGAAATGATGTTTTCCTCACTGTATCCGTACTTGCGCAAAAGCTGCTCATAATCTCCGGACTCCGCATAGTCGGTTGCTCCGATGCCCAAAACAGGAACCGGGTAATTTGCCGACAGTGTTTCCGTAACTGCACTGTACAATCCACCCCAAATACTGTTTTCTTCCACGCAAACCACCGCTCCGGTTTTTCTGGCGCTTTGAATAATCATCTCTTCATCCAAGGGCTTTACGGTTGGTATATCAATGACTTCCGCATGGATCCCCTCTACCTCCAATTGATCCGCAGCAGCCACCGCCTTCGACAACAGCGTACCCGTGGATACGATGGTAACATCCTTTCCTTTTCGATATACGATTCCTTTCCCAATGGAAAACTCGTTCTTCTCCTTGTACATAACAGGGGCAGGCGCCCGTGACAATCTTAAATACACCGGGCCCTCATATGCCGCTGCGGCAAACACCGCTTTTTTCGTCATTACAGCATCCGACGGCGTAATCACAACCATCCCCGGAATCGCCCGAAGGAAGGCCACATCCGTAATGGCATGATGGCTGGCACCGTCATAAGAATCCGATAGCCCCACATAGGTTCCGGCAAGTTTTACATTTAACTTGTCATACCCGATAAGACTTTGAATCGGGTCGCTTCCTCGGGTGGCAAGAAATGCAGAAAACGTATTCACAAATGGAATCAATCCCACCCTCGCCATTCCGGCAGCCATATTTACCATATTCAGTTCGCTGATTCCGACTTCGTAATATCGATGAGGAAAAGCCTTTCCAAAGATCATGCTCTTGGTAGAGCCACCAACATCCGCTTCCAAAGCAACCACTTTTTCATTTACCCAGCCCAGTTCTTTTAATGCACTGCCATAGGCATCTCTGATTGCGATCTTTTCCATACGTCACCTCTCCAATTCTCTTTTCGCAGCAGCGTATTCCTCGTCTCCGATTGGTTTTCCGTGCCACTCACTTTTTCCTTCCATAAAAGAAATTCCTTTTCCCTTTACAGTCTCCGCCACGATAATAATTGGTTTATCCTTTACGCACTTTGCTTCGCTTATTGCCCGTTCAATATCCGAAACAGAATGCCCCAAACACCGAATCACTTTCCACCCAAAGGATTCCCACTTCAGCCACACATCACCCAAAGGCATAATGTCTCTTACTTTCCCGTCCAGCTGCACCCCGTTGTAATCCAAAACCGCAATCAAATGATTTTCCTTATACTTGGCTGCTGCCATTGCAGCTTCCCAAACGGCGCCCTCCTGGATTTCACCATCGCCTAAAATTACATAGGTATAGTTATCCCGAGACAACCATCGATCTGCTATAGCCATACCAAGTCCTGCTCCAAGACCAAGTCCCAAAGGCCCCGTTGAAAGTTCCACCGCCGGAAGCTTATGAACACAGGGATGTCCCTGCAGTCTGCTTCCCACTTGTCGAAAGGAGCGTAATTCCTGTTCCGGGAAAAAACCCTTCTTTGCCATGTTCAAATAAAGCATGGGCGCTGCGTGTCCCTTGGAAAGAATCAAATGATCCCGGTTTTCTTTTTCCGGATCTTTCGGGTCGATATTCATAAGTTCCTGAATCAGTGTCGTTACTATCTCACAGCAAGACAAGGAGCCCCCGGGATGACCTGTTTGGGCATAGTACAACATATCCAACAAGTCATTTCTCATCTGCAAGCAAAGTTCTTCCAATTCCTTAACTTTTTCTTTCGTCATAACGCCATCCTCTTTACTTCCTTTTTAATTTCTTTCAAGCAAAAAGATGTTCCGGCTATCGTGGTTTTTCCGGTAATTCTTCGAATATCCTCCATGCAGCTTTCCAAAGAGGCCTGAGCCAAAACAATCAAATCAAACTCGGAGGTATCCATCTGCGAAACCGTCTGCCGAACAATTTCATTATGTCCCGTTAAGTTATTTTTCTTTAATGCCTCAAATGCTTCTTCTATCACTACCCCCGTAACTTTTACCATCTTTCCGATCAGCTTCCCTTCCAACGACAACTTATCCATCACAGGCTCCACTGCACTCTTTGCGGAAGCAATTACCAGGATATTGTTCGATTTTTTCACTGCCTTTGCAGACATTTCGTCATCGATGGCTACGATGGGGATTTGAATCGTTTTTCGCGCCTCCTCGAGGTGGGGTGAGAGGGTAGAGCAAGTAACCACGATCAAATCCGCATCGGTCATAGCCATACTTTTAAGATCTAAAAGAAGTCTCTCCTTATTTTCCGCGGTAAACTCGCCGATTTCATTGGGATTTACAGAGAGAAACTCATCCCAAAAGTTATAAACTCTGATGTCCTCACGGAGATACTCCTTTAGTCTTCTTCCAAAGCTATTTGCTACACTTTGTACTGTATGCAGTAATGCAATTCGAACCATCTATCCGTAAACCTCTCTTATAATGGGTATCAAATGAGTTGCCGACTCTTCTGCCGATGTTTTCATATCCGGGAGTTGATAAATTTCCGTGGTATAATCTCCCTCGTAACCGCTATCCCGGAAGGTTTGTATGATTTTTTTAAAATCAAGTCCGCACTGTCCCGGGTAGCGCCTGTTGTTATCCGCCAGATGCACATGCACATTCAGTGAGCAGTACTTTCGAATGGACTCATACAAATCTTTTTCTTCCAGATTCATATGGAAGACATCCATCATTAATCGGAAGGACTCATTTCCGATTCGATGTACCATCTCAGCAGCCTCCTCCACAGTATTAATGAATCCGGTCTGCATAATCGTAATGGGTTCCAATGCCAGCACCACCTTTCTTGAAGCGGCATAATCCGCCAATTCATGAAAGGCCAATACGGCATAAATATCTGTTTTGTCTCGGGATATGGCGTCGCAATAATCTCCTCGTATTCGACCGATATTCACCTTGGCATCAAGGGATGCGGCAAAATCTATGATACGTTTGGTTCTTTCGATGGCTTCCTTTCGTTTCTTTAAAACCGGATCCGTGTAGGAAAGACCCAGCTGTCCGAAGATTTCTCCGGTACAAACCATGGTGCAGGAAAGATTGTATTTCTTTAACATCTTTTTAATCTTTCGCACATTCAGTTTGTCCGGATTTAAGGTCATAAATTCAACGCCTTCGTATCCCAAGGAAGAAAGTGTTTTTAAGCTGTTGTCCAATGGTCCCTGAAAAGCGGTTACCGCCGCGCTTTCGTAAACATCCGGCGTAGCCACCTGATAACATAGTTTCATTTGGTTCTCCTCGCATTCGCCATTTGCACACACATCTTTACCGCATTTTCAAACGCGGATGTTTGAACTACGTTTTTCCCCGCAATGTCATAGGCCGTACCATGACCTGCGGTTACAATCGGAATCTCAAAACCACCGGCAATGGTAATCCCTGCATCAAACCCCACAACCTTCAGAGCAATCTGCCCCTGGTCATGGAACATGGTTACCACTCCGTCAAAGTCACCTCTGAACGCTCTTACGAACAAGGTGTCCGACGGATAGGGTCCGGTGATATTGTCCGTATCGTATTTTCTGCAAGCCTCTTCAATCGCCGGTCGAATCACATCGATTTCTTCTCTTCCGCAGGTTCCGTCTTCCCCTCCGTGAGGATTCAATGCCGCCACTGCAATCTTCGGATCCTTGATTCCTGCATTTTGCAGTGTCGTATGCATTAACGTAATGGCCCGACCGATGCTTTTGGTGGTCAGATTATCACTTACTCTGTTTAACGGAATATGGCTGGTGGTACGGGTGGTCCAAACTTTTCCCACCGCATTAATTTCACCGAAAGGTTTCCAATGATCCAGTTTATGGGCAATATAATGATGCTCACTTTCAAAATGCTCACCGTCGATTTTTTCCATTCTCGGATCTTCTTTCAGCATCGCCTTATTAAAGGGACCGAAACAGAAGCCTTCGATTTTTCCGTTTTTATATAGTTGAATTGCCGTATCCATGCCATCCACATTCGCCTTTCCGGCTTCTCTTGTGGCAACTCCGAAAGGAATCCGATCCGGATCTGCGTTTTCCATATCCAAAATAGGAACCCCCTTGATCCAATCCGCCTCCTCCGCACGTTTGATTACCTGCAGTTCCAAAGCTTCTCCAATTACTTTGAAAGCTCTGTCCATCACACGCTTATCGCCAATCAAAAGCGGCCGACAATTCTCACGTAAAAATCCTGTCATCAATAACTTTGCTATGATTTCCGGTCCTACTCCGGCAGGATCGCCCAGTAGGATTCCGATAACCGGTTTTTCTGTCATGATACTCCCTCCCTATTGTGCGATTCCGAGAGATTCCATGTAGTCCTTTTCGTACTGTGTCACGTAAATAGTTGCAACGCTATGATTCATGTAGTTTGGAATCAACTTGTTCTTTTCGATATAATCCGTCTTCCAAGTATCTGTTTCCGATACCTTATACAGCGCTTCTGTCCAGAATTCCACTGCCTCATCGCTCATGGACGCCGGAGCTGCCACGCCTCTCCAAACCGGAACTTCCACATTTTCGTAATCCCCGATTTCACTTAAGGTCGGTGCATCAGAAAGATTTCCCGTAAAGCGTTCGGTCGCCAATGCCAATACCGGTGTCAAATCTCCGGATTCCACATATTCAGATGCAGCCGCAGGCTTTGACATTACAAAATCAATATGTCCTCCCAACTGTGCCGTAATTGCATCTCCTGTAGAGTCATAAGTAATGTAGTTCATCACGTCCTTGGAAAATCCCAATTCGGCAATAAGTTTTTCGTAGGTGGCGATATCGTCTCCCTTGGATCCGCCGATGATAACCTGTTCTCCTTCCGATGCTGCCTTAATCGCCTGATTGAAATCT
Organism: Lachnospiraceae bacterium; assembly: GCA_036723975.1. GTDB lineage: Bacteria > Bacillota > Clostridia > Lachnospirales > Lachnospiraceae > JAILEN01. The sequence continues at coordinate 51,776 of DAIMGJ010000002.1, forward strand.
TCAAACTTGGTCTGCTTACCCTTAAATAAAAGCTGCTTATCTACTGCCATAACCGCTAAGATTTTAAAGTTTGCCGCGCGATTTGATGTGTTTTGTACCATTGGCATCAAATCTCCGGAGTTAAAGGTAAGTAAGGTATAATCTGCCTTGTCTCCCTTCATATTTGCCACTTCATTTCGTCCCACTTCTCCGGATCCGTCCGTCTTATTGGTAACCACAATCGCCTGACCGTTTACCATGTCGTTGGATGCCATGATGTCTGAAATTTGTCTGGAGAAAATATCCGATCCGCCACCGGGGCTTGATGTACAATACCAGTCCACGGTTTTTGTGGGAGCAAACGCTTCTTTTTCGACCACATCTTCGGTTGCCTTTTTACACCCTGCAAACAGCGTGGTACCAATCGAAAGCATACATAGCATGGCCAAAAGTTTTCTCGTCATTTTGCTAATCCTTAATTTTGTAATCCTCATTTCCGTAATCCTCCCTTTAAGTAGCTCTTTCCTCATTTATCAAGTTTTTCATCTTTTTTCTTTCAATGCTTTCAACTTCGCGATAATGGCCTTTACCAAAGGGAAGCCTATGAAGAAGAAGAAAATGATCACTAACACTAGCGTAATCGGTCTCGTAAAAAAGATGGATAGACTTCCCTTCGAAATAATAAACGCCTTCCTCATATTGGATTCCAGCAGTTTTGCCAAAACAAAGGACAAAATCATCGGCGATGTGGGGAACCCGGCTTTCTTTAAGAAATAGCAACCGAGCCCCGCCAAATACATCACCACAACGCCATACATAGAGTGAGAAGAACTATACGCTCCTACCACGCATACCGTTATAATCACGGGAATCAGGCAGTATATGGGAACACTCAAAATCTTGATTAAAAACGGTATCACTGCTATGGCGACCAGCAGTGCAAATATATTGGAAAAAAATAAAGATGCAATCAATCCCCAGGTAAACTCCGGTTCATTTTGGAACAAAAGCGGTCCGGGATTTAGCCCCCACATCATAAGGCCTCCCAAGAGTACCGCACCGGTTCCCGATCCCGGAATTCCAAGTGCCAAAAGAGGAGCAAACGCCCCGGCCGCTGCCGCATTGTTGGCAGCCTCTGCCGCTGCAATTCCTTCCACGGCTCCTGTTCCGAATTCATCCTCACTTTTGAAATGTTTGTTTAGGGAATATCCCATAAACCCACCGGTTGTAGCTCCGGCTCCGGGCAGGACACCTACAAAGGTGCCCAACAATCCGGAGCGAATTGCAGGAGGCAACAGGCGCTTAAAGTCACGTTTCGTCAAAAGACTTCCCCGAATGGTAAGGTTCATTCCCTCATCCACTTTTGTGGTATTCCTTCGCTCATTGGCAAGATAAATAATCTGCGTAAAACCGATGGCTCCTATAATAAACGGAGTAAACGGAATTCCTCCCAAAAGATACATATTGCCAAACTCATATCTCGGAATCCCCGAAAGGGTATCCATACCAATGCTTGCCAAAAGCATTCCTAAAATCGTAATAATGATACCCTTGATTGGGTTTTCTCCCACCAGCCAGCTGATAGAGGTCATGGCAATCAAAAGCAGCGCCGTCATCTCCGACGGTCCAAAGGCAAGCCCTACTCTCGCCAGTCCCGGTCCCAACATAGTAAGAATGATGATTCCTATGGTTCCTCCGATAAAGGAAGCCATATTGGCTGTAAACAAGGCCTGCCCCGGCCGCTTTCGCTTGGTGGCCATGGGATAACCATCCAAAGCCGTACAAATTGCAGGAGAATCTCCCGGTATATTTAACAAAATCGCGCTAAAAGAACCTCCAAACATGTTGGCATAATAGAGCGCGCCCAACATGATAATTGCAGTTGTCGGGCTAAACTTATAAGTCAGGGGCAAAAGAAGTGCCACTCCGGCCAAGCTTCCTACCCCGGGCATAGCCCCCACGATCAGTCCCAATAGCGCGCCCACAAACGCTACCAAGACATTTTCCAACGTCAAAAACACTCCGAATCCATTGATTAATTGCTGAAGATTAGACACTGTTACATCCTCCCTTAGAATAATTTTTCAAAAATCCCCATGGGGAGCCTGATTCCCAGCCATAATTGGAACACCCCCACGGCGATAGCTGCACTGATTGCCATCACAATAAAGGTCTCCTTCCAATTTCTTCTTTCCACAAGCCTCATCCATATCAAAACAAACAATAGAATTGACGGTACCAAACCAATCAAAAATACTGCAGCAATCAGGCCTGCTCCACTTAAAATAACCAAAAGTTCATCTGTAGTAATTCGTACCTCTTTGTCTTCTTTAAATGACTGAACAAACGCCAGAATGCAAACGCCCAGCATAACCAAAGCCATAATCGCCGGGAAAAAACCGGGCTTTGGTCCATCCACCGGATCCCAAAATCCCAATTTAAAAAATCCCATGATTGCAAACACCGCGGCCTCCAGGGTCAGAAGCAAAATCACAATCTGTCGAAACCCAAAATTTTTAAATATTTTCATCTTTTGTTTCCCCCAAAATCCGTATTAATCGAAACACCTGCTCTGCCGTATCTTCCAAGTTGTTCATCGCCATCTCTTTATCCATTGCCTCCCGAAGGCTAATCACCTCTCGAAGAATCGGGAAAAATGCATGGATTCCGGTTTCATTACATTTTGAAGCATCCCTAGCAGTTCCTCCCGCAAACGCAATCACCGGTTTGCCGTATTTTTCTGCCAACTGCGCCACCCCCATAGGCGCCTTTCCCATGGAAGTCTGAAAGTCCATATGGCCTTCCCCCGTTACTACCAAATCCGCTTCCCGGATGTATTCCTCCAGCTTTGTGGTCTTTAGAATCAAAAAAACTCCGGAAGCCAACTCAGAATTTAAAAATGTAGAAAAGCAAAAGCCCATACCGCCGGCAGCTCCGCTTCCCGGTATCAAAGGATCTGAATCCGGATAGTACTCCTTCGTAATATCAGCGTATTTTTTTAAGTAACCATCCAGCACCTTTACCATATCCGGATTTGCCCCCTTTTGAGGAGCGTACACGGCGCTGGCTCCTTTAGGACCATACAGTGGATTTACCACATCGCAAGCAACTTGAAATGTGCAATCCGCCAATTCCGGAATCACCTTATCCGTAGTAATTCGTACCAGTTTTTTTATTCCTTTTGCCCCAAAGGGAATCTGGCGTCCCCGCTTGTCCAAAAAACCAAACCCCAACGCCTGCAACATACCGATTCCTCCGTCGTTGGTGGCACTTCCTCCAATACCGATAATGAAATTCCTGCAACCTTTTCCTATGGCATGTCGGATTAACTCCCCCATGCCATAGGTGGTTGTATTCATGGGGTTTCTTTCTTTTTCCGAAACCAAAGAAAGTCCTGCGGCTTCGGATAACTCAATTACGGCAGTTTTGATTCCTTCAATACACACACGACCATATACACATTTCACAAGCTTTCCTGTGGGACCGGTAACGGTAGCAATTTCGAATCTTCCGCCCAGTGCCGAGGTCACAGCATTTACTGTACCTTCTCCTCCGTCCGCGAGGGGCCGCACAATCACATTCATATCCGGGTTTGCCTTTTCAGCTCCCCGTTTCACCGCATTCCCGGCTTCCAAAGAAGTCAGGCTTCCTTTAAAGGAATCAATGGCAACTACAACATTTTGCATCATAAATCTGTTTTCCTCGTGTTTCGAATTTTCGGTCATAATACCAATTCGTTTCCGAACCTGTTGGTGTGTATACTACTATACCTTGCAGGGGATGCCCTTTGGAATGTTCCGAATACCAATTCTAATTTGAGACCTATTGCATTTTTTGTTATAATGAACATTGTAAGAGCCGGGGAGTAATCTTATCCTTGAAGTAGAGATTTGGATAATGGGGAAAATATCCAGTTAAATTGATCTATGTAAAAAGATAGGAGTACGATATGGTAAATTTCATCGACAAGAATCTGGCGAAGCAAATCGTTTATACTGTAAACGAGGTCTGCGATCGGGATGTAAATTTTATCAGCCCCGAAGGTATCATTCTGGCAAGCACGGACGAATCTCGGGTAGATAGTTTTCATGAGGTCGGGAAAACGGTTGCGGATACGCTGGAAGCGGTGGAAGTCACAAATGATACGGATTTTGCAGGGACAAAGAAGGGCATTAATATGCCCATTTTTTATAACCAGGTTTTGGTTGCAATTGTGGGCATCTCCGGCGAACCGTCAGAGGTTCGAAAGTATGCGGCCCTTGCCGAACGGGTGACCCATCTTTTTATCCGCGAACGGGAATTCAACCGGCACAATCGAATCCTTACGGAAAAGAAACACTTTATTATGCAGTCTTTGGCAGGGGAAATCCCGTACAATCAGGACTATTTAAAATCCTGCCTGATGGAGCTTGGGTTTGATATTCAAACGCCCAAACGTCTTGTAGTGATTCAGATAAATGAACGTTACAACTTGCAAAACCTTTCGCTCATTGAGCCAAAGATTAAAGATGTGTTCCAACAGATTACCCCGTCGATTTGCACCTACAACTATCCTTATGAGTACTATGCCATTATCGATTGCGATGCTCTGGGTAAAGTAGAAAAACCTCTTCAGAATTTCGCATCGGATCATGCAGAACTTTTAAAAGTGGGAATCGGCAAATGCACGGAAATGTTTGAACTTAAGAAATCCTATGAGTCGGCGATTACGGCACTAAACTCCATCAAAGATTCCAACGAGAGTTTTGTCATCTATGACCATCTGCTTTTGGATTTGGTGATATCGGATATTAATCCGGAAAACGGTGCCACCTACATTGAAAAAACCATCAAAGAGCTTTCGTCAGATGACTGTACGTTCTTAAGAGTATATTTTGAAGAGAATCTGTCTCTGTCAAGAACGGCAAAGAAAACGTTTCTTCATAAGAATACCATCCAGTACCGACTGAACCGGATTGCAGAACAAACAGGTTACAATCCAAGAGCCTTTACAGATGCGGTAGCTCTGTATCTGGCGCTTTTAATGAAGAAAAAAGATGAAACAGAAGATAATAATAAAGAGGAGTAGCATTTGCTACTCCTCGATTTTTAATAATTCTCCTGTCTTACTTCAAAGAAGCTTTGCGGGTGCTTGCAAACCGGGCAAACTGCAGGCGCTTCCAATCCAACAACTACGTGTCCGCAGTTTCTGCACTCCCACATGGTAACGCCACTCTTTTTAAACACCTCCATCGCCTCAACGTTATGAAGCAATGCACGGTAACGCTCCTCGTGTAACTTTTCAATCGCAGCTACGCCGCGGAACTGTTCAGCCAAATCATGAAAGCCTTCTTCATCCGCTTCGCGAGCCATACGGTCATACATATCTGTCCACTCGGCATTTTCACCTTCGGCTGCTGCGAGCAAGTTCGCCGGTGTATCACCCAACTCACCAAGCGCTTTAAACCAAAGCTTTGCATGCTCTTTTTCATTCTCTGCCGTCTTTAAAAACAACGCAGCAATCTGCTCATATCCCGCCTTTTTTGCAACAGAAGCAAAATAGGTATACTTGTTTCTTGCCTGAGATTCTCCGGCAAATGCTTCCCATAGGTTCTTTTCTGTCTTTGTTCCAGCATACTTGTTTTCTGGCATAAACCATACCTCCTTCTACATTCATACAATAAGAAACCACACTTTTGAATGGTTTGGTAACTATTCTATCATGATACAGTTTAGTTTGTCATTTGGCATGGATCACAAAAGACACCTGTTGGTCTTTTACTAATTCATAGGCTATCACATGGTCACCGTCTAAGTTTTCTTTCTGCATGTCAACCGCCGTAATCTGACTGTTTTCATATGTAGTATAATAATAAATTCCTTTATCCGTATTGCAACAGCTGCTATAGATGGTGTACTCGCATATCGGCGTCCCATCCGCACGTTCTCCCAGTCTGCAGCATCCTTTCTGTTGCTCCACGGACCCAAGAATCTTAAAAAACTGTGAAATACTTGCGCTTTCATCATCTCCGGAAATGGAATTCATCTTCGTGAATGCAGCCTTTACAAATCGTGATGCACTGGATAAATCTCCGGGAATACCGATTCCACCCATGCCTCTGCTGTACGGCGTCATGTGGATTTTTGGCATAGCCTTATTTTTAATCGAATCCGGGGAACACCCCATATAATCCATAAGATGCGTCAACTGATAATCAAATGGTGGATTATTCGTCATCACACCGACCGGGTTATCATACACACATCCACCGTTTTTTGTCTGTTCAAACACCAGACATCCGGAAGCATCCGCTATCATCCAATGTAATGGCGATGTCGGCAACGCATCGCTATAGGAATCATCTGTTATATTGATGCGCGCCAGTTTTTCTCTTGCATCCGCCACACACCTGCATGTCGAAAGAATCCATGGAATCAATTCAAAGGAAGCAATATTATCCTTTCCTTCCACCGGCTTGTTATACTGTGCATTCCCTGGGAAATTTAATCCTGCAATACTAAGGCCGCTCTCATTTGTCGCCTCATAATACAAGGGATCGTCGTCTACCACATAGGCCATACCAATCATCGCCGGATGACGCAAAACATCCTCCACATGTCGAAATGCAAATCTTTTATTTCTCGGCGTCACCGTTACCGTCTCATGGTAGGAATATTCCAAATCCAGATTCCGCCCAAAATAATGATCTTTTGTCTTGTAAGAAACTGCTGTGCACATAAATGCTCCCCCTTATCATATGAAACTCATCTTCTACGATGCCAAGCTTCCCCTATAAGTCTTCGTGTCATAATAGATATTAGTTATATGCAATCTTTGCATCTAATTCTTCTAAAAGATTCAGATAATCCGAGCGAAGCTTGGCTTCATACATATCAGAATCTTCCGCAATCTCCGGCACCTTGATACGAAGCAGCATATTTTTCAATTCCTGCATTTCCTCCACCGGTATTGAATACTTGATATATAGACTGATGGCAGCAACGGTGCCCGCCAATGTACAATTTCCTATGTGTCGTTCCATGTTTTGCATAGTATTTTCCTCCTTGCCTTGAAACTATCGTAACAAAGAAATGAGGATAAATTGTGTCCAGAATCTTAAATTTTCATTAATTATCACAGATACTTCCATTCATTGCTTCCAAATATCCAATTAGCCAATCTCTTTGAGTTTTTTCCATACTATTATACATTTCTATCAAAAAACCAATCTCAGTATTTATACCCACCACGTAGAATTCTTTATTTTTTTTACGACTTGCCGCAGAGTCTACACCAGACAGAAGCCATTCCGGAGATACTTCCAAAGCCTCGCATATTCCCAAGATTTTATCAGAAGAGGGATTTGTCTTATTCTTTTTCCATTCACTAATTGTACTTTGCTTAATTCCTGTTTTCTTTGCAAAGTCCTTTTGCGTCATGGAACTCTGTTTTAGCCTATCAAATATCCTATCACTAATCGTCATTATCGGTTTCCTTATTATTTGTTTTATACCATTGAGATCTCAAGCCATCTATATGCTCAAACAAACTGTCTTTAATATTCGCTCTCATAGGATCTAATATAAAATCAATTCCCTCTCTTCGAGCAAGTTTAGCCGCTGGGACAAAATCAGAATCTCCAGCAATTAGAATAATCTGATCAACTTGTTTTTTGTATGCTAAGGACGCTATATCTAAACCAATTTTCATATCTACCCCTTTTTGTTGAAAAGAAGGTGAGAAATCACTTTCCAATAAATCGCTAATTTGAATCTTCCCAGCACATAACTCTTTTAATTTTTCAGATGAAAGATTAAACGTGGCATGTTGGTCCGATAATTCTCCCATCCGAAGAGCAACTTTTCGATTCTTTATTAATTCCTTATAAAAGGTATTGGTCCATTCAAACGTTTCAGAACGGCGAAAATCAACACCTCGTTTTAGCAAGGGATGATACACAGTTTTTTCAAGCGGAGGACAATCGTAATAGAAAATTCGATATAGCCCACGTTCACCGTACTGTCTTTCATGTTCTATATGTTCGTTACAATATCTAATAAGTTCTTTTGCACGTTTATCCGGTGTGAGCTTTCCCCATAGTGCACATGCTCTTTTCCTATAGAATCCTCCATCAATCAATATAGCCGTCTTTTCCATATTCCCTCCAATAATAAAAAAAGACTTTAGGTATCGGCACATCCCTTATCCCTGGGAAGGTCTACCACCTAAAGTCGGTTCATGCCATTATACTACCATTAAATAACTATCCCGTCAACAATCGCGTCGACGTTTCTTTTTGAATTAATTCAATTATATGAATTGTAGCATCCTCATAGCAAAAAATCAATGTTTGATAAATATTCGATCCATTTTCCGTCCTTTGATAGTCACACTTCCAGAGTTTTTTACCAGATTTATTCACTCTATCAAAATTACGGTGTTTTGTTGCTTGACCGATTTTTCGGTTGACGAATACAGTTAGCTCGCACGTATTTACAAATATACTAGTCTTATTTGTTCAGTTAGATTATCTCAAACGAAAACAATTAGTAGTAGGTACGCGTTATGAAGCGCTTACGTATCCGGCGTGGGAAACTCCGTATCCTGATTAAAAAACGGTAACCCTCCAAACTCCAAATACTTTACGGTCGCAATTCCATTTAACTGCTCTTCTGCCATCTTTGCCAACCGTCGGTTAAATGATTTTTTTCGTGTGGAACCAATGATAAATAGAATTGTTTTCATATCTACTCTACTATATTTTTTCGCAAAACTATGCTCTTTGAGATATCAGACAATGTCTCTTCTCGTAATTTTTTATCATCTATTTTATTAGCAATAGAGTTTGAAAGCAAAAGATTATTGCTTTCCGCCAATTTTGCGTGGAATTTAACCGCCGCCTCAACATTTCCGGTATACATTTTAATAAAAATCGCACCAATAAAGTCAAATACCACACCACTTAATCCGCCAACAAACAATATCGCCCTGTCCAATTCTTTAGAACTATATAAATATATAGTCACCGCCACAACAAGAACACCTGCAATTATCATTACTATTCCCAAACCGGAAAGGAATTTCGTTTGCCCAAGATTCACGTCATAATAACGCATTAGTTCTTTTTGATTCATCCGAAACAGTTTTTCTGCTCTCAATTCTCTCTTACTTGGATCAATCTCAGAAAACTCTTTTTCCTCAGCTTGCGCATCTTCTTCCATTTTTTCAATTTTTCTTGATTCTTTATAATCAATAAAACAACTGATTGCCACCGCATAGCACAAAAAGCCAAACGATCCTATTACAGTAAGTATTATTTTTCCTGCCAATAATTGAAACAAATACCTATAAACAATCCAGCCGACAATAGTTAGAATTATGCCAAATACAATTCCACCGACAACCCCATTTTTATCCTTTTCGGATTTTCGTTGAACTTGTTGATTGTTCTGAATTTTACATTTGTCCTGCCGCTTATCTTCCATATATTCTCCCTCCTCATGTGGTTCGTCATTTTCCTATAATTTTACCCAATCTGCATCATTTCTAATGTGTGGTAAAGAAAAATCTGTTTTTTTCCAAAGCCTGTCTATATCAAATCCATTTTTTATTAATATCCTATCCAGATTTGATATTTTTAAAAACCGACTTTTGAATTCTCCCTTATTTCTTGAACCGATTAGTTCTTCTGCCCTTTTCAACCGACAGCATCGAGTCAACTCATCTTCCAAATTTTGAACTTGCAGCACTGTCAATACCGACTTAACGTTTGGCATGTGATTCATCATTTCTATATTCTTGTTCAGTATTTCCAGATTAACAGCATCTGTGTCAAAAACTACAACTATAGTCGTATCCTTTTTCAATGTTATCAACCGCGTTTTTGTCATTATTTTGTTTGCGACGTTAAACACTTGGATCTTACCCGGACGAATCACCTGTAAATCCGTTTTTAACACCTGTAAAAACTTTTTTTCATCGTCCCCCTCAACATAATATTGAACATCCTCCACCATGCGTTATTCCTCCAACGATTCCAAATCATAAATCAAATCTACTGAGGGCAGGCTGGAAAATAAATCATTTTCAACAGCCTTGCGAAGCGAATCCGTATTCCGTTTTATTAACTCAGATGCGTTTATACAGCTGATTGCGTGGCTTCCATCCACATCCTTTTTCATAAACATATATGCATGTTTGGGCAAGTCCATATCTAATATTTCAACATTGTGAGTTGTAAAAAAGAGCTGTTCATCTTGCCGAAGTTTTCCTATCATCATAGCAAGCACCGCCTTCTCTATTTCACTATCAATATAAGAAAACTTTTCATCGCAATAGTAAAACCCAAACGACGAAGATATAATATCTGTTAATATTGCAGCAACACCAACTCCGGCCTTTGTTCCACTTGAAAGTTTATTCGAATCAAACTTTTCACCGCTTTTTAAAATTATTTCCCCACACTCTGTTCGTATAACATAGCTCTCCTTTACTCCATCCAGTTTTTCAATTATATTTATGGACGGATCCAAAGCTTTCATCACATTGTTTGCCACTTTTAGAAAAAGGCTTTCATTTCCCGGTGCAAAGAAAACATTATCAATATCTAACGGATACTCAAAGCACCATGATTGCGAACCTATTTTTTCTAATTCGCGAATATAATCTGCCGGAAAACTATTTGCCTCCATTTCATTGAGGCGGGCTCGGCACTTTTCATATGTATCATCCTTCAAAATCTCAGTAGAGACAACGATGGCTTGCACATCATCACTAATATATTTCTCTCCTCGCTTACCTGCAACTTGGCAGCTAACACGATACATAATACGCTCTTCACCCACAAATTCCACTGAAAACCTAGCCGGTTTTTGGGGATTTCCTATATGATTCGTTAGAGGAATAATATTTTTATCTGAGAAAAAACTAAAAATCTCGTTTAAAAAAAGACCCAGAGTCGTCTTTCCCGTCGCATTTGCGCCCATTAAAATATTAACCTTTCGATAGCGAAAGCCTGAACAATAACTTAATGCTTCCGGCTCCAACGTATTACCGACTATTTTCTTTGGATAAGAAAAATTAACATGAAACTTTTTAAATGCGAAAAAATTATCTGCTTTTAAATCCATAACAACCATAAAGCAACCCTCCTTTACTTCGTATATCCCGAAGTAATATTATTATAACTCGCCATTGTGCCGAAGTAAATATTAACATTCTCATATGTCTATTTAATTCATGTTATACTATTTTTCAAAAATCGGAGGTTATTATGAATAACAAAAAAATAATTGAAATGTATCTTCAATACTGTTCTGAGCAAAAGCGGCTCAGCCCAAAAACCATTCGCGCTTACAAAAATGATTTGTTCCAGTTTGCCTCTGCAATACATCCGCTTGAATTTACACAAGCCACATCGCGTATATTAGAAGAACATGTTAAGTTCTTACACAGTAAATACAAGCCTAGATCTGTCAAAAGAAAAATCGCTTCAGAAAAAGCATTTTTTCAATATTTAAAATATCAAAAAATCATCCGTTCCAATCCCTGGGATGATATCAATTGTAAATTCCGCCAACCATTCACGCTTCCTCGGACTATCCCATTATCCAGTATACAAAGAATTCTAAAGACAATTTATTCACAAATATCCACCAAAGAAAGTTCTTACAAAAGACGAAATGCAATCCGTGATGCCGCCATATGCGAGCTTCTCTTCGCAACCGGCCTTCGAATCTTTGAACTTTGCTCCTTAAAGCCTGAAGATATCGATTTAAAAGAAGGCACCATTCTTATTCACGGAAAAGGTGCCAAAGAGCGCCTATTACATATCGGAAATCTGCAAGCTCGCGAATCCCTTGAGAACTACAAAAACGAATTTATCCACGAGATTGAAGCCTGTGGATATTTCTTTGCGAACCAAAACAGGCATCCTTTTTCAGAACAATCCGTTCGACGGATGCTTTCACGCTACTCGAAGCTGGCCTCTGTCGAACAACACATCACTCCCCACATGTGGCGTCACACTTTTGCAACCGCTCTGTTAGAAGCTGATGTTGATATCCGTTATATTCAGGCCATGCTCGGGCACAGCTCTATACACACCACAGAAATATACACACATGTATCTTTGGCAAAACAAAAGGAAATCCTTTGCAACAAGCATCCTAGAAATGACTTTTTTCTTTGACAAAGACACACAGACCCTCCATTTAACTTATATATTTTTGATTGATAATTGTAGATTATCGGTTGAAAACGGAGCACGCAAATAATGCAAGCTGATTTTAAGATTAAACGCATAACAAATATAAAAGAAAAAGATCTGACCCAAGCACTTGATATTTATCTGCATACTGTTGACGAGGATGCAGTGACATCTACAACACAGATACGTGATTATATCAAAAAGCAGTATCCAGATAAAAGAAAACTATATTTTTACATATTATATTCAAACGGAAATGTTGTTGGATTTGCAGAGTATGCATATCTTCAAGATACGGAGACGTTGTTCATTGATTACCTGTGTACTTGCCCGCGAAATCATACATACTTTTATATGTTTTATCATATGCTTTATGATGATATATCCAGTGATTTGAGAAAGAAAAACAATTATGTAAGGTATATTGTAACCGAACTATCTCTTAAAAAGAATACAAATAAAGAGTACATAGATGTGGACAGTAATTATTTTAGGCAGTTATTATCTGTGGAGCAATTCAAAATTCTAAAAACGCCATATTATCAGCCTTATTACAATGCCAATAATAAACTATCGCTTGTTGAATATAACCTTGCAATATCGCCACAGAGTAATGGCTTTTATTCTAATACGACTGTTGATAAAGTATTTTATTCTTCGCTGGTAAACGATATTTATATTAATCATTATTCGGCTTGGTATGAAAAGTACACAGATGCCACAAGCACAAAATCTAAATTCGCTGCTTTGTCCCAAAGAGTTGCTTCTGAATTTACAAAAGTGGAAATAGATGACATTTCTGCCGTTAATTGTTCCTTATTTCTTCAAGGACTTTGCAAACAAGTATCAATTGAAAATATAACACTTAAGAAACGGGTAACCTCCGCGTTAACTCGAACTGTATCGCTGATTATATGCGTTTTGTTATCAGTTATTACATTTTGTCTTTGCTACAAAGAGTACAATGACTCCTTTATAGCGTTGATATGTGCTTTTTTGACAATTGTTGCTTCCTGTGTGTCCTTATTTCAGTTTATACAAGAACGTTTTCGGTAAACAATAATCTCATTGTGAGCAAAAGGATAGGAAATAGGTTGCGCAAGTTTATCCAAGGATGAAAATCTCGCCACCTTATTTTCTGGAATTCCAAGCCTGTATAGAATAGATGAAATAACATGAAAACGATATTTCTTCACTACAGAAAAACCATAGTAATCTGCTAAAGATAGCACAAATCTCTCATCATACATAAAAAGGTTGTGAAGTTGTCCATTATAATGGTATTTCTTTAAAAATACTGTATTTGCATAGTTTTTATCAAAAATGAATTCTGCGCTGTTTGACCGCTCATATTCAAGAATAAGGTAGCCATCTGGAACAAGGATTCTTGAAAACTCTGAGAAAGCTTTCTGTATATCAGCATAATTTACAACGCTTCCAACGCATATAATAACATTAATCGAATGATTATCGAGAGGTATGCTTTCAATAGATGCAACTAAACCATTATCAAAGCCACTGACATACTCGTCTATAATATCCATATTAATTATAGTTCCGTCAGATTCATATGTTGTGCGTCCGCAGCCTGCGTTAAGAATCACTTGATCAGTGGATAAATCTAATGATGTAAGTGTATTCTGAACATAGTTATTGATTATATTATATGTACAAGAGTGCCAAGCATCTGCTTTAGGCCAAGGAGTTGATTCTTTATAATTGGATTTTGCAGTATTATATACCAATTCATGGTCGTCCATAAAAATATTCCTTTTTAACTGATAATCTACAATTATCACTCACTTTTCTTTAACTGTCATTATACTTAATATTGGTTTTGTAAACAATATGTGTCCTGGTATAGTTAATTTGTAACACTCCTACCTTCGATGGGATGTTTGGCAATGATATCAAAGCCTTCCATCAGCAGATGGTATTGGTCTTTGGTAATCAGCATGGCTTCATCTGCAGATCTGGGCCAGCTAAATGCACCGGTTCCTAACCGCTTATACAAAAGCAGGGACCCATCCCCTTCCCACAGAAAGCCTTTGATACGATCCGTTTTTCTTCCGCAAAAAAGAAACAAGGTATCCTTATCAAAGAGATCCAGTTGAAAACTGTATTTTACGATATATGCTAACCCATCGATTCCCCGACGTAAGTCAGTGAAACCGGTTGCGATATAAATCTTCTTAAATCCGGTTGCGTTATTTAACATTTGCTACCGCCTTTAAGATACGAATTAAAAACTCATCGGATATGTTTTCCGGCAAATCGATTGTTGCTTCTCCAACATGGATTGAAACTAGGGCGATGCTTCTTGATACCGGGGCCGGTGGTTTTAATTCCACAAATGCAGGCGATGAGTCTACGGATTCTAACGCAGCTTTTCGAATCTTGTTTAGCCAGTAATAATACGTCGGCCTGGAAAGATTTTTTTCATCACAGTATTGCTGCACGGTGAGTCCGCTGTTACGGCAATCGCGGATGATATCCATCCATTCCTGCATTTGGTAATTGGTTGCTACGATTTTTGTGTTCATAAAACTAACCTCCTGTTAGGATGTATAGAAAACTCAGCTGACTTTTCTATACAGTGTTTAAAAAGTTAGTTTCATTATCACAAAAACTCAGTTGACACAGTAGGTACGCGCTATGAAGTGCTTACTTTGAAACAAAAAAGCCCGATTCCAACATCCATGGAATCGGACTACAAAGTGTACGGTATTATGTTGAGAAAAATAATGGACTTATCAGCTTTTTTGAGGAAGATGAGTATTTTGGCGTACACATCATCATGAGACTAGGTTAATTATTCTCGTCATATTCTTCTACTATAGCGAATTATTCGCCAAGCCAAGTTTCTTTACAATAGCATCCTGCAAGACTCTAGAGTAATTTAATTTTGCTTTGTCGGCTTCAACACTCATCCAATATGGTATTGTGCAGTTCTTTTTAACCGCTCTATTATCCACCTTTTTTCTATAATCCGAAAAATCCACATCCACTAGTGTTGCAATATCACCTTTTGCAGGTTCAACTTTTGCACTATATGGCTCAGGTAATTGTTCTCCGTCATCTTGCATATCAATTCCCATTAATCCAATTGCATCTCTGGCCATTTCCATAGCATCCGCCACAGACTTTCCCTGTGTTCCGGTACAAAAATCAGGGATAACTACATAATAACCTGTGTTATCCGGCTTTAGTATAATCGGGTATGCCCTTTTCATATTCATTTATCTCCTTTGGGGAATCCTCACTCAATCAAATATCTATGTATAAAAAGGAAGGCTATTTAAGCCCTCTTCTTTTTATAATCTCTTTAGCTAGTTGCTCATTGATTTCCGAATGCCTTGGTATGGTCTCTCTCTTGCCATCTTTTCCATATATATCGTGGCTTCCACCATTTCTTTTCAATGTCCAGCCATTCTTCTCAAGGAGCTTGATTAGTTTTTTCCTTTTCATTAAATTACGCTCCTTATTCATTTTGTAACTATATTATACGCACGTTATGCGTATAATGTCAACATAAATCCTTCAAACAAGTGTTGGGGCAAAAGTCTGATTCCAACATTCATAGATGCGAGCTGCAAAATGTTTAATACTATGTAAAGAATAAGTAAGCGCTTCATAGCGCATACAAAAGAGAGACAAGGTATCTTTATCTTGTTATGCCATGATTTTTGCGCCAATCATCAATGGTTACATTAGTCGGTCGAGCTTTGCAATCACGTATGTCAGCAGCCCATTGGCTAAGACGAACCTGTTTGCAATAGCCGTAGTATTTTTATCCATGAAATAACCTCCTTCTGATAGTTCAAAATCACATTATATAAGCTTGTATTTTTGTGCAACAGACTGAACAAATCCCGAACATTACCTCATATCTTTTAACATTTCATCAAGTATCATTCCATAAAACAACTCACGATACGAGTACTTGCTACGAATAAACACAATTATCCAATACACTGCCGCCAAAGCAAACAATGAAAATAATTGCGTAGAATAATCTGTTTCAACTTTTTCTGTTATACTAATAATTGCAGCTAAGACCGAAACCATTATAGCTATTAGTTGCCCCATATCTTCTATAACAGACCTATCTTTTAACGCATCCGTGTTACATTTAAGACTTATCAAATATGGTTTTCTAAATGGTTTTTCCATACTATTCAACTTTGCGCATAATATAGTCGTTATCATTTTAGAATGTTCTTTTCCCCACTTCTTATACAAATCTGACAAATCAAATCCGCATTTTTTAAGTGCATTCCTTGATGTATCTTCATCTATTTCCCACATGCGATATTTCAAAACTTCTGTTATAATTTCATTCCCTGTTATCCACTGGTTTTCTCGCGCCATTAGCTAATACTCCTCTCAAGCAAAGGGCCAACTTTTTAAACAGATTGGTAGCCTCCAATCTCTCCGATTACTTGTTGCATCACTTTTCTATATAATCATAATCCCTTACAAATCTCTTTCTATTATAGACTATTTTCTTGTTTGTATTATATCCTCATCCAGGCACTCTCTTATCATGAACGCTTTTCTTCGCCCAAAAATGGCCTATAACAGAGCTCAATATTTTATTAATCTGCACATCCACCTCCAAATCTTAATGCTGGCATAATCTGTCCCCAGAAATTTGGAGCCTTATACAGAATAGATTCATTATTACCCATATATTTCAATAAATACTTGTATTCGAGTACATAGTTTAAAGTTTCTGCTATATCAACCTCCATAACCGACAGCAATTTCTGGATATCATCTTTTTCGTCCCAACTCATAACATGCTGTGCTTCCATGTTTTCTAATCCCTTTCTATTGTAGACTATTTTTTGTTTGTATTATATCCTTGTCCAAGCACTCTCTTATCCCCATTTATATCATCATAAAATGATTAGACATCTCTTTCGTTAGGAACCGCAACTATGCTCGACTCCATTAACTGGTCTGTACCCAATACAAATTTAGCGCCATCAGCTTCATCAGATACATTTACCGGCCACAAAAAATCCTTTCTTTTTCTACCTGCATTTTTACTTATTTCTCCAATAACAATTGGATAATATGCCGTCTCTAAATGTAACTCTACCGTCACAACCTCATCGATTTCCTTTGTCGAGTATACGCTCAGCGAATCCACTCCACAAAAGTCCTCTTCTTCAGTTGACAACAAATACGCTAACGGAAACGAGTTCATTACACTCACAAGGCCTCGCGGATGTATTTCCGAATAATCTCTTATAGCCACATCCCTCACGTTTACAATCGTAATATATGGATAAAACCACGAAAATATATTTATATCTGAAAGTTGCATTTTTTCATCTTGTAAATATACTCTAAGATAGTTATCAATTACCGTACTCTTATCATAAACGCTTTTCATTGCCAAAAAATGACCTATAACAGATCTCAATATTCTATTAATCTGCACATCCACCTTTATGAGTTGCGTTCCTGGGTTAATTATCTTTTCTGCTAATACCTCCTGTGTTAGACGTTCAAGGCAATCATTTACCTTTCGTATAAAATCGGCGTACACTGTGTCATATTTACCTAAAATATCACCATTACATTCTGCACAAATGTTTCGAT
>DAIMGJ010000002.1:69565-207346 GCA_036723975.1 Lachnospiraceae bacterium
ATCTCTCCTGCAAATTTAAGAGGTGATTTTACACCATTTTGAAAATCTTTCATGTGTTTATTTTTCGTAGGTATTCCTTCAGCAAAAAGTGTATTAGCATAATCACCTTGAGCTATTCTCACGCTTTTGGGAGGCACATGATCCCATGTTAGTTTTTTATATTTACCACAAATATTACAATAATCGTTTTGACTGCGTTTTTGTTTTATATAATGCAAAACATACCCTCGTTTTTTTCTATTTATCTCACCCATTCTGAGCAAAATATCCTAGTTTTCATTTTAGCTCATTCAAAGATATTATCAAAATAACCCATTGTTTAATATCATATTAAATTAACTCACAGCGAATCAGTTTTAAGCATAAATCAGCAACTCCCTTTCTTAAACAAGACCCCCACCTTCACGTTCAAAGGTGGAAAAAGGACC
This sequence comes from Lachnospiraceae bacterium, assembly GCA_036723975.1. GTDB lineage: Bacteria > Bacillota > Clostridia > Lachnospirales > Lachnospiraceae > JAILEN01. Next base: position 69,994 of record DAIMGJ010000002.1, read on the forward strand.
GTCCCTCCGTCCCCACTAATCTCCCACTTAATCTTTTCTTGGCCCATTGATAATATCCCACCCATACATCCACGATTTATTAGCAGGATACCTCTATAATCCTATTTCATCCATATCATTACAATCCCCATGGCAAAAGCAACCTGATTCTGGCAATTTTGGGTCACAGACGATATAAAAAAATGAGGTTCGTGTTGATTTATACTTAAATCTTGACCGATTTTTCGGTTGACGAACACAGTGTTTAATCAGATTTTTCTTATTCTTATCGCAGTGCATTATATTAAACTTTTGGATCCACCTATCCCTTCCCACGGTATTGATATGTCTTTCCATCAAACATACCATCAGCAATTTGCTCAAGTGTTAACGATTCCTCTGCTTCCTGAAAAAGAAGTTCTTTTCTTTCTACTACACTTATTGGATTTGCCAGCGTTTTTCTCATATACGATAGCAGTTGTTTCTTGTTCTTTACTTTGCCCGTTTGAACCATATATTGAAACAGCGAGAATAGATGTATATTTTCAAACTGAATTTGATTCATATCATACGAGCCGTTCAAAGCTTTACGCACAGAAACTAATGCACCATTATCAACAGAGCAAAAATATATTCCCTTGTTTGAAAAATGGAATCCCTCAAGCAAAAAGAACATAGTTACGCATATTAATTGCTCTGCCAAACTATCTTTATCTTCTTTTCTTTCCTTTATTGCCTTCATGTATTTTTCAATAAAGGAAGAATCTCTTTTGTCAGCTGCGCTTAACTCAAACTCTCCATCCGTCAAATCAAGCATACTTTGTAAAAGCCCTGCAGTTTTTTTCAGAATCATTCTATTTTTGATTACTTGCTCTACAAATAAACAATTCCACCATTCACTATTCCGGTTTAAAAACTTTGAAAAATGGCGAGGTACCGTTTCTTCGCTTAGAACCACAACCATTAGTCCCAAGCCCGAAGCAGATTCGATCAATTCATATACATATGGTTGCAAAGTATTGCTTCTAGGATCTCTTGCTTCATATAAAACCAATTCCGTAATTACGAGCACACTTGATTTGTCCGTTTTGTTTATTGAGATGAGTACACTATCGCGTGCATCCTTATCGATTTTTGCAAAATGAGACAAAAAACATGTATCCAAGAAAACCACTCTATCAGCTTTTATAATTTCCTCACACGATTTTCCCTGGTCAACAACTGCGCTCGGCGGAAGTGTTTTTTTCACGTCATCTATTATTTCCCGAACCGACATGGTTTTCCACAACCTCCCTGTAACACTCTTTCATTCCACCCAATCGATATTGTAGTTCCTCCTCGCTCAGTAACCCCTTACGTACGTTCTCTTCACCTTGTTTGGTTGCTTCTTCAAGCCAATCCTTAAAATCGTCTTGTCTTGTCGGTTCCGCCAAAGAATTGTTCTGCTCAAGACCAGCTATTTTCCCAAAGATTCCCTTAAACGCCTCTTTATCATTACTTGACAGCAAATCCTGCGCCAAAGATTCATTTTCAATATCAAGTTTATGCGTTTCAAAGCTCCTCACCACCACTGACATATATGTTGTTTTAAAATAATTTGCCAACAATAATATTAATAAGTATTCTTTAAAATACTTCTCTTTTTCTTTTCGCAGAATCCCATCAATTACTCTACTGTAGTTATCGAAAGTTACATTAAAATCAGCCTCCGGCATGATAATATTTCCAGCAAATGCATTAGCCATCATCTCATTTTCGTCATCATTATATTCTTCTCTATATATATCAAAAGAATTCAATTCTTCATTTTGAATTAAAACATGATACAATTCATGGGTAACTGAGAAATTACTATATGCCCTATTTCGAGACGTATTTAAGAACAAGCAATTATATCCGTTTATACGCAATTGCAATGCCCCAATTTCACGACTTTTCATCGGAATATGTATTAACTTGTACCCCTTATCCGCAAAAATCATCTCTGCAACCATCTGTATATCAGGGAAAACGGTCGGACTACTTCGACCTATTGTCCAATAAAAACGAAAACATGCCTCAGCTATTGCATCAGCATGAACACTATTATGATTTATGATTTTCTTTAGTTTTTCTATTTCCATAAAAACCTCCAACAAAAAAATCCCACCATATCTGGTGGGATTTAAATCTGTAAATTGACAATAGAATCATAAAACCGAAACATATCAACTAATTTTAATGCGGTATCCTCATCTTCTTTAGATAAATCTCCGGCAAATAAAGCCAACTGATTATTAAGTTTCTTTTTTACTTGCATTTCAGCAGCATCCTGTAAAAAATAGTTAATGCTTTGTCCTAGAGCTTCTGCGATGCATTGCTTATCTCCATCACAGATATCCGTTTTCCCGGATAATATCCTGCTTACTTTGCTCGGCGACCATCCTGTCATTAAACTTACATAGTTTTGTTTAATTCGTCTCTCACTCAGATATAAATTTAAATTACTAATAAATGTATTCATTTTCCCTCACCTCGCCTTCGATTTAAAGAACACCATTTTAATCTTCGGTGGGTGTAATTGCATCATTTGCAATTTATCTCCTTATATACTACTTGTAGTATACTACAATCATTGTTGTTCTTGCAAGTATTTTTATTATTTGCAATTTTCTTTTCATTTCACAAGTTCATAATCTTTCCAGCATAGGAGCACGTCACACTCCGCAGCATGTTGACATTTTTTCGAATGTAAGCGCTTCATAGCGCGTACACACATTCTGCGGCGTGCTGGCATTTTTCAGAATTCCAGAAGATAACTATGTCGTTGTTTTTTATCCTAAAACTTAGTTATCAAAACAGGTACATCCTATGAAGTCCTTGCATTTATAGCATTATATTATTGTAGTCTAACCACTTTCAATTTCGGACCAAACTCCTTCATCCCGTGAAACTTTATATCTTCTAAAGCCCTAATCGTTGCTGTTTCGCGGAGCGCTATCATAAACGCCTTGTAAAACATCGGCGATGTTCTTGTTGATTCATGCTCATAATAATAGCGCCAATCAACATAGCCATTCCGCATCATCTTTAAATCTGCATAAAAATCCTTCTCACCATAGTTTTTTTCTATGAAGTTCATCATATTTATAATTGTTTTGCCTCTAATAATTGTCTGTTCAAACAAGCTTAGTTTCCGAAACAGTTCCAATAAATCATGACCTCTCGTCCTCTCCTCTAACATAGATTTCATATATAATTCACATGCCAACGCTCCATTAACAGTAGCAGAGCACACGAGTTCCGCATCCATATTCAACTCATCTTCCGACGCTGCGCCATCAAGATTACATACCCTCTCAATTAACACATCAAATGTGTGTTCATATATTTGTCCTGCATCAAATCTTTTTCTATCAACAAATACTTTTTGCATTGCTACGTCTAACCCCCTCCAAAAGGCCCCAAACATTCCATCTACTCTATCAAGACTTATTCTTCCACATAATACAAATCGTATATTTAGAATCTATCCAAAATACTCGCTCATTGCACAGTACTGTTTCATAAAACTTATTCCTATAATGATAAGATACATTCAACACCGGGGGTGGATAGATAGAATGAAAAAAGCAGGACTTACACGTTCCATGTCAAAAAAAGGATGCTCACCTGATAATGCAGCATGCGAAGCATTCTTTGGAAGACTAAAGAATGCGATGTTTTATAATCATTCATGGATAAATGTTTCGCTTGATGATTTTATTGAATCTTTAGATTCTTATATGCACTGGTATTCTACCGGACGAATAAAAATGTCACTGGGTGCAATGAGCCCGATGGAGTATAGACGTAGTCTTGGATTGATTGCTTAGTCCAAGAAAACGTCCGCACCCTCTATTGTTTATTGAAATTATACTATTGCAATACCTTCCTCGCATACGAGCACATCGCCATCACAGTTTCTCCGCTTCGCTCTGCCACCTCTAAGACCTTATAAACCAAACGCTTCGCGATACTCTTTCCTCCAAACTCCGGTAACACTTCCGTATGGTAAATATTCCACCCATCCGCTGTTTCTTGATAGTCGCATTCTCCAATCACTTGGTTATCAAAGAGAGCTACACTCCGACTTGCTTCGGCCTCAAAGATCACATCCACCTCATGTCGATATGCACAACTCAACGCTCCGGACGGGCAACGTTCAATCGCCTGCCAGATTTCGATATCATCCGCCCGGGTCAAATCAATCCATGGTCGCTTCATTGGATTAAATGTATTCGGGCTTCCCTTCACACACTCTGCAGCATGCTGACACTTTTCTGAATTCCAAAACACTACAATGTCGTTGTTTTCGTATAGTCTATGCATATGCTCTTTCTCCTCAACTGTTCTGGTTAAGAATTATTATCACAGCTCCGTTTACATATATCCACTAATTCTTTGTATTGCTCTTTTTGTTGTTCTGTCCAATCAACGCGTCTATCTGCATTTCTTTTAAGCATACTAAAAGCCGTCTCTTTTTCCAAATCCGTCAACTTAACAGATGGATCTCCCATTGCATACGCTATCATTTTGGCAAAAATAATCAGCTCTTCGGCATTCATATATTAAACCTATCTCCGCTTCACATATATGCTCATATACTTCTTATTTAAAAAAATCATTTCTTTTACGCGTATACCAGCTCTTGAGACCAGTATCTATTAAATGTTCATAACAATTTGCATATACAGAATCAGACAACAGTAACTCCGAATCACTTACTACTCTTTGCACGAAAAAATGTGCCGCTTCCCTATCAGCAAATCCTTTGGTCTGGGATAAATACTCTGTTATAACGCTCTCGATAAGATTATCAAACACATACTCCAGCAATTCTTTTGTTTGCATGCCGTAAGCATAGTTTATAATCTGTTCTCCTGCATTAACATACTCCTTTTGCAATATTAATTCGTTAACAAAATTTGTATTTGTTCGCATTATTCTTTGAGTCAGTTTTCGATCAGCATTGTGAAATGTATTAACATATATTTTCCACAAAATGTCTATTTTGTCCTGCTCTATTTCAAATCTCTTTTCGCCCCTTACTTTAGAAGAAACATACGAATAATATTTTTTTGTATCATACAATTCTTTATTAATCACATCGCTATAAATATATGCTTTTGACAACTTTAACAAATTATTCAGTACAACATCATTAACATTTTTTAAACTATTTGCATAATTTACATATTTTTCTTCATTCTCCTCATTTAACTCATCACATATATCTTTTTCAATTTCCACAACTGAATCCTTTATGAAACTAAGAAATTTCAATTTTTCGTCAATTGACTTTTCAACATCAAACAACGATATCAACTTTCTATTTAGTTCATTTCTACGTTTTTTACTCATTAAAGGATAAGAAAAACTATCCATATTCAAATTATAAAAAATCTTATATGCTGTTTCCTTTGGCAACGTCAATATATAACAAATAATCTCATACGTTGCGGTTGAGTTCCTCCTACAGCAACTAAAATACACCGCTAAATCTTCTATGATGTTCGTAATACTATTTTGTCTTTTTAACAAATCAATTGCATATCTGTAATCTTGTATTTGCATTAACTCTTCAGCACTTAAAAATATTTCTCCGTCAAACAGTGCGTCATAATCTTTATCGATTATCCCCTGTTTAAGAATTCCTGCACGAATAGCCTTATAACAATCTACCAGGTTTTCTTTTAAATAGTTAGCATTCTCTAAAATGCTGTTCTTTATATTTTCATCTTTATAATCTACATAGTTTTCCTTCCGTAAAACTTCAGCAATTAAATAATCAAGGACAAAGCCATTCTCACGAAGTGTCTTTGCCAGTTCCTGTGATACTTCTTTATTCCACTCTATACTGCTAAACAGTCGAAGTGTACTCTCTTCAATTGTTGAGCAATATTCTAACGCCCTTACAAATTCCTCTTTTTTTATAATTCCATCATTCAATCCAAACTCATAGTATTCATTGAAAATTCCAGGAAAAACCTTATACGTCTCCAACCAATCGTATAAAATGCTTTGCATGTTTTTTATGCCAAATTTTTTTATCAAATTATCGTAAAAACCAATCGACTCCTCATAACCCATGTCAGATTGACATATCAAATTATGAAGCATTTGAATTGCATCATCGTCATAATTCACAACTTCATTATCAAAATTAATCAACTCTATTATTGTTTTCGGTCTCTTTATAATTTCTATTTCTTCTGTGGATATAAATGGGTTATCTCCCATATACATTTCTTTATAACAAAGAATCTCCTCTGTAAATAACTCACAGATACATTTTCTAATTTCCAATAAAACGTTTTTATCCGTAACAGAAGACAATACACTATTTGCAACAACACATACATATTGTTCTCTCTCATTTTTTTCAGAATGATATGATAATACTTTTTTAACAAAATCTTTTGCTGCAACTATGTTGTTGACATCATACTGATGTTCATTAATTAACGATTTAAAACCATCTAAATATTTTTCAAAAGCGACCTTTATGGTTTTACTATTATCAACTATGAACTCCGGCAATCCAAGCCCGAGCTGATTTCTTTTATTATACGCATCATTTATTACCGCTTCATTTATATCTGCTATTAATCTGGAATACGCCTCTCGATCAGTTGGAGTTTCTCCATAAACAATACTATTAAATACCTTCATTTCATCCGAGCTGTATTTTTTGCTTCCAAGAGGCATATTATAAAAATAGCATCTATAGTTAAGATCGATTATCTTCCGATCAATTAATATTTTAATCTGCTCAAGGAATTCTTTACTTACATTTAGACATTCCCCAAAGCCCGATTCATTCCGTAAATACTCATCCAAAACCGTTTGCATATCTCCATCTGTTAGTGAATAAAAATCTTTTTCAAATTCTGATTTTAGATATACAACCACCGCACATTTTTGAAAAACATCTTCCTCTTCAACTAGTTCCAATCGTCTAATCCTATTATACATAATCAATGCTTGGTTTAATCTGTTTTTCATTTCGCGTATATTAACGTTTTTTCCATGAGTAATCCATTGTAACCCATTTATTGACTCTATTGTAATGTATTCATTTTTTTCAATAAGCCCCATTTCTATAAGTTCCGGTTTGTTACTATTTAGGATGGAACACAAAATAGCCTCACGATTATCTATTGAGATTCGTGGCAGTCTCACAATGTAGTCGAACGCCTTCGTATAAAAATTCTCTTTTGTCATATCCGTACTAGAATTCTCAATTATTTCGTTTGGTTCTCCATCGATGGCTTTCCCTTTTGTGGAAGCTACCTCACCCTCGTTTATTCTATTTGCTTTTTCCCCATCCCCTTCACTGTTTTCTAATGGATTATTATGAAGCATTATCTCCGGCTTAATGCAAATGATAAATGTAACCTTATTATGGAGCACTCGTTCTAGCCAATTCTTTTCAATAAAATAATACCGTCTAATTTCTCTAATAAAACTCTCAATAGAATCTATATTATTATTTCGATCCAAGTCTTCAACAACGAATATATAATGTCTGAATAACCATCTGCGATAAAACTCTTTTCTAAAAATATCTATTAAAACATTCTCATCTACTTGGCGTTTACCTTCAGAATTACGTGAAGAAAAAACAATATCGCCAGTTAGCAGCGTCAAAACCAGCAAAGTTATTCCTGCCAGCACAAATAGAGGTTGCACTTCTTCCAATTTCCAATCTCCAACCCGGTCTATTACATATTGTAAACTTACACTGAATTTCCCTTTCAAGCATCCGAGGAATAATAAAGCACAACCAATCACGCTAATGAAACCATGTATAAAACTCTCGCCTTTAAACGATACCAAGCCATAATTAGAGCTCAGTCTCCTGCTTATATATCCAGCCTTAAACGCTCCCTTAGCAGATACTGCCTGATATAGAAACGATTTATGTAATTCCTTTCTAAAATCCGTTGAAAACTTTTCTTCTTCACACTCATCATTCATGACGTGCCAAAGATTTATAGATATGATTCTTTTTTTGTAATAGTTTAATAATCTCCTCAATAACCGAAAGCTTTGAACCCTATCTTTGTTTTTATACAGCTCTATTACACTAGACTTCCCATTTCCAAAATCCGATTCGATAGCAATGATTTCTGCTCCCGTTTTTATTGCAGCATCTATTGATTGAACATAAGCATCAAAACCTATCGCATCACTATGCTCATCATTTATCGGATGGTTTAAAATAGCGATACCCTTTTTTCTATTATTTCTATTCTGCTTATTCTTTGCTTTACTAAAAAATATACTCTTTTCCATATATCTTTGCGCCCTTTATACACCACATAATTCACAGATGTTAATAATCATGTACGTTGACAAATCCTTCGAAATAGTAGTTGTAAATATTACAGTACACAAATCCTACTTCTAATTCACAAACACCTCATATATGCGCTGATAGCGGTAGCCCTTTTTCATTACACTACTATCCTTTACCAACACACCCAAATCAACAAGCTGATTTATAAGTTTTGACACAACATTTACAGAAACACCTGACGCATCTTGAATTTCTTTTTTAGTAAAAACAATCTGTCTTTTTATCTCCGGCATAATTTTGTATATCGAAGATCCTTTTATCGCAGATATTGTCTCCATATCCTCACGATATATTGTTTTTACCCTATCAATCTTATAAATATAATTTGAACACTGGTCTATCACACATTGCATGAAGAACTTAATAAACGCCGTAACATTCCCTCTTCTGTACTCCATCAGATTTCTCTGATATGAGGGCTTATACAGTTCCAGTATTTCCGACAAAAATAGGATAGGGTTAGATTCATCCAAATAAGACATCTGAACGGGGATTAATGCTCTACCAAGACGTCCGTTACCATCCTTGTAAGCATGTATTGTTTCAAACTGTGCATGAGACAACGCAACATTCACCAGCTGTGGGTCTATAAAAACATTGTTCATATACTCATATAAGTTCTGCAACAACGCATATACCTTCTCTGGTGCCGGTGGCACAAAAGTAGCACCCTCAATTGTACATCCCGGCGGGCCAATCCAGTTTTGGTTATCCCTAATTCTTCCCGGACTCTTTTCCTCGCCTCTGACGCTATCCAGCAATATTCTATGCATCTGATTTACGATATCATAGTTTATTCCATCAGAAATCGTTTCGTTCGCGTAATCAATTGCCTTCTTTAGGTTCTGGATTTCTCTGCTATCATCGTTTTTCTCAAGATACTTTAAATAAAACATCTCATCCTGAGAAATCTGCGTTCCTTCAATTTGTGTAGATTTAAAACTCTCTGTGATTAGTAGTGAATCCAAGAAATAAGAAGCATCTAGCTCTAGCGTGTTTATCGCTGCCTTATACTCGCCATATTTTGCATTTGCTTCTGCGGTAATCTGCAATAACTCCTTATCTATTCCATATTCAATTGGCATATTAAAAGCTTCAAATGGTTTCATTTTTCACCTTTTTATATATTTTTTCACATTTTTGAGTATATTATAACATGTGAAACGTAAAAAATCACTGTTTTTAAATAAAACAGTGATTTTCTCTTTCCGGATGTATTCGTCAACCGAAAAAACGGTCAAGGATTTTGTCCGCACCCTCTGTGGGTCAGTTTTACTTGACATTCAACACCTCCATCAGTTGATGGTATTGTTCTTCAGTAATCGCAATTGCTTCTGCAGTAGTACGAGGCCAACTAAAGCGGCCGGTGGTTAATCGCTTGTACAACAGAAGAAAGCCATCACCTTCCCATAGGAGACCTTTGATTCAATCCGTCCGTCGACCACAGAATAAGAACAAGGTATTCTTATCGCATGGATATAGGTTGAAGTTGTACTTTATGATGGATGCCAACCCATCGATTCCTCGGCGTAAGTCAGTAAAGCCGGTGGCAAGGTATATCTTTTTGAAGCCGGTGGCATCTTTAAACATGAGGCACCGCCTTTAGAATTCGAAGAAGCATCTCATCGGAGATGGATTCCGAGATTTCTATGGGAGCAGCCCCGACTTTGATTGTAGCAATGGTTGACTGCGTAACGATTGTTGCCTCAGTTTCAGGTGCGGAGAGCTCTACAAACTTTGGCTCATCAACGGTCTGCTGAACTTCAAAGACTGCTTCGCGAATTTTAGCAAACCAGTAGTAGTACGATGGTCTGGACAGGCCATTTAATTCGCAGTATTGAGCAACAGTAAGATTGCTCGCTTTGCAGTCACGGATAATGTCCATCCATCGCTGCATTTGATAATTAGTAGTAAGTTCTTTTGCTTTCATGATATTTATCCTTTCTATTCACGGCATTTGGAAAGTTTAGCTAAACTTTCTAAACAGCGAGTATAAAGATTTTAGTTAAATATCATTATTGCAAAAGATCATTATAAAAAGTAGGTACGCACTATGGAGCGTTTACTGTAAAACGATAAATCTAACATTTTTCTTCCCTCTAACTACAAAAATAAGCACGAAACTGCCTCTCACCAGTCAGTGCTTATTTTACCATTTTCCGCTATTCTATTTCAACACTCGTCGTAGGAAGATTCATTATTCCACCAACTCAAAATCGCTGGCCGGATGTTTGCAAACCGGACAAATAAAATCCTCCGGCAACGTCTCACCCACATACTCATATCCGCAAATCTTGCACCGCCATTTATGCATTCCGGCAGGCAATTTTTCCGCATCCGCAGGCTTTGCTTCCGGCTTTGGTTTGATATGGTTCTGATAATACGTATAGGTTGCTGACGCATCCTCTGACAAAACCACCATTGCCGTCGGCTCTCCGATAAACAGAGTATGTGAACCCAAATCAACCGTCTGCTTTATAGCGATAGAAAAGTAAGCATTTATTCCTTTTGTGATATACGGAATGCCGTTCTCTGCGATTTCACAATCTTTAAACTCCGCAAACTTATCAACATCCCGTCCGGACTGGAAACCGAAATGCTTGAACAGGGAGAAGTCCGCAGTTTCGCTGATAACGGAAACATTGCACTTCTTTGTTTTTAAAACCATATCATGTGTATAGTTTGCTTTGTTAATCGCAAAGGCAATCTGATTCGGTTCCGAAGCAACCTGCATCGCAGTATTCGTAATGCAACCGTTTGCTTTCACATCATCCTTTGCGGTCAAAACAAACAGACCGTACGAAAGTTTAAACATCGCTTTGTTGTCCATCATATTGAATTCCTCCTTTTTCTGAATTTCAGTTCCTACAGTTGTCTGTTGCAACTCCTGTCGTCGCCTGCGGTATTCCATAATCGGCAAATCCGCAGCGACCAGGTTTTCGCCTATAGATAAACCGGTCTTTTTCGGCAGTTGCGTCTCCACAATCCGCTTATCCTGTCGCTCAATCATTTTATTTGCTCTGCTGCCCATCTTTGCAATCAATTTGTCAATTGTGCGAATGCCCGTAATCTTATTGTAAAATCGTAGCGAAATGATGGTATGCTCTTCATCCACCGGAACAAAATACGCCAGAATTTGAATCTTATCCGTCACGTGGTTTAGCCAAATATTTGGAAACTTAAAGGAAAGATAGGTGGATTTTATCACGCTTTCCTCGGATGGTTTCGGATGCTGTCCCTCGTCCAGCTCATTGTTTGCGCTGGTCTGCAAAGTATTTGTATCAAGCCAAACCACCTTCGGGCCGTTCACCAGAGTACGATTCCCGCGTCCGATGGTATTGTAATGTACAAAGGGCAGATGAGACACATCCAATTGATTCTCAATCACGCGCGAATACTGAACGCTCCAAACATCATCCATCTAATCGTAAACAAAAGACGAATCCGTCATCGTTTCAAACACATCCGGTTCCCCAATCGGTGGTTTATCGCCATACCATAGAAATACAATGCCACCGATTTCCTTTACCGGATAATGTTTTAAATGGAACCTGCTAAAATCAAGCGTTGACGCCTTTCCCTCCGACGGCACATGCACACAGGAGCCGTCAATTGCATACTCTATTCCATGAAACGGACACTGTACATGCCCATTTTTCACACACCCATTTGCAAGCGATGCGCCTCGATGCGCACATAAATCCGTCACACACCCAAGGTGTCCCTTCTCATCACGGAAGAAAACCACATTTTCTCCAAAGCGGCGCGTTGCCACCAACCGACCACAAGTCACTTCCTGCGATGCCAGCGCCGCATACCATTGATTTGAAATCATAGTGCACCTCCTTCCACATTCACTACCCCGGATACAGCATTTTTATACATCAAAAAGCCAAGCCACACTTTCATATGACTTGGTCATTATTTTACCACGAGATCGTTTAGTTTGTCATTAAGCATACACGCTATATCATAATTCTCCGTGCATACGAACACGTTGCCATCACTTTTTCTCCACTTCGCTCTGCAGCATGCTGACACTTTTCTGAATTCCAAAAAACTACAATGTCGTTGTTTTCATATAGTCTATGCATAAATCATTACCTGCGACTACAGTCCCTTTTCTCTCCTATATTCATCCGCTATATAGTCCGGTCCATTCATCCAGAAATCCGCATCCGCATCAAAAAGCAATTGCATCGTATATTCATATTTTCCACCATTCATTATCGTTTACCTCGTTTCAACAGCGCACTCTTCACATCCCACATATGAAAGTCTTTCCATTGCTTCCTTTGTACGGATACCATATATAATCCTCACAATGTAACTCCATCGAAATCTTTTCTATTTAAGATACAAACAAATTAAAATATTTCTAAATTAAACTACGCGCCCGATTTTGGGGGCGCGTATATAATATTCCATTTTTGATTTTTCTTTCTCGACGCACATCGCAGTCATGTTTTCTCCGCTTCGCTCTGCCGCCTTCCCCATATCTACAATCAACTATTGCGTATGCTTAAAAGAAAGACAATTGCTCATAATACTCAAACTTTGTTTCTCTTACATCTGCAAGAAACTGTTCAATACTTAGTTCATCATCAATAGGAATTCCCATGCCTTTTGCAACAATTTCTTCATTTCCAGAAGCCATACTCATCAACTTTGAATAATAGCAAGCCAATTTCCGGTTTTGCTGTTTAGCATACTTAACTGTATGCATGGTTCCTCCGGAGGATTCCGTTTCAACAACAATAACTCCACCACTGATACCGCTTTGTATCCGATCTCGCTGCACAAATGTGTATTGGGTCGGTCTTACACCTTCTCTGTACTCACTAACCAAACACCCTCCGCTATTCAATATGTCTTGAGCCAAACCTTCATTACTCTTTGGGTAAATATGATCCAGTCCTCCCGGCAAAACCGCAACACATCTTGCACCTTCCGCAAGTGCTCCTCTTATCACTTGCGCATCACATCCAAGAGCAAGACCATTAACGACTACAAATCCATTCTTCGCAGCAATTCTCCCGTATTCATATGATTTATTAAGTCCATTCTCCGAAACCTTTCTTGATCCTATAATTGCCACGCACGGACTACTATTAATAATGTCTATATTCCCCACATAGTATAATTCCTCTGGGATTCTTTTAATCCCTTTTAATCGTTTTGGGAAACTCAAATCCGTTTGCAGGCAACGATTTATTTCCATCCTCTATCCCTCGTCTTAACACATATCCTAAAACTAAATTGATTGTCCCAAAGCAAGCATCGCTACTCGTCTTGCTCCGTGTTCCATCAGAACTTGTTTGCATGCTTCCAAGGATGCACCGGATGTAGTAACATCATCCACAATTAAAACCACATCCCCCGCAATAGACATATCTTGATTAGTACCAATGCTATTTATTTGTACCTTTATATCTCGGCTCCCTCCATGTGCAAGTTTATCTATTGTTTCTTTTCGTAGCAAAAAATCCACTTTATCTATCCGTCCATTTTCTGCTAAGCGTCTACCTAAATCCGCTATACCAGACTGATTGGATTTTCCAGCAAGATGCGAGGGAACAACGCAGATTGTTACATCTTTACAAATTTCTTCGTCTAATTGGCGAAAAAAGAAATCTATTCCCCTTTCTTTTTTATCCTTAACATCCAATATTTTTCCACTAAACATATCAAACGCTTGATTTACCGTACCATCCGGATTTCTATATCGGTGGTAGAATCCACAACGAATCACCTCTCCTTCTAACGACAAAGCTTCCCAGTCCTCATTTTCAAATATCCTTTGTACCATATCGTCCTCCTTTGTGCGCAAACAGATGTTCTGTATCAATTATAACATATACGTTTTATTCTTCAAGTAGTTCTTTATCCACCTCGGCAGCATTCAACCAATTTCAATACATGGATATGCGCCGTTCTGTGCAGCAATATCATCAAAAGATTTCTTATTCATTTTATATATCTTCGGGAATTTCATGCCCTCTAAATTCCTAGTATAGATTACATCATCTGTATATACTATGCCGCAATTAGCTTCGTACACATAGCAGCAAAAATTCCGGCTCGATTGGTATACATTACAGCAAAAACTACCTTTATCTGCCCCTTGGTGAAAAACTATTTTTCCCCCTTGTTTCACTTTTTGCGGCCAATTGCTTGCTATTGCTTTCAATCCCGCCATATACTGAAATGTATTCTCTCCTTCCATTGCTCTTATTCTAACAGCCATTCCCCCTACTGTTGAATCGATTCCAGAATTAACTACTTCAGAAAAACATTCCTCGATTTTATAAGCTCTTACCAATTCTTCATCGAGATCTTCTTCAAGAAATTCCCCATTATCTGTACGTGTTATAGACTTTTTACCCTTTACATCATCTTCTGAAATCAGGCTTTCCAACCTTTTGAATTCATTATAGGCTTCCCACGATCCAAGCCATGCCACTTTGCAATTTCTAAAGACTTGTTGGTTCTTAACTGAAATGAGTTCCCTGGTGTTCTCACCGCAATAAGCTACAATAAACTCAATTGCATCTTCTTTAGAAGACGTATGGATTTTTAAAGCAACGCTAAGAATATCTTCCAGCTTGCCCGAACTATTTGTAACATTTCTCAATAGTTCTGCCGCCTTATTTATATTGTTTCCGGCATAAGCAATAACGATATTCGGTGAAACAATAATACTCTTCATTAAGCCAATCTGCTTAACCAAACGACATTCACTTTCAGAATTCCATAGTTTAAGCAAATCATCTTTTATTCCAATTTTAGTGTCCGACATGATTGAAAAAATCACATCATTTATAGCATATACAAAGCTCATAGTGTCTCCATTCTATTCTTTTTTTTTAGTTAGTATTTTCGCTCACTATAGCTTCAAACAATTCCATATGCATTTTTACAAACTTCTCGTTCTTATAATCAGTTTCCACCGTCATACCGGTTTTCCTGGCAGGACTTACAGCCCCGGCTTCTTTTGGCATGTAACGATCATCTCGGAGTTTTCTTCCGGCAGTAACCCTGTAGCAATCGACTCCGCCACTCTCGCGATTCCACCACCATTATCCGGCCAATAAATTTTTGTTAACTGAACTATTATCTTTCTTTTATATCCAATCAATATATTATCGCTTTGCTCGTTTCTTTAGATTATTCCACACCAATGTTTCGTAACCAAATATGTTCTTTTGACCTTTCCCAATAGATTCCCTAAGTTTTCCTTTGATAATCTTTTGCAATTCCAAGTAATCCCCATACGAAGATATTTTATTCCAACAATAATTCTTCTTAAACAAATAATTATATTCTGTATCTAACGCGGAGTTATTCTTTGCCCAATCCAGGACATAAGAATCAATCGGAATATCTACATCAAAACCACACTGTGTAAAATTCAAATTATCAAAGAGTCTTTTTCGATATCCTAATTCAAGGCAAAACAAGTATTTAATTGTCATATTAACAAGTTTTTGTCCTACCCCAATACTAATCTGATACTTTTTCCTTAGGATCTCAAGCAAATCCCTATGCCATTTCCGATACTCTGTCTCAGTTAGTTCAAGCATCTCAAGCGAAGACTTAACAGCCTCGCAAATAGCAGTCTTTTCACCTAATATCTTTCTCTTTGAGTTGCATCAGGCCAAGCTTTTGATTGAATGATATAATGAATCAACGCGTCTGTTTCTATGCTCTCTATTTTCTGATACATCTGAACAGAAAACTGTTCATTGATAAAATACCTCTCAAGATTCATCATTACAACCATCCCCTATGCAATACATTTATTATTCAAATTATATCATCACATCAAACATACAATTATATTTTATTTCCATATAAAAAACGAGGCAGCCGAAGTCATCTCGCAAAACCATCGTTTTGAGGGGACGCCATGATAGGCCATCTTTTTCTAGCAATTTTCTCATATAACTTATGATTCTTGTAATACTGCATTAAAGTAAGCGCTTCATAGCGCGTACGACCCAGTTGTAAAAGGTCCCCCGTTTTATCCCGTGCTCCATGCACCACTGATAATCCGATAAACCACTGGATCGACACTCAAGAATCATTTGGTACTGCTGATTCGCAGTTAATGGCTTTGCTTTTGTCATAGAAGCATCCTCCTTATAGTAAAGTACTAGCATCTAGCATCATTACTATTATGGAGAAAAACGGTCGGCAAAACCATCCACCCTAACAATGGGCGCTTACTATAAACCGGAGAGTAGCTATCATTACACGCTTCCGCAAAATACCTTAATGCAAGCGCGTATACAGGACCTATTCCACTCTGGTTTTTAAACCCTTCCAAATAACTTTTAACTGTACCATCAGCCTCTTTGCAAGTTTTTAATATTCCTTCAATGCTCTCTTGCTTGCATTTTATCCTATCTTTTATTTCTAGTATATCTTGATTCCAGCCCTTATAATACTCTAATTTCCCATCTCGGGTACCTTTTATACGTCCCATTTTCCACGCAAGAATGTCAAATATATCTTCTCCTGTATACTCTTTCTTCTTTTTATATCTTAGCTTTAAAACACTATCATCAACAGCCTTTCTATTGTGCAACCAATAGCATTGACTATAAAAAACAACAAAATCGTTATTATCCATGTCGCTACCGTCTGGATAAAACACCTTCCCTCTGTTCAGTATTATTTTTTCATCACTCATCGTATTCCCCTCCCATATATCGCACGCGACTATGGCTCTGCAAAAGTAATTATTAGCTCAACGCATAAAATCTATGCGAGCATATATGATTTTCAAATCGATAGAAACCTGTATTGTGATAATCCACCAAACGACCCGACACTCGTATTCCATTATCAGGGTATATAGGACCATTACCAACAAAAGTCTTTGCGAAAAAACTTTCTTTCTCAACCTTCTGATCTTCCCCTAATTCGAGGCTCAAAAACTCTTCATAATTAGACGCACGTGTTATTTCAATCTTATCGCATATAGATCCATATTTCCTATTCACTAACGAAGAATCAAACGCAGGCAGAGCAATATTCACAAGTTGTGGAACTGCATAATCTTCCTCGCCATTTTCTATCCTCTTCGACAAATACGCCACACCATCTATACTTAGCTCTTTTAAATTCATCATTATTAAATGAGAAATAATATAATCCGATCGAAACTTCCCTGTTGGATTTGTATTTCTAATCGATGTTGCAATAACCAAAGGATACGCTCTAATGACAACATTAATTAGAGATAGTATTTTTCTTTTTCTATCATCATCCACATTACTAATCTTAGTAACTAATCCCAACAGTAAATATGGATTCGCAGTCAAATTAAGAATCTGCAATTTTTTCCCTTGTTCCTTTAACTTTATCGCAGAAACGTTAAACTCACTATACGCAGGTCTTCCTAATTCCATCCAAACATCATACACGGATGTTCCCAAATACAGGCAGGGAATTCCCGGTATACTAAATCGTTCTGTTCCGACAAGTTGTCTTTTATCAAGCGGTATATGATACATTTCTTTATAATCAGTATAATACGCTCGCCTAGCTCTAAAGAATGTCAATTCATGTTCCAACAATGGAGCTGCTTCTCTTAGTATTTCTTCTTTGCTATTTAATAAAAAGGAGTAATTTGCAACTAAACGAGAGCAATAATTTGTATCTAGAGAAGACTTTATAAACTCGACCTCGTCCTCGTTAATAATTCTTTTAAGCAAACGATACATTTTCTTTGAAGCAGCTGTGATATTTCCACCATAATATAGTCTAACGCAGCTCTTTATCACGCTCCCATCTATTGTTATGTGTCTTAAAATTTTTTCTTTATCCGCCGATTCTATCTGGGAAATAAAACCTGTATTCTCACGAAACAGAATATTCACCCACCTTTTGTACTTATTCAAGCACATCTCATATGCTTTTTCATATTCACTATCCGCATTGATTTCATATGGCAACCTAGGCATCTCATATCCGTCCACGTTTCACCCTCCCCAAAACTATATCTTTTGTAACCTTTCTTCCATTTTATCCCTCCCAAAAAGATTTTCAAGAGCCCTCCGTTCACTCAAAAAGCCCAAAATTACCATTACGATTATCATTCTCTGTTACGTTGACACATCCTCCCAACACCGATAAAATATTGGTGTTATTATGATAAACGAATTATGAGAATAATCGTCTGAAAGGAACCGCTATGGATTTATCTTTTTATAAAGGAAAAAAAGTGTTAATTACCGGTCATACCGGATTTAAAGGGAGCTGGATGTGTGAACTGTTGCTACAACAAGGCGCAGAAGTTATCGGATATGCATTGGAACCGCCAACAGATCCCTCTCTATTTAAGATGCTCGATTTGGAATCAAAGATAACTCATGTCATTGGAGACGTTCGTGACTTAGACCATATGATGCAGGTATTTAAAGATACACAGCCTGAGATTGTAATTCAT
Source organism: Lachnospiraceae bacterium (assembly GCA_036723975.1). Classification (GTDB taxonomy): domain Bacteria; phylum Bacillota; class Clostridia; order Lachnospirales; family Lachnospiraceae; genus JAILEN01. Next base: position 88,812 of record DAIMGJ010000002.1, read on the forward strand.
ATGGCAGCACAGCCACTTGTTCGTGAGTCCTACAAGGATCCGGTTGGCACCTATGCAACAAACGTTATGGGCACTGTTAATATTTGTGAGTGTGTCCGACAGAACTCTTGTGTAAAATCATTCGTTAATGTTACTACCGATAAAGTTTACAAAAATAAAGAATGGGTTTGGGGCTATCGTGAGGACGAGGAATTAAACGGATATGATCCATATTCCAATTCTAAATCCTGCTCCGAGTTGGTTACAAGCTCTTACACACAGTCATTCTTTGACGATATGCCTGTAGCAGTCTCTACTGCCCGTGCAGGTAACGTTATCGGCGGCGGCGACTTTGCAACAGATCGAATCGTTCCGGACTGCATCCGTGCAGCAGAAAAGAAAGAAGACATCATTGTAAGAAATCCATATTCCACCAGACCTTACGAACATGTTTTGGAACCGGTAGCGGCATATTTAATGATTGCCATGAAACAGTACGAAGACAAGGCAAAATACACCGGTCACTATAACGTAGGTCCAAACGAGGAAGACTGCTGGACAACCGGTGAATTAGTAACACTTTTCTGTAATAAATGGAATGCCGCAACCGGCGACTCCATGAAATGGATTGATCGATTTGACGGTGGACCTCATGAGGCAGGCTTCTTAAAACTTGACTGTTCAAAGTTAAAAAGAACCTTCGACTGGTCTCCGAGATGGAACGTAGAAACCACAATGGAAAAGATTGTGGAATGGTCAGTAGCCTATTTGAACAAAGAAGATGTTATCGCCATCACAGATAAGCAAATAAAAGAATTTCTAAACTAATAAATACGCGCCCAAATTTGGGCGCGTATTCTAATCCAAATATTTTACTTTTTCGCTCCGGTTCCGCCTTCCACGACACTCTCATCTCCGCCGAAAACCCCAAGGCTTCCAAAGAAGCACTTCAAATCAAATGCAAAAGAAAGATTCTTCGCATACTCTCCATCCAACTTCGCCTTGTCCGGAATCTCTAATTCATCACGTCCGTTAATCTGCGCCCATCCGGTTAAGCCCGGCTTAATATCATTTGCGCCATACTTATCGCGCTCTGCAGTCAAAAGGTCCTGGTTCCATAGTCCGGGGCGAGGTCCAATGACGCTCATATTCCCGATAAAGATATCCCAAATCTGTGGCAGTTCATCCAACGAATGTTTCCGTAAGAACTTTCCAGCACTAGTTATATACTGTTCAGGGTTCTCAAGCATATGCGTTGGTTTATCATGCGGAGTCGACATCTTCATACTACGAAACTTATGCAGTTTGAAATATCGCTTATCTTGTCCGATTCGCTTTTGTGTAAATAAAATTGGTCCCGGATCATCAATCACAATCCAAAGAGAAAGAAACAAAAATAACGGTGACAAAACTACCATTCCGCAAAAGCTCAACACTATATCAAATAAACGCTTTACAACGCGCTCATAAAAAGAAGCCTTATGGCTTGTCTCTCCGATGGCTTCCAAATGGCCTCGCACGCCATCTGCGTTTTCCGGTTCTGATGCATCTTCTACGAACTGCACCAGTTTACCTTCCATCAGATTCTGTTCTTCTAAATCTCTGCGATATACAGAACTTGGCTTATTTATATAGCCCAAAACTCCTAATGCAAAAACTATACAAACAGCAATACACAAAATAACCATCAAATCACCATCTCCAACTAATCAGATATCCATACTAAATCCACATCAAAACTATCATTTCCAATTATTTGATCAATTTCATCCTCTGTAAGCGGCTTATTTCCATGTTTTTTTGCATAACCATTTTCAAATCTTCCATAATTATGGAAATATGCATTGTATTCTTCATCATATACGATTGAATACGCATTACCTGATTTATCATTTGGCTGTCCATTTTTAAACTGTCCTTTATACAAAAAAACTACTTTTCCTGCTTCATCATACTTTATCAAATACGCCCTTCCGCTTTCATCCTCGTATCTTTCATCTACGGTATTCCCAGAATAATACTGTTTCATCTTCAGATTAAGAGTACTTGTAACATCATTAACATAAAGTATATCTCTTGCACTGATTCTTTCATCATCAAACATCCTTTGTGGAAAATCAACATATTCATATTCTACATTCATCCCCGAATTACCGAATGCACCACACTGTCGATTTGCAAAACGAATAATTTCATCATTAGTTCTAACTAGAGATAAATAGTTTTCTCTTTTTCCATCCTTAAAATCAGATTCACATATCCCACATAATCTGTTTTCTTTATCATACACATTGGTAACACAATACCCATCCCAATGATAATTGCCATTGTATTGTCCAAGGAAATAAACTCTTAGTCCATTTTCTTCATATACCATCAAAACCGTTTGACCTATTTTATCCTGAGCAAATATTTCATTTCCTTCTTGATCAACACCTATCACAGTATCATTGGACCAATAAGTTCCTGTAATAGAAAAATCTGCTTCCTCCACCGAAAGCGACTCAGACGTTGCATAAATAAGAACAACTGTATCTTTTAATTGCTGTTCAACTCTAGCTACATCCGCAGCAAACGAAATCGTACGTTCTTCATAATCATTAAGTCTATCAGCAATATTTTGAATATCACTTTTTGTTGCCAAATCCCCATGAGCAAAAAAACTTGTTCCAAGAGCCCCTAACAACGCACCAACAATACCCACCAAACCCAAAAGCAAATACGTTGCTAGCCTTGGGTGATTTTTAACAATTCCGCTTATTAGATTTCCTTTTGAATAATCAATTTTTTCTTCGCTCATATTATTTCACCATACACTAATCTCTTCAGGCCAACCGCCCCTTTTCCCTTGGAAATTGTAGAGACGTTCCATCCTTAAAAATAACCATACCATTTTCGTTTATTTCTCGTTTTCCAAATTTACTATCATTAATTTGCGCTTGGCACTCAACCTTGTTTCCACTCTCCCGAAAAACAATCTGTACATCCTGGTAAAACCAATGGTTATACACGTTTCTATAAGTTAATGTAAAACCAACACTAACAATGCTCTCGTCATCATTCATCGAAAAAGTTATAACTTTCTGGTCCATAGAAGGAATCTTCTCAATTATATTTATAAATAATTTATCATAAAAATCATTTTGCCTTTTACAATATCCATCAAGCTTCATGTTTTTTTGGAACCACGATTTTTTCTCAACTTCAACAAGTGATACATCATATGCATCTATCAAAGTTGTGTTTTCTATATACATATAAAAGGTACCAATTCCGTTCTCCTTCCCCACTAATGCCACAAACTCATTATCAAATCTTCCCAAAGTGATCGGTTTTAGATTAACAGGCTCTTCTTTATTATTCTGCGATGTAGTAATTCCAACTATTCTAAAATTTGGTTGATTATTATTTCTTAAACCAATTTCTTCAATCTCATCGTGTCTCTTTTGAAGTTCAAAGAGTTCCTCGTTTTGTTTTACAGTAACCGCAGCCAAAAGAACTGTTCCGTAGTAAGCAAGCAATCCACTAATAAGTGCAATCCAATCTGAAGCGGAGATACTAATAATCGATTTGCAATCGCACACACGAAGCATGACTATCATTATTATCGGGCCACCCAACAAGCACAGTGACAAAATCATATGATTATAAATAAACTTCAGAAACCTATTGTTCACCTTATATCACCCTATTATTTGATTTATCCTCTACTTCAGGACAATGTTTCTTCCGTCCGCTCAATTGACGTCTTTAAATCTACCACTTGGTATTCAAAATCACACTGGCTCATGCTTTGGTCATAACTCATATTTCCAAAAGCTTTGTTTGCCAGTCCACCTATCTTACCTGGCATTTTGCTCGCCAACCATACGCCCCAGTTAAACATCTTAGATACAAGAATCTTATGTCCAGACACTTCTGCTATCGTACGTACCATGTCTGAAGTTCTACTATACTCAGAATTCTGTGGACAAAAGATGCCTCCCTCGCGTCGAAGCATCACTTGACATAAGAATTCACACAAATTCTCAATATATAACATTGATCGTTCGTTATTCACATCCGGAAACGCTGGAAATTTCTTGGCCATTTTAGAAAGTGTTGGATAGTTTCCCTTGCTTCCTTTTCCGTAAATCATTGGTGGGCGAAGCACAGTAACAGTATATGTATCATCTGCTAACTCTCGTACACCTTTATCCGCCTGCCACTTAGAATCTCCATAGAAATTAGCCGGTGTCGGTTCCGTCTCGGGTGTTACACGCTTTATACAACCATACGGTGCCGAGTCTCCATATACAATCGCAGAGGACATAAATACAAATTGCTTTACTCCATCCTCTTTTGCCTTCTTGCAAGTCTCTATAGCTAAATCCGTATTTACGGCATAGTACAGTTTCTTTGTCTCATCGCTGACATTTCCGACGTCAGCATGTGCTATTCCTGCCACATGAAAAACTGTGTCGTACATAGAGAAATCCACCGTCTTCCACGAGCCTTCCTTCATATCGATGGTATCAACGGAGAATTCCTCTCCGTAATGCAGTTTTGCATATTCTTCAAAACTTGTACCTATGTAACTATTCGCACCTGTAATTAATACTTTTATCATTTTACATCCTATCAATTGAATTATTATTTTTCCACTTCTTTGTTTGGATAACGTATATAACCGTAAACATCCCCGGTATCGCAACCATTGTAATAATCCCGCCCAACGTTAACGAAATTGCTGCCAATGAAATCATCATAAAAAATGCCATTTTTCTCTTGCTGTATTCTCCCCACAGCATACATGGATAAGTTGCAAGCAAAATCGACGTAATTATTACAGTCAGCATGGCTTTCCCCTGTCAAATAACTCCAAATAATCGAAAGGTTATTGAATAATGAGAATACATTCCGAATAGAAAAAGCACTGATAATATTATCAAAAACATCAATCGATTGTTCTTATCCTCATCTTTCGGAAACAAATACTTTGACAACAAATAGAATGCCGCATATGTCATCACCAAAAACACTGCCGTACATACCGTATGTTCAATAATAGAAACATTTAATCCCGTTACAGCAGAAACATAGGCATAAAAAACGTAAATCCCCTTCAAGGCATAGTGCATATCAACCTTTGATAAGTATTCGCCCCACACAACACCTGTAGCATACAGTTTGTCATCATAAACTGCGGCAGAAGAAATCACCATTTACGCATGATCATCTGACATCCATGGTCCTATATCATAAAAAATCGCAAAATAGATTTGAATAACAAGAAGCAAAGAAATGACAATAATTAAGATAATATTCTATCTAGATTCTGACCCGTAAATTGCCTTTGTTTTCTCAATCAACTTGCGAAAAGCCATCTGTTTTTTCACGTAGCAACACACCTCCGGCAATTACCCCCAAAGTCACAGAGTCAATAACAACCTGTATATGCATCGGAATAGACAAAAGAGCCATCACATTCAAATATCGCAAGAATTGTTAAGAATCCGCTTACATACGTAAAAACTATACCATCCTTAGCAATATCAGTTTCCCACATTTTCCCATATATCAACGGCAAAGCCACAAAAGGTAAAACGCAAAGCACAATAGAACGTATCATCATTTGGCTCCAATTATAAACATTTAAATCCTATACTTCTTCTCGAAAAGTATCCGGTCGATTTGGATTAAACACCTCATTGCACGTCATCACTGTTACCAAATCATCTGTCTCAGAAAGATTGATTATATTATGCGTCCACCCCGGAATCATATGCACGGCTTCAATCTTTTCTCCTGATACCTCAAATTCAACCAGTTCTCCGGTATTAATATTTCTCTCTTGGATTAATCCGTGGCCGGCAACAACAATAAAGAGTTCCCACTTTGAATTGTGCCAATGCTGACCTTTTGTAACTCCCGGTTTACTGATATTTATGGATACCTGACCACAATCCGCAGTATGTACCAATTCCGTAAACGAGCCTCGCTCATCTACATTCATTTTCAACGCGTACTTAAACTTGTCCGTTGGCAAATATGATAAATACAAACTATAGAGCTTCTTCGCGAATGATCCTTCCGGCATCTTTGGCATCAAAAGCGTCGTTGGCTGTGCCTTAAATTGCTCTAATAAATCCACAATCTCGCCAAGTGTCACTTTATGTGTTACCGGGACACAGCAGTAACGGCCATTCTCATTTAATACGGTTTCTACTCCTTCAAATTCGCAGTGTTGTTCTTTGCCTTCCAGCAAATCAAACATTCCCTCTACCAAATCATCGATATAAAGAAGTTCCAACTCTGTAGTTGAATCGTTTACTGTAAATTCTTCATCATTGGCTACTGCCCAACAGAACGTAGAAACTGCAGAATTATACTTTGGCCTAGAATGTCCCATCAGATTTGGAAAACGATACACTGCAACCTTAGCACCGGTTTCTTCCGCGTATGAGAAAAACAATTCTTCACCGGCTTTTTTGCTTCGGCCATATTCGGAATCACCAAATCGTCCGGATAATGTGGCTTGAATCGAAGAAGATAACATAATGGTCGCTTTGTTATTATGCTTTTTTAAGCACGCCAACAAATCGGACGCGAACCCAAAATTCCCCTTCATGAAGTCTTCCGGATTCTCCGGTCGATTTACTCCGGCAAGGTTAAACACCACATCTGCATTCTTGCAATATGTATCCAACTCTTCCGGCGTGGAATCCATATCATATTCATAAATCTCTTTAATTAAAAGAGAAGGACGAGTCTGATTCTTCCCGTCCCTTAAATTCTTTAGATTATTTACCAAGGCGGTTCCTACCATACCCTTGGCCCCTGTTACAAGTATATTCATGTTAGAACCCTATCCTAGATATCTTTTCTCCACACCATCTTGTTTACTACACCAACGTAAGACTGAATAATCTTAACCACCTTATCGGATACGTTGATATCTGTATAATCTGGAACTGGAATAGCTCCGCCGTTCTTTTCTTCTCGAACCATCTCAACTGCTGTATCTACAGCCTGCAATAATCCCTTGGTGTCAATGCCAGATAAAATAAAGCATGCCTTATCCAGTGCCTCTGGGCGTTCCGTAGAGGTACGAATACAAACTGCAGGAATCGGATGTCCAACAGATGTGAAAAAGCTGCTCTCTTCCGGCAATGTACCACTATCACTTACAACTGCAAAAGCATTCATCTGAAGGCAATTATAATCATGAAATCCCAGTGGTTCATGCTGAATCACTCGCTTATCCAACTGGAATCCGGATGCCTCCAATCTCTTTCTTGAACGTGGATGGCATGAATATAAGATTGGCATATCATACTTCTCAGCCATCTGATTAATTGCCGTAAAGAGACTTGTAAAGTTCTCTTCAGTATCAATATTCTCTTCGCGATGCGCAGACAAAAGAATATATTTTCCTTTTTCCAATCCAAGACGACTATGTACATCAGAGGCTTTAATGGCATCCAGGTTCTCAGTTAACACTTCCGCCATAGGTGAACCGGTTACATAAGTTCTTTCTTTCGGCAATCCACAGTCTGCCAAGTAGCGGCGTGCATGCTCAGAATATGCCAAGTTTACATCAGAAATAATATCTACAATACGACGGTTGGTCTCCTCCGGGAGGCACTCATCTTTGCATCTATTACCAGCTTCCATGTGAAAAATCGGTATATGAAGACGCTTCGCACCAATCACTGACAAGCAAGAATTAGTGTCACCTAATACCAATACGGCTTCCGGCTGCAACTCAACCATTGCTTTGTAACTAGATGCGATGATGTTGCCCATAGTCTCGCCAAGATCATTACCTACTGCATCCAGATACAATTCCGGATCATCCAATCCCAAATCCTTGAAAAATACACCATTCAAGTTATAGTCATAATTCTGGCCGGTGTGTACCAAAATGGTATCAAAATACTTACGACATTTCTTGATTACCGCAGCAAGGCGAATGATTTCCGGTCGTGTACCCACGATAATCATTAATTTCAGTTTTCCATTATTCTTCCAATTTGCACTCATATTCTATCCTTATGCTTCTACCGCGTGCGGACGTCCTTCCAACTCTTCCTTAACGTAGTCTGTCTCCATAATCTTCTTAACAACACCATCGACGTCAAGAAGATTGGTGTTATGGCTAGTGTATGCCTCATCGCTCTCAGTTAAGACATCACCATCCACATAAAACTTATCATAGTTCAAAGAGCGGCCATCCGGGGCAATACGGAAATAGTGTCCCATATCTGTTGCACGTAAGCGTTCCTCACGGGTCATTAAGGTCTCATACAACTTCTCACCATGTCTGGTTCCGATAATCTTCTTCTCCGTCTGTCCAAAGACCTTCATGACACCATCCGCCAAATCTCCAATGGTAGACGCATCTGCCTTCTGGATAAAAAGATCACCCGGTTCCGCATGCTCAAATGCAAAAGCTACTAAATCCACCGCTTCATCAAGATTCATCAGAAATCGTGTCATGTTTGGATCTGTGATTGTAATTGGATGATGGTTCTTAATCTGATCAATAAACAGCGGGATAACAGAGCCACGCGAACACATAACATTGCCATAACGGGTACAAGATAAAACGGTACCACCACGCTCAAATGCCTTCTGTGCACGAGCCGCAACAATCTTTTCTGCAACAGCCTTCGTCATCCCCATTGAATTAATCGGATAAGCAGCCTTATCTGTAGACAAGAACACCACACGTTCGACCTGGTTCTCTACAGCAGCTGTAATTACATTATCTGTTCCAATAATGTTCGTCTTTACCGCTTCCATCGGAAAGAATTCGCAACTTGGAACCTCTTTCAATGCGGCAGCATGAAATACATAATTGGCACCATACATTACATCGCGAACAGATTCGATGTTACGCACATCGCCTACATAAAACTGTACTTTATGTGCATATTCTGAATAGCGCGCCTGCAAAATATGACGCATCATATCCTGTTTTTTCTCGTCGCGAGAGATGATACGTATTTCACCAATTTCTGATGAAAGGAAATGTTTTAATACAGTAGAACCAAAAGAACCTGTTCCGCCGGTAATAACAAGTGTTTTATCCTTAAATGCTTTTGAGATTTCCATAATTACTCCTAATTAACCTATTCATATAAACACACAGAGCAAAGCGTTATATCTTCACGCTGACTAGTGTTTATAATATTCCTTATACCATTTACAAAACAACCCTAAGCCTGTTCTAATATCGATTTCAGGTTTAAAACCATAATCTTCTTCTAAGCCTCGACTATCTGCATATGTCACTGGTACGTCCCCTGGCTGCATACCTACAAGTTCTCTATGCATATTAAAGTTATAATCCGATGGCAGGATACCAGTTTTTACTAGTTCTTCTTGTAAAACCTCTACAAATGTCAAAAGGTTTTCCGGCTTTCCTCCACCTATATTATATAATGCATAGGGGGGTATTGGAAGTCCATCCTCTCCTACCCTCTTCAAAGGGGCCCCACTCATAACACGAATTATTCCTTCTACAATATCATCAATATATGTAAAGTCACGCATCATATGACCGTGATTGAATATTTTAATTGTCTCTCCACGTTTTAATTGCTCTGTTGCAGAATAATAAAACATATCCGGCCTTCCTGCTGGTCCATACACTGTAAAAAAACGTAATCCTGTGGAGGGAATATTATATAGTTTTGAATAAGCATGTGCAATCAGTTCATTTGACTTTTTTGTTGCAGCATAGAGGCTCACTGGATTATCCACCTTATCTTCAATGCTAAAAGGAACTTTAGTATTTCCTCCATATACAGAAGATGAAGATGCATATACAAAATGCTCAACGCCTCTTTTCCCATCATCATATGAATGTCGACACGCTTCGATAAGATTATAAAAACCTATGATATTTGATTCAATATAGATATCTGGGTGATCAATACTATATCTCACTCCTGCTTGTGCCGCCAAATTTACAACTAAATCAAATTCATATTCATTGAAAAGATTATCCAGCAATTTTCTATCAGAAATAGAGCCTCGAAGAAAAGAAAAGTCACATAAAGCATCCTTTGCTTTTTCTTTTACAATTCTAATACGATATTCCTTTAAACTTGGATCATAGTAATCATTCATATTGTCAATTCCTACTATGATTCCACCATCCATCACCTCTAATAAACGAGTAACCAGATTTGATCCTATAAAGCCAGCTACGCCTGTTACTAAAACCGTCTTTTCTGACAAATCAATCTTTTTCTTTTCTTGTGCCATATCTAGTCTCTCCTAAATATATCTCTAGTATATACCTTCGATTCAACATCATCTAATAATGCATCGTACCGATTTGCAATGATTGCATTACTTTCCCGTTTAAACTCATCTATATCATTTACAACAAGGCTTCCAAAGAATGTTGAACCATTTTCCAAAGTCGGTTCATACACTATTACATTTGCCCCTTTTGCCTTGATTCGTTTCATCACTCCCTGAATACTACTTTGTCGAAAATTGTCTGAATTGCTCTTCATAGTTAATCTAAATACGCCGATAGTAATCTCTTTCGAGTGTTCTTCCTTTTGCAACGTATACTCCTCACTGTTTTCATATAAGCCAGCCAGTTCAAGCACCCTATCTGCAATAAAATCTTTTCTTGTACGATTAGACTCTACAATTGCTTTCACCAATTCCTCTGGAACGTCTTGATAATTTGCTAATAATTGTTTTGAATCTTTAGGAAGACAATACCCCCCATAACCAAATGATGGATTATTGTAAAAATCACCTATTCGTGGATCAAGGCAAACACCTGAAATAACCTCTGCCGTATTTAAACCTTTCATCTCACAATATGTATCTAATTCATTAAAATATGCTACTCTAAGGGCAAGATATGTGTTCGAAAACAGTTTTACTGATTCAGCTTCTGTTGTTCCCATATATAATATATCAACTGGATCTTTTTCTGCACCTTCTGCTAATAAGCTAGCAAAAGTAGCTGCTTCTCTTTGCATCGTCTTATCACACCCAACAATAATACGACTAGGGTACAAATTATCATACAACGCTTTAGATTCTCTCAAGAACTCTGGACTAAAAATAATGTTTTCCATAGAAAACATTTCCTTTACATATTTTGTGTATCCCACTGGAACAGTTGATTTTATTACAATCACTGGTTTTTTGTCCTTATTACATGTAACCTCCGTAATGATTTGCAATACATTTTCAATAGCAGTGCAGTCAAAAAAATTTTTACGTGTATCATAATTAGTAGGTGCAGCAATAACAATGAAATCTGCATCCGCATAAGCGATCGGCGCATCAAGTGTTGCTTTTAAATCTAGGCCACGACTATCATGCTCGCCTAGGTACTTCTCAATATACTCGTCCTGGATAGGTGAAATCCATCCATTAATCATATCTATTTTCTCTTGAACTATATCTACAGCTGTAACTTTATTATGTTGCGAAAGCAAAACAGCTAAAGATAATCCAACATATCCAGTGCCTGCAATAGCTACTTTATACTTTTCTCCATTTTCCTTCTTCATATTACACCTTCTCTATTGTGTACAATTATAACCCACTCTTGTAATAAAAAAAACACCGTATTCATAACATTATCCTTTGTTCTTTATTCCAGAAAAAAAAGATACTAGAATCCACAGCCTTTTTGATAGAAGCAAGTAAAGGCCATAAGCACCACTTAACAAACACACTTTTATAAATAATTCTACTATCAATACATTGCTTATTACAGGAATAAATGATGTAACACTTATACCAATAATAATAAAAATAAACTCCCCTACAAAGTTGCGCAGAAAATCGAGGTAGCTCTTTCCCATTACTCGGCATATCAAAATAAAATAGGTTATGAAAAAAATAATATTATACGCAATTCCTATAAACAATGACACTATTGCTATAGAATTAAATGACATACCTGCAATAATTGCCAGCAATATAAGGGCAAGGTTAATTACTCCACACTCAAATACTTTGTCAGTCCGTTCAATCCCTAAGAATACAGAGCCCGACACACTAGATAACATCTGTGCCCAAATACATATTGAAAGCATTTGAAAACACTTGACGGCCGGCTTCCATTGCATACCAAAAAACAAAAGAATTATTTCTTCTGAGCATGAGTAGCATATTACTGTTACTAAAGCTCCAATTATTGATAAAACCGTCAGAATACGAACTAATTGCTTCATCAAATGATTATTATCATTCTTATAATCTCGCAAAAAAGGATGAAGCACTCCTGTGATAACACTTGTAAAAATCATGTTTGGATACAAATTCAAGGAGTAAGCTTTACTATAATACCCCAGCTTTATGTCTCCCATCTTAGATCCAATAATAAGGCTGTCTACATTTCTCGTAAAATAGTTTAATACACTAAACAGAAATTGAAATAACGAATATCCTCCCATAAGTATAGCAACTTGTTTAAAAGAAAAATGGCTAACTCTAATTGGCGAAGAAGCATAATTCCAGACAAATATAAATAAAGCGCTAATGACATTTTGCATAACTAAAGCATAAACGCCCCACCCCAGGAAAGACAATAAAACCGCAACTATGCCCGGAACAATTGTGCTCAACACGCTTCTTACAGCTATCAAATCAAACCTCTTATCCCTAACAAGAATTGCATTGGGCACTATATTGCATGCATAAAAAAAAGCTGCCACCGACAAGAATGGGATAATCCTATAATAAATACTATTATGATAAATAGCTGATATCGGAAATGCTAAAAGCAACATTATCCCCAGAAGAATTACACCTGTAAAAATGGAAAAACCAAACAACTCCTGCTGCCGTTTTTCCTCCATGTCTGGATGTTGTATTATTGCAACTCCTAATCCCATATCTGCAAACAAATACAAAAAGTTTTGAACAACTAAAACAATTTGTATAACGCCAAACGCCTTGGGCACTATCAGTCTAGAAAGAATCATCGATAAGACAATTTGAACAACCATAGTTGTATATTTTGAAATAGCATTATATATAGTTGCTTGTTTTATCGTCATACTCAAAAACTATGGTACAAACCATAAACTCCTTTCCGCTTGCCACACCACTATCTTCCCTATTTTTAAAGTGCCATAGGATTTTTCTCATACTCTAAAAAGCTCTCTAGCCGCAAATCTTTATCTGAGTGTATAGCCTCTTTTTCAGAAACAGGCCACTGAATGGCAAACTCAGGATCATCAAATCGAATGCCCGCATCTGTAGAAGCATCATATGCACCATCACACTGATAGAGCATTATTGTTTGATCCTCTAATGAAGCAAAGCCATGCGCAAATCCTCTTGGAACAAATAATGCGCAATGATTATCTGCGCTTAATTCAACAGAAACCCACTTCTTATACGTCTTACTCTCTGGCCGCAAATCAACAATAACATCCATGACCTTTCCACGTAACACGCAAACGAGTTTAGCTTGGGGATTATGTTTTTGAAAGTGAAGCCCACGTATTACATTCTTTGCTGACACAGAAGCAAACGTTTCATTTAACTGAAAATCGATACCACCATCATGGTAGATATCTTTTTCAAAACATTTCGTAAATCCTCCTCGGTTATCTCCAACCGAATAATTACTAATTAAAAAAGCTCCTTCTAGTTCCAATTCTTCAAATTCAAATCCAGCCATTAACCATTCTCCCTAATCCAATCTGCGGTACGACGTATCCCTTCTGCAAAAGAAACTTCTGGGATAAACCCAGTATCACGTTTTACTGCATAGATATCAAATTCATTATAGGTTAACGTAACCCCATTAAACGGGATTTCGCCAAATCCTAGTTCAGCATAGGGCGCAACCACATCACGTAATTCCAATAAAAAATCCTTCAGTGGATGGGGTTTTAGGCTTCCGATATAATAAGTCTCATTTGCCTTGCCATCATTGCCAATTGCAACAAAGGATTTTGCTGCGTCATCAATGTAGATAAAATCATATGTCTGATTGCCTGCAGAAAAAGCACAATGCTCCCCCTTAAGGAGTTTACGAATACTTGTATTAATCAAGCGTGGGCTCACTTCTCTTGGGCCGTAAATGTTAGAAATAACTGCTCTAATATATTCAATGTTACAAGCAGAAGCAATTGTACGTGCCATATAATCAGCTGCCACTTTTGCACTAGAGTACAATGTATTTATCCCAGGTGCCATGGAAGTTTCCATCAAAGTAGCAATCTCATACTCCATGATACTAGAAGCAAATACCATCTTTCGGCAGTTCATCTTTTGACAAGCTCGTACTGTATCACATGTGTAGCGTACATTCTTCAACTGTACATCCTCATTACCGCGTAATGGTCCCGCACTTCCTACCCAAGCCAAGTGATACAATACATCAATATCACGATCTGCTACTACTTTGTCCATATGCCCAAACTCAGATAAATCTAAATACACAATCCGCAAGTTTAATAAATCCTTGATGAATTCTATATTTTCACTCTCATCTCGCACAACAGCGATTACTTCCACACCTTGATTTGATAACTCTTGACATAAGGCGGTGCCAATGAATCCATTGGCACCGGTAACAACTACTTTGTTCATATTCAATCCCTTTGCTTATTGATTAACAGCCTGTTCAATCACCACTGCCATATAATCAATCATTGCATCTGTCATTCCTGGATAAACCCCCACCCAAAAAGTCTGATTCATAATAAATTCTGTATTTTCCAAGTTTCCAACTACGCGATATCCATCGCCACCACGCATTTGATTAAAACATGGATGCTTTATAAGGTTACCGCTAAAAAGCAAACGTGTTTGTACGTTATGATTTTCAATATACTTAATGACCTGATTTCTACTAATACCTGCATCTGATTTAATAGAAATTAAGAATCCAAACCATGATGGTTCGCTATTTGGCGCTGCCTCTGGCAGTATTAATTTATCATTAACAGAACTATTGGCCAGTTTTTCATGCAACCTAGACCAATTATGGCGACGTCGATCAATAAATGATGGGAATTTTTTTAACTGCTCCACACCGACTGCTGCCTGTAAATCAGTCGCCTTAAGATTATAACCAAAATGGCTGTACACATACTTATGATCATATCCTACTGGCAATTCGCCATACTGTCCATCATAACGATGTCCGCAGAAATTATCCTGTCCTGATGGGCAGATGCAATCACGACCCCAATCACGATAAGAAAGGATCATACGATGTAACAAAGGATTATTAGTATATACACAACCGCCTTCACCCATAGTCATATGGTGTGGTGGATAGAAACTACTTGTTCCAATATCTCCCCAGGTACCAGTAAATCTAGTTTCCCCATTAATCGTATACTTGGTTCCTAATGCATCACAGTTATCCTCCACCAGCCACAAATTATGTTTCTCGCAGAAGCCCTTGATTGCTACAATATCAAAAGGATTGCCCAACGTATGTGCAATCATTACAGCCTTTGTCTTCTCTGATAATGCATCTTCCAACAATGTTACATCTATATTGTACTGAGGCACCGTAACATCTACAAATACTGGAATTGCTCCATATTGAATGATAGGAGTAACTGTAGTTGGAAAGCCACACGCAACAGTAATAACTTCATCCCCCGGACGGATTTGACGCTCTCCCAATTCTGGTGCAGTTAACGCCATAAAAGCAATTAGATTAGCAGAAGATCCACTATTAACTAAATGTGCATACTTTACTCCAATCCACTTAGCGAATTCACGTTCAAACCTATCAGAAAAACGCCCTGCTGTCAACCAAAAATCTAACATTGCATCTGTCAAACTTTGCATCTCTTTTTCATCATATACTCGAGACGCATAACTAATGCGATCGCCAGGTTTAAAGTTTTCCATAGATTCCTGTGGAGCCTTAAATTCACGATAATACTCTGCTACCATCTCTTTAATAGCAGCTCTTCCATCTGCTTCTGTATTCCAATTATTCACAATCAATTATCCTCCAATATTCTATTTACCATAACTTCCATGGAGCTGTTCCAGACTCCCATAAAGCTTCTATTTGTTGTTTTTCACGCAAGGTATCCATACACTGCCAATACCCTTTATGGATATAGCCAACTAACTGTTGGTCGGCAACCAAGTGTTCCATTGGTGCTTTCTCTAATGGTATACTATCACCGTCGATATAATCAAAAATTTGCGGTTCAAAAACCATGAATCCGATGTTAATCAAATCTCCATCCGCATTTGATTTTTCACGGAACGCACCGATTAATCCATCCTTCCCGACCTCTACAACACCTTTATTCTGGCCAAAATTGTACATGGACATCGTCCCAATTTTACCGCGTTTTTGATGAAATTCCAGTAATTTCTTTATATTGATATCGCCAACGGCATCACCATACGTTAACATAAATGTATCATTATCAACATAGTTACGGATACGTTTTATTCGGCCACCCGTTTGGGTATTTAACCCTGTATCGACAACCGTAACCTTCCAATTTTCTGTTTTCTTATTGTGGACTATAATATCATTTTTCCCATCTGTATAATCAAAAGTAATGTCTGATGTGTGAAGGAAGTAATCTGCAAACCACTCTTTAATAACCCCCTGCTTATATCCTGCGCATATAACAAACTCGTTAAAACCATACGCCGCATATATTTTCATAATGTGCCATAGAATTGGCATTCCTCCAATTTCTATCATTGGCTTCGGCCGATAAGTAGATTCTTCAGATATTCTTGTTCCAAAGCCTCCAGCTAAAATTACCACTTTCATTTCGTACTCTCTTTCATAGATACACCCGATTCATATTTTTTACTTACCACTATTAATCACAATATTCTTTACTCGAATCAACAGCTCATAGACCCATTCTGAAAAATAAGAACGCCCTAAATACTTTTTGGTTTCTAACATATCTCTTTTTTGCTGTTCTGTTTCCATTCCATCTTTTTCACTATAATAAATTGTTTTCTCTTCTTCTTCACTCCATGGAGAAATGTTTTTATAAAAATGAAACCTTTCTTCCAATAATGATACATTTCCTTTAAGCCATGGATGAACTACATACCCTTTATAGTGAATAATAACAGGGTTTTTACTAGCTTTAACCACTTGACTCTTTGTATAGAATCCCATTCTAGTCAGTTCGAAAATTTCTCTTCTTCCTCTAAACATATGCCCCCAATAATTAAATTCTAAATCTAATGGAATTGCTAATTCCTCAGGTATACAGTTATTAATTACCGTTTGATCAGCATATAAAAAATTTTTATCTTTTGCTCTATCTATAAAATTAATTACTCTTTCCGTACATTTCATTTTTCTCCACATTTTCAAATCAAATAGAAGCACTCCACATGCGTAATATATCTTGTTTCCATTTTTCATCTTTGTCTCGGTAAACGGAAACACGTATTGATTCATCCCGATAACGCCTGCATACACCTTATTTTTTTCTTCCAAGTCTAATTCTTTAAGTGGCAATAAACTACCATCCACAATTGTGTCAGAATCTACATATAAAAGTTTACCATCATAATCATCTATTATTTGCGCAATAAAAGCTCTAGCATATGTTGCATAGCTTCCCTCAAACAAGCACATGTCTAATTTAGAGAAAACACTACTCATTTTTGCAATAGCGTCAATTACAATAATATCCACATTGTATGACGATACAATTTCTTTAATTTGAAAAATGTTATCTTGCTTTATTCCAAAGCTTAATAAATAAACTCGATCCACTATATTTCCATTATTTTCCAACAAAGATAATATAGATATTCCCGTATAATGAGCATATTCGTCACTTGACGCATAGCATACACAAAATTCCTTTTTCATAAATCACTTAGATCACACCAATCGCAGTGTATCCGATTCTCCTTCTTAAAATAATCACTGTAATAATATCTTCTAGTCTCATTGTAGTATAATATTTTACTTAATGAAATTGGACTGCGAAACTATTTATATAGTACTTTTTACCACTTCACATATAGCATATCTCAGATTCGTTCTGTGAGCCATCCTATATTTTGCTTCACTATCTTTCCCGGATTTCCTGCAATTATCACATTCGGGTTTGCAATTTCCCTAGTCACAACTGTGCCAGTCCCCACTATACTTCCCGAGCCAATCTTTACACCTTTTAATATCTTTACATCATTTCCAATCCATACATGATTACCAATTTCAATTCCCAACGATGGATTGATTCTTTTCCCCTCTTCATTTAGAATGCTGTGAGAATCGCCTGTACGAAGCTTGATGTTGGATGAAAATAGACAATCTTCCCCAATTATGATTTCTGTCCCTTCTATACAAGCCAGTTCAGTAGTTCCTGCAATCTTCGTTCCTTTCCGTATAATGATACTATTGTTGTTGTCCTCAATATATATCACACTATTTACAATTGAAACATTCTCTTCTAATATCACCCTATTGTTATTTCCGTCTATATAAATGGTGCTATTCTTCATTCCACCTTCTTGAAGAAGAACAACTTCGTTATTTCTTCCTGCAATCTCAATGCTGCACTTCAACATAGGCTTGTTTAATTTTGTATTATTTCCTTCTCCAATCACTTTAATACTATTTATTCCAGGAAATCTATTAAAAAAATTGCTGTTTTTTTTGTATATATTTTTTAATAAAGGAATCATCCTTTTATTACCTTTCTTACTAGTGCCCGCAAGCTGTAATATACGTATACTCCCATAGCATTTCCACTCATCAACATATGCGTAAACCACCTAATATTATATGGGAGACACTTACTTATTCTAGATTTTTTACTTTTTTCTATATACGGTATCGAGTCTATAATATCCCTAATTCCACAAATGATTTGCTTTTTCGGTTCTTTTTCCACTTCCTCATAAAAATCGAGTGTTGCATATTTAAGCATTGAGAAATATGCCGCATATATTTGAGGCTCAATTTTTGATGTCATCCCTATTTTATGACATTCTTCAAGGCGGCTATCAAATATCTGTCTAAAACCTATTTCCAAGTGTTTTTCCTTCCTTCTAACTCTCGAATTTTCTGTTAGCCTATAGTGATACAATGGCTCATTTAGTCCAATTAAAACAGGCTGGTGTAATAAAAGCGAATAGTTAAACAATAAATCTGTTCCATTATATTTTTTTCCAACTTGTATTTTCTTTTGTCTTCCTCACATAAGCTGTACGATACATTTTATTCCACGAATCACTCATCTGATAAAGTGCGGCTAATTCTATTTTTAAACAATCTCATTTACTTTATAACACACCTTTGTTTTTCCAAATAAAAACGGAACATACTTGTTTATTCCAATCACAACAAATATCTCCACGATTACAATAGTAAAAAAAACAAACAGATAATATGGATAATCCATAAAACAAAAAATACCAACTCGGCGCAAAATATAATTCAAAATTTTCTGCACGCTAAAATGCGTGATAAAAATAATCATTGAATTTCTCCCACAGAAAATCAATAGTTTACATCTTTTTAGTAATCTGCTTACCCCTAAAGTCAATACTATTCCCAAAAGCGACGTTATTACAAACAAAGCCTTGTTATTATATATATTTGCTGCCATTGCAACGCCACCATTTATATGTGCCAAGGCACACAACGTAACTGCAGAAAGCAAATATAGAACCTCATGTTTTTCGAAAACAGAAACAATCTTTTTATAAATATTCGTTTTAAACGTGTAGTACCCCATTATAACAAACGGAATTGCTAATGCCGTCTGTTGTATGTATTTAGATGGGAACGTTTGCCCTGAATCAAGTATCATCCAAGCGACTAGACTAAAACTCCCTCCAAAAGCACTAATTACATCCCCCCCCTTTATAAACAAAAAAGCAACCAGACATGACGCAAGCATAGAAACAAGGAACCAGTTATCTATAAATCGCTCTATATGTAATCCATCATTCAGTTTTTCCTTCTGTAAAACTACATCAATCAAGCACCATGTAGTAAACGTTAAGAACACTCCAGTTACAAAAGCGCTTCCTATCTGTTTAAATCGGCGACAAAAATATTCAAAAAAACTATGATTCGCATTAATAACCAAACCGCTCAAATAAAAAAACAAAGGCATATGGAACGACAATATTACTGTGTTAACAGAATTATCTATTAAAGTAATACTATGGCCTAATAAAACCAATAATATCCCTATTCCTTTTGCCACATCTATCTCGTCTATTCTACTCTTTACTATCGTCTTATAGTCTCCCACTTTACCCCTCTTTTTATAATCATTGCCGGATTGCCTCCGACGACTACATTCTTTTCGGCAAATGCTTTTGTAACAACTGCACCTGTACCAATGATAGAATCATCGCAAATCCTTACTCCTTTTAGTATTTTAGAGTCATTCCCAATCCACACTCGATTTCCTATGCTAATATTTGCAGACGGATTAATTCTATCTCCGTTTAAATTAAGAATACTATGTGAATCCCCTGTTCTGAATTTGATATCGGAAGAAAGCAAGCATTCCTCTCCAACAGTTATACTCGTTCCCTCTATCGCTGCAAATTCAGTACTACCGCAAATTTTTGTTTCTTTTCCTATTAGTATTTCATTATTAGAGTCTTCCATATATAGACTCACATTTATCATCGAAACATTTTCGTTTATAACAATATGATTATTATCTCCGTCTATATTGATATACACTCCACGCGATCCACCCTCAAATGATTTTTTAAACAACACCCTATTGTTGTTTCCATTTATATAAATTTTACTGTTGATTATAGGTGAATCTAATATTAACAAGTTATTTTTTCCCTTAATTTTCACACGATTTAGCATTGGGAAGAAATTCAACACCTTGCAATTATTTCTATAAAACACCTTAAGTCGCTGTATCATTTATCATCCACAAAATACCTTAATAAAATCACACTATCTTTTTTATCAAATCTCGAAACTTATAGTATAAATACATTCCCTTAATACTATGACTGAGCAACAGCGCGTCAAAAACTTTGAGACCAATTTCTGTTCGTTTTAAAACTTGCCATTTATTTTTCCTCTGTAAATCTGGCATAGAACAGCAAATATCATAAAACCCGTTACAAATAGTTGATTTGTCATCATGCCTATGCTCCTCATAAAAATCTTGCGTAGCATATTTAAGCATATTTAGATAGTCCACATACATTTGATATTCTATGTCCTTTGAAGCTATTGACTTTTGGTTTTCTTCCAACAGATAATCCAGTATAACGCGAAACCCCTTTTCTAAATGTTTGTCTTTTCGCCTTACTCTCGAATTTTCAACAATTCGATAGTAATATAAGGGTTTGTTAACAACAGCAATTGTCGGCTCATACAACAATAATGAGTGGTTAAACAGTAGATCGGTTCCGTTATAATCTTTTGAAAGTTTAAACTTAACACCAGAATCCCTTACAAACGCCGTCCGATACATCTTATTCCAGGAATCACTCATTTGATAGCGTCCCAAAAGATAGGCATACTTTTTTTTCAGTAAATCTCTGGAAACATTACATTTTTCTTTCAGATCTTTCGGCAATTCAACATTTTTGCATGTTCCATCATACAATAATTCACAAACTGCGCACAATGCTATATCTGATTCACTCGTTGTTATACAACGGAGTAATTCTTCAACATACAATGGGTCGATTTTGTCATCAGAGTCAACTGTACAAAAATACCGTCCCCTACAATTATCAATTCCAACCTGCCTTGCCACACTAAGGCCTTCATTTTTTTTATCAATAACGATAATCCTACTATCTCTAACGGCAAAGTCATTACAGATGCCTAATGATCCGTCTGTTGACCCATCATTAACTAGTATTACTTCTATATTTTTATAAGTTTGTCCAATAATGCTATACACGCATTCTTCCAAGTGTTTTTCAACATTGTATACCGGTACAACAATTGATACTAAACAATCCATTTAGGCCCTCATTCACATTTTCTAATTCTTTGTTTCGAATAATAATCTGAGATTGCAATACATAAAAAAAGAAGATTTATAAACTCCGACACTCCAAGAAAACTATCTCCTTTAATATTTACAACAAACAATGTAGCACACATAATAACAACCCAAAGATACTCCATTTTCTCATCACACATTTCTTTCCATTTTGTAAACAATCCAACATAATAAGCAAATAAACAAGCGCTAAACACAACTCCACCAGTCCATAAATCCGCAATATATCCTACATCGGATTTGAGAAGGCTCTTCCCCAAGCCAAAAATAATATTATTGTCGCTAGGTATACTTAATACATTTTCATTTACGAAAAAATAAGAAAAGTATCCATTTGTTTCCCCAACATAATCATGTCGCATAATAGATAATAATTCTTTTATCGGATCGGTAATTCTGGGAGCCTTAACTATTCCATTTAGTAGCAAAAAAAATGCTACCATAAGCGCCGAAAGCAGCCCAAATTCTACGGCAAACAAATATGCTTTCATACAACTCGTATTTTTAATTCTATATGCAAGAAGCCAAACAAGCATCTCAATAGCCACAACCACCAAACATACTCGCGCATTTATAATACCCGAAAACCAAATAAGAGGTACTGCTAATAAATAATTCTTACTATACTTAACAGCGTATCCAAAACATAAAGCTCCCATTAAGCCTTGAAGTATCGGCATCGCATACGTCATACCAAGCGACAATCCGTACAATCGGTACTCCTTCCAATAAGTAACATTCTCCATACCCATCACATTTTGAATAAACCAGCAAAACAATGATTGTACTGGATTAATAACATATGCCGCAATCGCCATTAACCCCTGTAATATTCCGGCATGCACAATCGCACCCAAAACTTGTTTTTTACTATAACCATACTGATCTATTATTTCTATCACTAAACATATTCCAACAGGCAAATAAAACAGCATAAGGATCTCGGTCATATGAACTTTCATTATGTCCGCTGAAAAACCATTATTATAAATATCCACGAGCAAAGACCATAGTACAATTACTAATCCTCCCACAAACACCGATATGTGCTTTCCCCTAATCCTTGCCCCTCTTTTAATACAACACAAGAAAAAAAACAACCCCCAAACAGTAACTGAAAGTCTTGGAAATATAGGTGGCATATATAAAAATATAAACAACAAAAGCACCAAGGATATTCTTGTAATATTAGTTTTCATGATTTTCCTTTCGGATTTTCCTTATTATAACAATTATTGATTTAGCATATACCCATGCAACAACACACGCAATTATTATTCCCAATATATTTATAATAATTCCAAAATCATCAACCGGAAGATTTCTTTTGAGCCAAAAGGATTGCAGCGGAAATAAAACCCAAACATGCCACAAGTATAATTCAAGTGAATACTTTCCCATAAAATTAAATATAGTATTATCAATCCATCTACACCTGCTTAGACAAACTACTATAGAGCTAACCCCAAAAATGGCTGGCCACCAATAAAGTCCTGTGTCTCCAAGATATATATCTGTAAAGTTACTAAGCAAATAATAGTAAATAATATATAAAACTATTATCAATATTACCCTTATAAAAACAAATGGTTTCTTATAATCACTTTTTAATAACAAACCGTACCTATATCCTATAACATATTCCGGAACACGTGTAAATATCATTAGGGCAACTGAACTTCCAATAAACGCAAACGGAATCGCAACCATAACACCAATTAACACCATTACTATTTCTGCCAAGGTTTCAGATACAAACTTTTGGAATATCAAATCTATCACTGGTGTAATCAGATAACAAAAAAGAATCGCTGGCACAAACCACCGAAAAATTATCAGTATAATCCAAAATTCACTAGTATGTGCTGCATCCATAATTGCACTCGTCGACCCATATTCTGTGCTCAAATATGAGGCGTACCACAGTATTGCAAACGGGACAAAAGTAGGAAGAATTTTTTTCAAACGTCGTATATAAAAACCTTTCGCCCCACCGGATTTTCCGAGAGAATTTGACATGGAGAATCCAGACATAAACATAAAAATATCGACACCTAGGTAACCAATTTTTATAAATACATCCACTGCATGAATAGGGATATTCATTGTCCCATGAAATAACATAACCCAAAGTGCAGCGACTCCCATAATCGGCACCCTATTCTTACTAATTTGTTCTGACAAAGTTAACTTCCTCCCTTATAGTTGTTCTATTACACTTTTTGCTTCATTTTCAATAGTATAATCTCTTGCTTTTTTTAGGCAGTCATATGCCATTCGGACTCGAAGCGAATCGTTATTTAGAATTTCCTCTATTTTATTACGAAACCTTCTCTCATCATCAACATCTAATACAAAACCATTTCTACCCGAATCTATCATGGCAAGTGCAGCGAAACACATATTTGTCGTAATTACCGGCAATCCAAAAGCAAATGCTTCGTTAACAAATAATCCCCATGTTTCTAAATGAGTATTAATCGCAAAAACATCTGCCATTTTATAGTATTCCTTTATTGCATTTTTGTCTGAAAATCCACAAAATGGATATTAGGATTGTATCGATCACGAAGTTTTACATATTCGGGTGATGGTTCTCACCCACTATATATATTCCAATTTCTTTCGGCAAATCCTTCATTGACCTAATAAAAACATCGTACCCCTTATTAGGCACAAGACGACCGACAGACAGCACCACCTTTTCATATGGCACACCTAGTTTTTTTCTTATCTTCTTTTTTTCCGTATAATTTAAAGGCTCCTCTAAAACATCAGCGTCGTTAATCATACCTATACATTCAAAACCTGTATATGCATAAAACTATCCACACCTAAACAACCAATTATTATAAGAACCATAATAGTTCAAATTTCATCTGTTAAGTTCTATGAAATATAATCATCTGTAGCACATCACGCTCCATTAACTGTAATCTATTCCTACCAAGTTTATTATTGTTCACCTAAGATTTTTTCTAAAAAAAGTAGAATACTAAAACCTACAGTTTTTTTATTATACATTCGGATTACTTTGTCACGGACTTCTTTTATTACCCTATTTAATTCATTCTCATCGAAATTATATATTTGCTTAATGCAATCACAAATCTCATCAGGAGTTCCATTACCGCATCCCCATATAACATCTCGAATTTCCTCCGGAATTCCTGAGAATTCTGTAGATATAACAGGTCTTCCACACATTATATATTCCAAAATTTTTGATGGAAAAGTAACTGTGGACACAAAATCCACAGTACTTCTAGGATTAACGAGAACCCAAGATTCTCTCAAAACTTTTCTCATCTCTTCAAGCGGCAGACTTCCTTCATACGAGATTCTCTCATTCGTTTTCGTTTTAATTGTCTCCTCGAGTTCTCCTCTACCAAATATTCTTAAATGTACTTTGGGAATATCTATTTTATTAACCGCCTCTATTAAATTTATTATTCCGCTATAATTAGTTAATGCCCCGGCATAAACAAGATCATAATTATCACTCTTGTTAAATGATGGCTGTACATCTTCTTCAATAATTCCAGGAACCACCATCACTCTGGAATCTGAGGCCATATATCTACTTACGTTTTTATTCAACACAATCCCATATTTTACGCGTTTTATATTCCTCCATGTCATTGCATTCATAACTTTTGTAAGGAAACCATCATTTCCCCCGAAAAATATTCCTGAATCATTTGGAAAATCTGCAAGAACGGACACTAAAGGTATTCCTAGCTTTTTTGATAATTTCAACGCTGCACAGCCAAATTGAGGATACATATTATATACCAAAACAACATCGAATTTTTTTTCTTTTCCCACACGCAATCCTTCGCGAACTATATTTCTCATTTGAGCGATTTGTTTTAGTATGGGTAAATTAATATATCCTACACTAAGAGGCTTTATTTTCCTAGTAATCTGGTCATCACACCTATCGACTAATAACTTGTCGCCAGGCCAAACTTGTTTTGGCAGCGTCGATATTATTGTTACGTCAACTTCTTCTTGCTCAGTTATACCTTCCAGCATTTTTTTTTGGAAGAAATTACCAGGTACTGAGTAAGCACTACAAAATATCTTTTTTTCCTCAGAAACGATCTGCCCTATATATAATATTCTCATCCTACTTAATTCCTACCAGCCTGCCAAATAGTTCTTTCTTATTAAACAATCCAAAAAATCTTCTTCCAACTTCCATCTCAACACACACCATTAATAAAACGGCAACAGGTCGAAGTAATAACAAATATGCATTATCCACTTTATTTCCAAGATAAACAATTAAACCTGCCCAGAGCAGTTCATTATATAAATAGATTGAAAAGGACATTCGTCCTAGATATTCCAATAACCATATTCTCCTGTTATTCAAAAGCATGCATAGATTAGTAAATAAAACTATAATCACTACTTCCATGGGTATGTACCACAAACTAAAATAAGACAACCTTGCGCATTTCGGATGTCCCATGACCAGAAGCGCAGATACTACAAATAACCATCCTGCCCAAATAATCCATCTATTCTTTAACACTCTATTTGTAATAAAGCTTTTATATTTAAAAAAAACAATACCCATTTCAAAAAAAATCAACCAATTAAATACATTTAAATATACACCCCACACAGAATTTGGCACAACACTTAGCCCACGCAAAACTATCGATATAATAGTCAATAGCGGAAAAACAATTAGGAGCATTCTTTCTTTCTTACTTTTGGACACGTAATAGTAGATTATATAAAGTATAAAAAGAACACTTAAATACCAATAGGATGAACCGTACCCACATATGCTCAAAAAATAATTCCGAATACTTCCACCTTTTCTAATACTCTCATATATATATACAAATGTTGCAGAAATGAGCCATGGTACGCCAAGTTTATACGCTTTATCCTTCATCACCTCTATAACACTCGCATTCCGACGACTACTACAATAAAACAAATATCCTGAAGCAGCAAAAAACAGTCCCACGCCTATAGAACCCACCTCATAAATGAGATTACAAACATATTTACTTGAAAACGAAAAATACTCCGGCACCACAGATATATGAGCGCAGACAACACTGATTATTGCAAACGCCTTTAAATAGTAAATACCACTTTTTTTCTTATTGATGCTCATCTATTCTCTTTATCCCTTCTATGTTTTTTATCATCACTTTCCCCATCTCCTCGAAAGTCCATTCTCTCATCAAATTGTAATTCATTCTGCCCATTTCCGATGACAACTCTTTATTCTCTAAAATTGTATTTACCTTTTCTGCTATAGCTACTGAATCTTCAACGCTTACAATGAATCCATTCTTTCCTTCTTTAACCAAGGCATTTCCGGCTACACATCGATTCGTCGTTATTATTGGTAAACCAAATGTCATTGCTTCATTTATAACTAGCCCCCATGTATCACTCCTCGTAGGAAGCACAAAAACATCTGCAGCAATGTAGTATTCCTTTAATACACTAAAATCCACATTATCCACAAATACTGTATTGTAGATTTGTTTTTCCTCTATTATTCTTTTATACTCAGGCAGGCATTCTCCGCCCACGAATCCTATTGTTATATCCTTCTCTTTTATAAAGGGAATAGCTTTAAGGAGCACATCAAAACCTTTTACCGGAACACTTCGTCCTACAGTTAATATAAACCTTTTACCAGGAATACATAATCTTCTCTTTGCTGCTCTTTTTTCCGCTTCTGAAGGAATAGAGCGTGGTAAATCTACTTCACTGATTGAAGCAAATGGATATCTCAAAATTTTGTTTCTGTCCGCACCATATGTAATAAAATAATCATCATCCATTTCACATGTACTAAAATAATACTCTGCTTTATGCATAAGCAAAAATTTCAGTCTCTCTTTTACACCTTTCCCAGACCCTGGCATCCCGCCTTCACTTTGAATAGTATATGGAATATGTTTCAAACGCATATAAATAATCGCTATTATTCCTGTCGGTGTACATGGATTCCCTACGATAATCAAATCATATTTCTGTTTTAAATACTTTATCACCGATAACGATAATGCTTTATCATCTGGTGCATTTCCCTGATTATCTCCATAATATTTAGATAATACACTAAATCCATGTAAAACTATAATTTCAAAATTGTG
Organism: Lachnospiraceae bacterium; assembly: GCA_036723975.1. GTDB lineage: Bacteria > Bacillota > Clostridia > Lachnospirales > Lachnospiraceae > JAILEN01. The sequence goes on from DAIMGJ010000002.1 coordinate 116,905, forward strand.
AGATTTCCTAAGCGACTCTTTCCATTGGTCTGGTCTAGTTGAATCTGCCTCCTTTTCAAAAACAGCCTTTAGTCTACAATACTTTCCAAGCTCATTTAGATAACCCACCATATATGGAGAAGGAATATTTGTTAGATACAATACATCTAATTCATGTTTCATTAATGATTTCCTCATATAAACGCATGTAGCCTCTTAGCATTTCATCATTGCCGTATGTCTTCATAGCTTTCTGAGCACATTTCAATCTATCTTCCTCAGTCCACTTAATATCGAGGCACGACTGCACTGCTCCTTTTAAAGCTTCAAAATCTCCTTGCTCTACAAATATCGAATCCAAAGACTTAAAAACTGTCTCCGGAGCTCCGCACTTGTACCCCACTACCCGGGTCCCGCAGCATAGGGCTTCTGCACATGTTAAAGAAAACGTTTCTTTCTTTGATGTAAGAACAAAAAGATCTGCGTTGGAATATAACGCTGCCAATTCTTCCTTATCTTTAAGCTTAGGAAGAATCAGTACATTGTCTTTCCATTTCCACTCCAATGTATCAACATCACCCACAATCACAACCCGAACATCATCCTGCATTTCTTCTGCCAAATCAAGAAGAACTAATCCACCTTTTGCCTCACTGAATATATTAGGTGCAACCGCTAAAACCACCTTGGAATTAACTGGAATTAAATACTTTTCCCTTACCTTTTTTTTCTCAATTTCTAATCTTGGATGAAATATACTGGTATCCACACCATTGTAAATAATATGTGTTTTGTACTCTCTAAGAAATGATTGCTTTATCCTATTCCTTGACCATTCAGATGGGACGGTAATCGATAGATTCTTAAAGCCGTTAAATGCCTGCTTCTTTTTTCTATACATTTGGCTCGTATGATCAAAGAAAAATGTGGAAATATAATCATGCAAATGCGGACAGTCTCCACAATCTTTTTTCCATTTCTCACATTCATATGCATGACCACATTTCCCTGTATATATATATTCACAATGTACCGTCATGACAAGCGGCAATCCTTTTTTCTTAAGATACCTAATTAACTGCACATCATTAACAAAATATGCATGCAACTCATGTATATGAATCACATCTGGATGATAACTTTCTATTTTTCTTATCAGCCTTAATGTTGAGAAGAACGAGTATACCCCCGTATAACCTGTAATCCGTGTTAGTAATGCATGAAGGTAGGTCTCAACATCTATACCAAACTTAAATATGCCATTCTCTTTAACACGTTTTCCCCTTCCGTAACATACAAGAGCCTCCCCTCCACATTTATCAACTTCTTTCTTCAGTTCAAATACGAGGTTGCCCGTACTGCTCTCCCTGTAATTAACATCAATTAATAAGAGTCTCATGTGTTATCTCCATTGCTTCACATCAAATACCTTATATTACTTTCGGATTCTCTTCTCAAGTCCAAGCAACTCATAAACCTTGATTCCTATGTTATAAAGTCTCTCCTGGCTTTTAAACTTTTCTGTGCATTCCGGCATTTCATGGAACTTCATTAACTCTTCTTCTGAAATATCCAATTTCATGGCGACTTCTGAAAACAGTTCTCTACTTTCTTCTTCGCTAAGTGGAGGCTGCTCAAGAATCTCAAGAGCTTCTTCTCTAGTCATTTGACCTGTAACAACAAGACTCGACAGCTGTGCTCTTCTTATATCGTGACCAAATCTTGTAGGTTGCCACCATCCCTCAAGGAACTTTGTAATAAGATCCTCAAAATGTTTCTGACCATAAGGGATGTAACCATATTCGTCAGAAAGTGTTTTGATCATAGAATCCTTAGTAAATTCCACCAGATTAAGTGGCTTAATAGTTTTTACGCCTTTCAAATATGGAATAACAAACTTATGCTTCAATCCGCTCGTATACGTATAATCTTTGATAGGAATAGAGCAGTATTTCTTTACAACATCTCTAATATATGTTCCATCACCAGTAGGTCCTGAACCTTTTTCCCATGATGCTGGATCTGCAACGACTTCAGTACATACATTATATCCATTCAGGATATATTTCACACCTAGCTTCTGAGAGTACTTATCAATCAATGAAATAAACGCATGATCCTGTGGCGCATCAAGCATTTCAAGACCTGTCCGAAACCAGGCGAGTTGCATCTCTCGCATCTCATCCCAATTCATTTTTTCAACATGAAGTTTCACGCCAAGTTTTTCAGTAACTTTACGTATATTCTCCTCAGCTACCGGAAGATTCCATCCCGCATCGATGTGGAATACGAAAGGCCGAAGTCCCCATTCTCTTACAGCTAGGTGTAGCATATATGTTGAATCCAAGCCACCAGACAATCCAAGAATACAGTCATACTTCTTGCCTTTGCCGCTTTCTTTCACAGCATGAATCAAATCCTGTAATTCCTTCTCATGGCCTTTACCATGATTCCAATCAGGCTCAATTCGGTTCTTATACTCATTGCATCGCATACATACGCCATTACTATCAAACGTTATATCTTCATCCGTTGTATCCATAACACAGCAATTACAAATCTGATATGGTCGTGTCTGTTTTATCTTTATTACTGGATATTCCATCAATCTTTACCTCCTAACTCTGATATATACCCGCTTCCATTAACTCAGTTTCACTCGGTGCCGTAATAAGCACAGCCTTTAATCGACCATAGTATACAAACACACTTCCCCCCAGTAGCCGCATGAGCGTGTCCATTATGTATTGCGTCCCTCAGGTCGCTGATTCCACCTGCGCCACCAATTGCAACTACCGGTACCTTAACAATCTTCTCAATATTCTCAACAGCAACATTCAAATTCCATCCGATATCAACAACATATACCAATGGGCGAAGATGCATAATCTCTTTTGCAATATATGCAAGATAAGAACTATCTGCACCGCCAGACAATCCAAGAATGCAATCATACTCCCTGCCTTCGCCGGCTTTTCGAATTTCTGCCGCTAATTTTTCCAGTTTATCAAATCGATTCTCTTGCGGTTTCCAATACGGCTTTATATTTTTTCAAAATTTCTACAATGGTCGCAAACGCCCTGCTCATCAAATACGATTTTTGAATCTGTAGTATCCATGACGCACTGTGTGCATCTTTGATAAGGTCTACTTTGTTTCACTGATTAATCCTCAAAATATCTGTCCATCTCATCCATGAGAGACTTTTTCTCATAGTTTTTTTCAAAATACGCCCGCGAATTCAACCCCAATCCAACACAATCCATCCTCATCAGTTCGCGGATTCCCGTTGCCAATGCTTCATGGTCACCTATCTTACAACACATGCCACAATCGGCTTCCTGTATGATACGATTCGTTTCTCCTGAAGCCGAAGCTATAATCGCTTTTCCACAGGCCATATAAGATTGTAATTTTGCCGGGATTGTCTTCTCCCACAAAGGGTCGTTACGAAAGCTTATGAATCCAGCGTCACATACGCTAAGAATCCTTGGAATTTCCTCTGCAGGAACACGAGGAAGAAGTGTAAATTTATCCGAAACATTGTTATCTTGAATCTGTTCTTCAAACTCCGACAAAAATCTTCCGTCACCGACAATGACAAATCTTACATTCTCTTCTTTTAACAATTTCGCCGTTTTGGGCAAAATTTCTAATCCCTGTGCTGTGCCAACATTTCCTGTAAATATTATTTTAAAACTATCATCTTCCGGTATACCTTTAATCATTTGTCTATTTAGAGGTGTATAGAACTCCTCTGCATATTGCGGCCAAAAATGAACTTTTTTTCGGCTTACCGGTTTATTTCGATTTACAATCGATTCCACAAAACTTGGTGACGTTGTAAAAATCTCATCCGTTTCCCGATAGATTTTATCTACCATTCGGTCGATCGGTCCGATAATAGCACGATTATGAATTCCTGTTACCGTCTCAACATTTTCCGGCCACAAATCCTGTACGTATAGATACGATGGGACGTCATATCTCTTGGCATACCATATTCCAATTAATGCTTGCGTCATTGGGGAAACTTCAAATGTAAACACTAAATCAGCGTTTAGTTCTTTTGCCTCTTTACTTCGAACCCATTTCCAACCGCTATGAACAAAACTCAAATAATTCGCAGTCATTCCCATTGCGTTAGCAATCTTATTATTGCTATTTCCTCTGGCAACCAAGGGAATTCGGATTATATCCACACCATTCCAAGTTTCTCGAACCCGGTGTTTTTTATCATATCCTTCGTAATACTTACCCATTGGATAATTGGGAATGCCGGTTAATACAGTAACCTTATAGCCTCGTTTCACCCATTCCACCGCCATGTCATTCACACGAAATGTTTCCGGATAAAAATACTGTGAAACGATCAAAATATGCTTCATATCATATAATCCTTTGCATTCATTACAAATTATCCTTTAAATGTCACAACGATTTCTTTTATTTTTTTCACAACCTCATTCGCCTCATTAGAATATGCTAAACTCATCACATCTTTTAAATCAGCCAAGAAGATATCGTGTTGAATCTCTATTGGCTTTGCTACATGAATAAGATTATTCTCTGTTTCTTGTAGTCCTTCTTCACTCATAAGTTTTTCTTCGTAGAGTTTTTCGCCAGGTCTCAAGCCGATGTATTCGATTTCGATATCCACATCCGGTTTCAAACCTGCTAATTCTATCATGTTTCTGGCAAGGTCTAGGATTTTAACCGGCTCGCCCATATCAAGAACAAAGATTTCTCCACCCTTAGCATTTGCTCCAGCTTTTAAAACAAGACTTACCGCTTCCGGAATCGTCATAAAATAACGAATAATATCCGGATGGGTTAATGTCACCGGGCCACCTTCTGCTATCTGCCTTTTAAAGAGGGGAACCACAGAGCCATTAGACCCAAGCACATTTCCGAATCGAACCGCCACGTACTCTGTATGAGCACTTCCTGCTTTTACCTGTTCTCTTCCTACTTCCTCATCATCTACCTGATGGGTAAAAATGCAAGGAAGTTGATCTTCCTTATTGTTTCGAACATACGCGTCAAAGGTCTGAATAATCATCTCGCAAATACGCTTTGTAGCCCCCATAACATTGGTTGGGTTTACAGCCTTATCTGTAGATATTAATACAAATCGGTCGCAGTCATATTTCATAGCCGCATAAGCAGTTTTATATGTGCCAACAGCATTATTCTTTATTGCCTCGCACGGACTATCCTCCATCAAAGGGACATGCTTGTGTGCAGCTGCATGATAACAGATGTTCGGTCGGTATGTTTCAAACACCGACTCGATTCGTCTGGCATCACGCACAGAACCGATTAATGTCACCAGATTTAATTCCGGATGATGACGCTTTAGTTCCAACTGAATATCATACGCATTATTCTCGTACACATCAAAGATAATCAACTGTTTCGGGTGGTACTTTGCAATCTGTCGGCAAAGTTCCGACCCAATAGAGCCGCCACCTCCGGTAACCAAGACCACTTTATCCTTTATCTGTGCCGACACATCCTCCTGATGTAAGGAAATCGGGTCACGTCCCAGGACATCTTCAATGGTAATATTCTGAAGCGCTCCGGCAGATACAATATCTGCTTTTTCCGCATACATGTTAGGAAGTTGTTTAATCTTGCATCCGGTTTCCTTGCAAACCTGAATCAAATTCCGCTTTTCACTGGGTTTTAAGCTGGGAATGGCAATATAGATTTCTTTGACGTCAAACTTTTCTGCGGTGCTAAGGATTTTATCCCGTCCACCTATAACCTCCACGCCGTCAATAGCTCGTCCCCATTTATTTGGATTATCATCTATCACACAAACAATTTTTTCATTTCCGCCGGCGCCTCCGCTAACATAGTTTACGTCACGAATAATCATACGCCCCGCAGAGCCTGCGCCAATCAACATGATTGGATTAATGGTCTCCTGCCCGTTTCTTGTATTTCTAGCTACCAGATATAACCGATACGAAAACCGAATCAAAAGTGCAAAGAAATATTGAAATCCTACTCCGAAAACAAAATAGGAAATCGGCATTCGACCAACAAATCCGGTCATTATTACGCCATACAAAAACCATGTGATTACCACAGAGATTGTGACTTTTAAAAGCTCCATCAGGCTGGCAAATCGCCACATAAAACGATAGGTTCCCAATAGCCAGTACACAAAGATACAGCACACCGTGTACACCACAATGGTATACTTAAACATATTCAAATATTCAGACGGAATAAACGAAAACCTTCCATCAAACCGAAGTAGCAGCGCACAAAAATAAGCCACAGGTATCGTTATAAAATCATATAACGCAACAAAGTAGCCCACTAAATGCCAGTGTTTTATTTTTCGAATTAAGTTAAACATATTACTCTCTTCTTCCAAATTTTCGTCATACGTCAATAATTATAGCACACTTTAAGTAAAAATAAAAACGGCGTATTGTACGATTAATAGCAATGCAATACGCCGTTTTTATAGTTATCTCACATACAATTCTCCCAGAACTTTTACTTTCTGGTTCTTTAAGATTTCGTATAATGCATAGACGTCTTTCTTTTTCGTTTTTGATTCATAGATAGAGACTACCGTCGGGACAGTGGCATCCAGTTTGGAAACTGTATCGGAGACATCACTAACATCTATCGCTACGACTTCAATATCTACCCCCAAGGAAGAAGCCTTTTCTTTTAAGGCCTGCATTGCAGATGAATCTTCTGTCTCTAAATCCGGCTGTAAAACACAGAACCGATCGCTTTTATCCCCGCCGGCGTAGACCTTCATCTGTCCAATGATATTCTCCGACTTAGATAACCGGTCAACCTGTTCTTTATAGAGTAGGTTATATATCAATTGGTCACAGGTAAAGAAAGATAAGAATCCATTATTTTGTGTTTGATCCGCTTTTACAAGTCCAAGGCAAGGCATTGTCGTCACACCTGCAACATCAAGTTCAACAGCACGTGAGTTCAGAATAATATATACAAAGAATAATCCCGCATATAATACAATTCCCAAAAATGCACCAACGACAAAGAACTTCGCACTAAGAGATGCAGGAGTCGATAACATTTCATCTGCTTCGTTCGCATCGTCAGATGCTTCTTCATCCTCTGTATCAGAAATATTCATCTGATACAATTGCTTTTGTGCATCAGAAAACGCATCCACTGTTGTCTTTTGGTTGGTCTTCCACGAAGAAAGATCACTTTTCGCATTTAACTGATTACTTTGCATAGTCTGCACCACACTCACGCTTGGTGCATCGATAGTACTACGCACAAAGGTTAATGTATAGTGAAATGCAGAATTCACATCATCACAGTTTTCTATTGCATGTTTCAATGCAGTTGCTACATTTTCTTCATCCACATCTTCCGGAGTATAAACCGTCAACTCTAAAAATGCCGTTTGGCTATCATCTTTTACATAAGTTGTTAAATTATCATTAAAAAGTTCCCTGATATAAGACGCATCCGCATCTAGCCCGATTTCTTTTCCAAAAGAGTTTAGGCTTTCATCCGATTTAACACAGGACTGGTACAAATAACTTACATCAGCTGCATCTACAGTTGCGTCAGTTTTAATCAAGTATTGTACGGTCACTGCCTTACACTTTGAAGCGTCCATATTCATAAGTATGGAATCCTTTAAGTAGGCTTCTTTTGCATCAATCTGCTGCTGTGTTGCTACTGCAAGCTTTACCGCATCGATTTCTTCCGCTGTTAATGAAGCTTCCACATCCTCGATAGTTGCTTCCGCTGCTTCACTTGCCTCAGCACTTGCTCGATAAGCGCGGTCGTCTTTTACGTATTTTCCCGCCATGACAAGAAGTCCAAAGATAAGTGCTACCGCTACAACAGCTCTCCACTGCACCAAAAGTCGTTTGCAAAACTGGATTAAATCAATTTCCACTTCTTCCTGATAACAATTCTGATTCATATATCCCTCCAAGATTTTTCAGTCAACACGTATTATTATATATTTCATCCTCTGCAAATACAAACAAATATAAACCGATATTCATATTCTTTTATAGCAATTTGTTCATATTTTTCAGTACCAATCTTTGAATCTGTCAATTATGCTTTCAAACTCTTTTTCACCCATCCTTCTGAACATTTTCGGGACACACTCATATAAAAAAGCGCGAAGTTTCTTTACTGATAATCCACACGTTTTCAAAATTTCTATCTTATGCCTTCTTTTGATTTTTACATCCACTTTGTCTAGTTCATCCCAGTCATTCACCCCTATCTTTATTGTTCCAATAACAATAAAAATTCCAATAATACCAAGGAACGCATTTGATAACGAATATACCTGCCGGTATTCTTTTTTACCTTCAGATAGTATATTGATTGCTGTCGCAACAAAGACTTTACAAGTAAAAAGAGTAGCTTGCATAAACAATCTACTCCTCTTTCTCCAATTATTTCAGCAACTAGTTTTCTATACTCCGTTTTGGAGCAAACAAGTTTTAGCGCTATCATAGCTGCAAACAAATCTCTTTTTCCGTTTACATATTCTCCGGTTTGACCCCTTGCAACTCCTAGTCTATTATGCAAAGATGTATCCGTCAACGGACGATTGGACCTATAACAATACAGTCTATTCCCATGAGCGCAAAAATTTCTGACCGAGGATATATACATCAAAACACTTTCTAATTCGTTATCACTAAGTTTAAAAGTTTTAGCAATATCTTGTCGTTCCATCTGCTTCATCATACTATAAAACTTACTAATAGTTCCTAATGACAAAATATTGGTCAATACCCACAACGGTACATATCCGTATTTCTTTAAATAATGCGAAATTGACGGATCTGTAGAGCGATCCGAAATCTGCTTTTGTATGGTCGCAATTAAAGCTGTTATATTCTTATTCGCGTCCTTTTTCCCATAATCAAAATTCAAATATGTAAGATAATTTGGTTCTCCATGCGCCTTAGGAAAATGATATGCAATTAGCGCTTTCATATTTTCTTCAAAAGGTAAAATGTTCTCTAGTATAATTGATCGTATCCTTCTATCATACATATAAAGGCCATATATCTCGTCAATAGTAGTTCCTTCGATATAAGTGTCAACTTTACCATGTTCATAAAACAATGAACTATATCCATTGATCAAGTTATAGTAGCCAATTCTTTGCAAATGCTTCTTTGCGCGGGCTTTACTGTTTGGTTTACTAAAATCAATCCCACGATTTTCTAACAAGAGTATCAATTCATCGTGTTTTTTAAATGGCTTTTCCATTGCAACCCCCAAAATAAAAAGACCCCGGGCCCGAAGGACACCGGAGTACGTTCCAAAAATAATATATGTCTAGAACAACCAGACAGGTGACATCATACCAAACATACAATTTAGTGTCAAGTTTTTCTACACCTATTATATGCCAATCACACACCAATAACAAGTCGATAACACTATATATTTCCACAAGTTGTATCGGCTTGTTTTCAAATTAATTAACCTTTGTATTTCTCTTCTATCTCATCCACAATAGCGAAGTGTTCATCATCACGGCGCATGCTGCAATCTCCATCTACTAAAGTAAGATTTGGATTGTAGTAGGGGTCGCCTGCATCCTGGGGAGTCACAATCGTAAGTTTGTTACGATGCTCACAGATTAAAGAATTTTTGGCGGATTAGAAAATATAGATTTCAATCACTCCCCATAAGTATACAAAAGGTATTTTCCTATTTTCTTTTCTAGGACATACCCATACAAACTAGCCTCACTATCAGCAGTCGTAATAACTCCTAATGAGTTGCCTTCGATAACGACTACGTAAGGTATACCATTTGTACTTGCTGTTTCAAATACATCAATCATTTGCTCCACCTGGTCAGAATTGTAATGCGGAACAATATTTGCCTCCCAGTTATATGTTTTCACTTTCGAATGCAAATCAGAAGGAAGAATCACCCGATTGTTTTGCACAATCTCGGCTATCTCCACTGCTTCACCGTTTATCCTTCCAGAAAACTTAGGAAGAGTAAAATTATGTAATGTCAACTGTAGCGGCACACTTCCTTCCACAAGTACCAGGATAAGAGTAACCGCAAATATTTTTATCATCAATTCGTCTTTTCGGTTTTTACTCCGTTTTTTATCCAATTGCTGCGGTTCTTTCGCCTGCTCTTTCTCAATATAATCACAAACAATAACCATTCCCAAAACAATCGCTATAATTGTAGGAAACAAGAAAAACAAATCTGTTGACTTCTCTTCCCCCCAAAGAAGCTTGGATGCGTCAAGCATAATCCCCGGAAAAAGCAAAAAAATAAGTACGCCAATAACATAATAAATATACCCGCGAATCTCCTTATCTTTTCGATTGTATATTATCAATGCCGAAAGAGATAGAATCAGTGCCAGATAAATACCGGTATATGCAGATCCGTAACTTTGGAAAATGAATCGTGTATTTAAAAAGTTTTCATAAAATCCTGTCAAAAGTTCCATTTATGCTCTCTCTTTTTCTTTTATAAACGTGTTTACCAAGGCCACCACAATCATAACAATTACAGTAATAATAATTAAAAATATATCCATCTGATATCCGTAGTCATACAACAAAGCAGCCACCGGCATCAAAAGTACCATTTGCAAAACCCAGTAAATCCCACCGGCAATTTGTCCTCTCGTGCTTTCCACAATAGCAGCATATCCATAAGCAAAGCAGAGAGGCATCACACATGCGGCAAACAGCGTGTAACCATTCCAAATATTATTAGGGATAGCCAAATACACGGAACCATTAATAAATAAAAGTGCGGTACAAATTGCGAAAAAACATACTTCCATACGCTTTTTATTTTGCATCAGAAAACTACAGTGGTGCGTGAGTATGCTTTCAATTCTTTTATATACACCAAAAAAGAAAACTAAAAATACGACATTTATTATATATGCCACAAACTGATTGATTCCGACGCCGGTAATATCAGCCCCCATCGCATAGAACATCTCAATAAGTTTCGTGCGATTTGTCATCTCTGACAATAACCAATAACTAAAAGGATCAAACTCCGCAACCATATCAGCTTTCATCATTGCAATGATATTAATAATGGTTTCATCGGCCGAATTCGGCGCCACAAATAAAACCGCGACTGCAATATATGCTACCGCAAAAATAAGCATCGGCCAGTTCAGTTTTTCATCTTCCAAGTCGCGGCGCAGTTTTTTAATAAAATCATAAACAGAAAACAGCACCAAACTCACTAGGGAAACCACAAGAAGTCTTGAACTAATCTTTTCCATGATTTCCAAAAATCCACTATATGACTGCGTTGAAGATATTACAATCATACCAACGGATTCAAACAAGAAAAACTCCACCAATAAGCCGCTTACAAAAGATTCCAAGAATCCCTCAACAAAATTTTCCTGCGATAGTGATTTTTTACTCCACAAAACCAGTCGACTGAGTCTTCCCACTCCAATAGGCATCAGAACCAGATATGCAATTATAAACAGCAACTTATATATCATAATTTCAACTCTTTAAATTCTTCAGCGGACAAATTCAATTCCTCAAGTGTCCACTTCCCCCTATTATAATGCAGGATTGTAACACTTGCATTGTCTATTCCGTCCGTTTCCTCCACCTGCTCCGGAAACATATCCTGCAAACACCAGATCATCGCACTATGTCCAACTACTAAAACATTTCCTCCTTTTTCGGTAGAAGTAACAATTTGATCCAGCGCTCTTCTCAAACGAGTAACCGTATAGTATTTCGACCCTGCATCAATCGGCGAAACAAAAAATTGGTCATCCAAAGTGCCAATATATGTCGTTAAATCAAAGTCCGGATAAAGCTCCCTTACTTCCTCATCAGTCATTCCTTCTACATTACCCCAATAAAAATCATCCAAGTAGGGAAGGGCCTTCGGTTCCGGTGTTCCATTATTATTCTGTTCAAGAATCAAATTTGCAGTATACTTTGTTCTTGTTAACTCACTTGTAAACACGTTCGAAAACAAAATATCAGACAAAGCTTCTCCAGTAGTTTTTGCCTGATTGATTCCTTCCACCGTTAACATAGAATCTGTTCCGCTACCTGCATATATTCCCGCCACATTAGCATCTGTCTGTCCATGTCGTACAAAAAACAACGTAAACTCTTTTTCATTTTTAAAAAGACAATACTTTTTCGTTTCCTTTATCAATTCGAAACCAAATGACTCCGCTTGGTTCCTAAGAGCAACTTCATTATGGCAAACAAAAAACTCGAAATTCAATATACCATATGCACTCAAATCGAAATCTTCTGCCTCATATTCTTCCGACGAAAGGTAAACATCATATAAAACCGGGTTAGATGTATACTGCCGGATTCCATGAAACATCTCGTCTCCCTGATTGGTATCGTAGGAATCCGATTGAATCAAGACTGTTGGTTTTTTTTCACTAGTATGGGCAATTAAAGCATCTCCTATTTCAACGACATCCTCCGATAATTTATATAAATTTTGGGGAACATGAAACCCATATGTAATGAGATTCGTATTCGAAAGATATAAGCAAAAAACCAGGAATATAGCAAAAGCTAACAGCCTTTTCTTTTTATCAAATTTGTTGACAAGCACCACAAAAGAAAACGCTACAATTTCTCTTGCAAAAAAAATCCATGATAAACGTTCATATTCCAGATAACCCGGAAGAAACGTCCTTAACATGACAGATGCAAAAATCTGACAATAGTAAAGAAGCAACGATAGTGAGACAAAAATACATAGTTTCCTTATTTTTTCTTTTTGATTATTCCTACCAACAAACAATAGAACCAAGCTGAACGCGAAAGTTAAAGCCCATCCGGCAGAATACCATTTATGCAATTGAATATAATACCAAAAATCCATTTTCTACCTATCTAATAATCAAAAACGTAAATATTCCCACCGGAATCATCATAACAGCAACCTGAAGTATTAATTTCAAATCCATTTTCTTTTTGGCAGCCAACTCTGTTATGGTCAAAAGCGCCAATTCTATCGGCAGTATCATAATTCCCATGTTTGAAGCACCACATCCCGCACCCATCATAAGAAAAATGCCCAATAGACTTTTTACATCCCGTTTTTTAGCAAAGTTCTCCCATAAAACAATTATCAGGGGAACAACAATTGTTGCTGTAATATTTTTCCCCCACGTAGGCCAAATTAAAAGTATTTGTGAAATATCATCCCCGATGACTTCGTTTAATAATACCAAAAGAATTATAAACATATATTTCAGAAGCTTTTCATCTTTTATAAATACCCCTATCAAATACCAAGCTACAATATAGTGAAGAATGAGCAAATATCCCGGCAAAATGGTATTAATCACAATCAGAGGATGCACGTTCATCACCTTTGATAACATTGCTTCGAAAGTATACCAGGATGATAACAATATTTTTGTATTAACGGAATCTTCTTCTAATCGTTCTGCTCCATTATCCTCATACAGTGAAAAGAATTGATTTGTTTCAACGATATCATTTACAATCGCATTGTAAGTTTTGGAATCCCGATAATCTGATGGCTGAAACAAGCTGACGCGTCCCACTTGAAAGAAAACACATAAAAGCATAATGATCCATACGTACTTTTGCTCGGAAGATTTGTATTCCCTTTTAATGCTCGTCTTCACGTCATGACTTCTTCTGAGTTTTCCCAACCAAACCACCCCATAAATCAGGCACGGGATATTACAACACAAAAAAACAAAAACTGCTTTTGAAAACTCTCCTCCGGAAAAAACAATCGGGAAGGACACAATGGTCCAAAGCACCAACTCCACCATTAATCCGAGTGGAAATCGAAGTAATCTGTTATCTCTATCTTTACTTGTAAACATACTTCCATATAAATATGGAAGTATAATTATACATCCAAGTATTCCTATTAATCCTATCATATCCTAATAGTATTCCGCCTTTACTTCAAAAATTATCCATAAGCGCTTACAGATTGGGCATACCTCCGTCAATCCTAACACACTAACTACAAAGTTCCAACTACTCCTCCAATTTTTAAGGATAGTTGTTTATATATAAAACTCATCGGAACCTCTTATCCCTCTATACCTACATCAATTTTTTCCATCTTTTACGCCAGAATCAAACTAACCTTTTCAACTTCTATAATAACTCCACCGTTTTTGTTTCTCTCTATCATTTTTCATGGTCGTAAACGCCTGCACATAACCAAGAATCCTGTCCCGTTGAGATTTTTCTAACTGATTAAACTCCGATATCAACACCCCGGTGTCTGTGGCAACATCCACAACGTAGTATTTTTGATTCTTTCCTCTGCTGGCAGCCGGGTCCACTCCTGACAAAAGCCATTCTGGTGAAACATCTAACGTCTGACATATTACCATTATTTTATCTGATGACGGATTTGTTCTATTCTTTTTCCATTCACTAATCGTGCTCTGAAGTATACCAGTTTTTTCTGCAAATTCCTTTTGTGTCATCGATAACTGATTCAATCTCTCGAAGATTCTATCACTAATTGTCATTCCACCTGTCTCCGTCAATTACCTATTTTTTTTAAATATGCAATTCCATATGAGTGATTCTGATTTGTTACAGAAATTCAAATATATGGATATTGCTACAACAAAACCTCTGTGCCAATCCCCGCATTACCCAAACCGCATATTAATATTTTTACTTGCTGTGATATTATGTGATATTAAAAGTTCATAAAGGGTTTTTATATCACTCTTTAATGTCCTTTTTTCGTAAATAACTAAAGCAGTCGGAATACTTGCATCAAATTGGGACACAAAGTCTTTCAGATTATTTGAATCTACCGGTATCATTTTTAATGATATTCCCAATTTGTCTGCTGTATTAACCAAATCTGTTATCCTCTTATTTTCGGAAATATCCATTCCGGGTTGTAAAAGTTGAAATGTTCTTTCGCCTTTATTCCCGGACAGCACCTGCATCCTGCCAATGATATTTTCAAAATTTGATGCACACTCTTCTTTCTTATATAGTAATCCGAAAATCAATTCATCACGTAGCAAAAAAGAATACCACTTTTTTTGCGATTCGCTGCCACTTTTATCTTTCCAAGGCACGGCATATTTATCGCGTCACATACACTCTTCTCTACCATACGTGGATTAATAATAATATACAAAAAGAACAATGCGCTTCTCGCCGATAACTGACTATCCTGTAATTTTAACTTATCTTTCTGTGATCCACCTCTTATCTCACTACCGAAAAAAGAAAGATTATAAGAATATAACCCGCTCTCTTTATCACATTCTTCCACCAAAGTTTTCATAGCCGCAATTGCTTTGTCTTCATCCATATCTTTTGAAAGAACAAATTGCAACACAAGCGGTTCTGTTCTTCTTTTCCCGGAATTGTTTTTTCCCCAAGCGTTGAAAGGCTTTCATCCGAGTTCAGCCTCATCTGATAATTCCACGCCACATCCCAGGCATCCGTACTTCCATCCGTCTCAATCATATAATAGACATAAGCAGTTTTATACTCCTCCGGATTTAGATTCATATAGACAGAATCTCGCAAATACATCTCCTTGAATTCAATTTGTTGCTGTGTATTTACCGCCAGATATACTGCATTTTTTCCTCATCAGACACCCCGGACTCTATATCCTCAAGGGGCATCGGCAATTGATTTTTTTCTCTCTCACTTGTTTCATATACACGATAATCTTTCGCATACTTTGCCCCCATAACAGCAAGGGCAAAAATCAAAGCCACCGCAACAACAGCTCGCCACTGCACACATATTCTTTTGATAAACTGAATCAAATCAATTTCAACTTCATCTGAATAACACGTCTGCTCATTCTTTCCTCCGTATTTAAAAGGCCATGACCTTTTCATTTACTCGCCGTTTGTTTTATAGATTATTTTCCGTACCAGCCGATTCCTTCATCTCTCCAGCCGGCGGCCAGTAACTGGTCACGTTCTTCCGTGCTGGCGGTATAGTGATGAGCTCTCACTTCTGCCATACCGGTTCCGGTAGGATCGTACAAACGATACATCGGTACAGTCTGGTTGTCATCGGAATACCAACCGATACCTTCATAGTTCCAACCCTGTTTTTTTACCAACTCATCTTTTTCTTCCGCGCTTGGAGTGTAGTGATGAGCTCCGGACTTCGGATTAAACAAACGATATACCGGGGTATTGCTTGATGCCGGTGTATGCCATGCCACACCTTCGTAGTTCCATCCGGACTGAACCAAAACAAGGCGCTCCTCGCGACTGTTGGTATAGAAGTGTTCGCCCGTTGTCGGATTAAACATACGATACATCATTTCTTTTACTTTATAAGTAGTTGCGTTTCTGTTTTCTGCCTTACCGAAGTTGATATAGTGTATGTAGTACTTAGTCCAATCATCACCGAATGCAGACTGCAAATCCGGATAGTTGCTCTTGTACAAAACCGGATCAAATTCGTAGCTTCCCATACGGGCTTCCTTCATGCCGTTCTGAACAAAGTGCTGCAACAACGCGTACAAATTCTTTTCTCCGATTGCTGTTTTTAAATCCGGGTTTAAAACCACATATTCGTTTGGATCAAAAACATCTCCGTAATAAATACCGTTATAGTATCCGGTATATGCATGAAGAATTCCGGAATAATCTCCGTACCAATAGTTCATATCTACATTCCCGTTAATACCGCTTACGCTACCTTTGCTGGAATACTGCCAGCAAGTGTAGTCACCGGTATAGGTAGCTTCGTTCGCATACTGTGCCAACCATACTAAATAGTTAATGGCACCTGCATCCATATCCTTAGAAAGCATGTTCTTATTTGCATATACCATAGGAGTATAACCTGCTGCCTTTACAGTATCACCAAAAGCATTTACGATAGCAGTCTTGGTTGCCGGAGCAAGTCCTGCGGTTGCCAATCGACCGGTTCCATCGGTGTCGTATTCATAGTCGATAATAATCGGAAGGGTAATGTCATAGTTTTTAACAACACTAAGTACATAATTTGCTTCTTCCACTGCCTCCGGAGCGGTAATGGCCTGAGAATATACATAAGCGCCTACCTTAAGTCCGGCTTTTGCAGCACCCTTTAAGTTAGCAGAAGCTTTCGGGTCCATCATGATTTCACCGTCAGCTTTTCCACGTGCAGCCACACGTACAAAGGCAAATTCAATACCTGCATTTTTAACTGCAGCCCAATTAATATCTTCCTGCCACTTTGAAACATCGATTCCGTTATGGATGTCTTTTCCGTCAAATCTGGAATTGTGAATATAGGTCTGATTTGTAAATCCGTTTGCGGTACTTGTGGTTCCGTAGGAAAAAGTAGTGATGTTATCCTCGCGTTCTACACTGCGTCTTCCGCCACACATCGGATCTTCTTCTTCATTATAATTATTTGTAACCTTGTCCACTGCACTTACGATTCTATCCTTTACGGACAGTCCCTGTGCATGACAAACAACGCTGCTTGACAACTGCTGTGCCAACACAACAGAAAGAACAAGCATACCCAATCTTCTTCTAATTGCATTCTTCATTACTTCGCATTCCTTTCCTTACAAATCTTTTTATTTTATTCTTTACACTATTTTCTATTATATCCTCTGAAGGACTCTCAATAGTGCTAAATCTTTTCCATTCCACTCTCGGCTTTTCGGTGATTTTCACACGAATATATTTTCGCGAACCACCAACGTTCATGATAACATAATTTTCTTCTTTAGAAAATATGCGCTCTCGCTTCTCATAAACGTCCGATTCCACTACTGCTTCCAGGTAGTCACAGTCTATTTCCATCTTTACCTGCCGGGTATTCTCAGGAATCGGGATTGTATAATGGAACTCCTTCTTCGCGGTATTTAACCAATAATAGGTGAGTTTTTCTCCTCCTTCAAAGAAAAAGTTTATCTTTACAGCCGCATTCCGGACATCCTCCATGGTATACTCCGGCATACGATACATATCCGCCACGCGAAAATACGCATCACTGTCTCCGTAAACATATCTTTGGAAGGATTGTTCCATCTCATTAAATACTGCCACATCCCCCGGCGAAATATCAAAATAGCTAAGCCACTCCTCTAAGCTTTTGCCAAGTTTTTCTCCGTAAGCCACACTCCAATACAAAAGACTTCGGTACAAAATATAGGTCTGTGGAATTTCAAAATCAAAACTCCACTCATAATCAATAAGATTCCAAGTGTCATTTACGATGATATTGTCAAAGTTTAAATCCAAATCAGAAACCCGAGCCACCTGCATGGGACGAGAAAAGCTTACATTTCCGAACACCTTGCAAAACTCATCTGCGGGAACAAATTCTTTTGTCTCGCTTCCGGCATAGATTAACTCCTTAAACCGATTTAAAAGCTCCTCCGATTCTGTTTTATTTTCCGTACTGATGCACTCTTCTAAAAGAACAGCCAAGGTATTTCCTTTTACGAAAGGACTTATCATGGCATCCCCATCCGGGATACATTCCACCACGGAAACATCCGAATCTTTAAAGCGCTCCCGCAAAGCAATCTGGATTCTGTTTAGTTTTGCCACATGAGTTTTTGCTTCCTCACACAAAGGCATTTTTTTTATCTTTTTTCCTTCCGAAGTTTTTACAATCTCCGTACAAATCCGAAATCTTTGATCTCTATCGGAAGAAAACTTTGCATAAATCACATCCGGCGCATTTCCAATCACGAAAATATAGGCATTGGAAAAAGAAGGAAACGCGCCTTCGGAAATCACCCCATTCCAGAGAGCAGTCTCATCAAAAAGTTTGATATTGGAAACCGCAAGATTATCCAAGCGGTAGTTTAAAAGTTCTCCCTCCGCCGGCATACGCTCTTCGGAAAAAAGCACCCGCATATGCTCCAAACTCGGATATGGATAATACTCTTTAAAGGATAGCCCCATCTCTTTAAGCACACTTACAATCTCGCTGCGGGTCATACCGGAAATCCTTGGCTTATCTTCATCAAGCACCCCTGCTCGTTCCAGATTATTAAGTCCCAGCGAGTTATCCATAAATAAATAGATGGAACCATCCTCAGATAAGCATTCCTTTGCCTTGGAAAGCTTATCCTTTAGATTTTCCGGTTTCCACAGAAAAATTTGTTTTTCTTTTTCCTCCGGAATCCAGGAAGTGGCAATTTTTAGTTCTTCTTTTTTTAACTGCTCGATGCTTCTCATCACTAGCCCCTTGTTTTTTCCACATGCACATCGGAATTCATGTCATAGAACCCCACCGTATTCTTGTCCGAAATCACATTTACACTAATTAAGTCGTAGCATCTGTGGTATGCGGTAAGGTTCCCGTCCACGTATCCCGTACAGCTCATAGACAATAAATACTCGCCCCCCTGCAAATCCATTTTCTGCTTGTAGCTCACCACATACTCCTCTCCTTTTTTTGCCAAAGGAACACTCTTTTTTTCATACATGGTATTGGTTCCTGTCACATCAATGCCCCGTACCGTTTTAAAGGTGTAGGTAAAAATCGGGTCCTTTACGGTTTCGTTAAAACGCACTTTCGTCTTTATGGTAAACTCCGTGCCCTTTATAATGGCATCCGTAAGCTTTCCGGTTTCATCCTCGATGCAAAAATCAATAATCTCCGCGTCGTGGTTGCCGTACTCATTGACATTAGGATTGATGGTAAAATGTTTTTTCCAGTCACATCCCGGCACCGGATCACAGACAGAATACTTTCCGTCCTTTTTCGGAGCAGCCACTGCAACCTCTTCTTCCTCCGGCTCTGAAGCCACTTCTTCCACTTCTTTTTTGTCCTCTTCGGAACCCGTAAGGATTTTCTTATAGAGATCAATCATATCCTTCGGAGATCCTTCTGCCAGCTTTTCACCCTTGTTTAACAGGATAACACGGTCACAATACTTAGCTATTGAGCCCAAGTCATGGCTGACAAACAAAATGGTCTTTCCCGCTTTTTTAAACTCATCAAACTTCTGATAACACTTAGCCTGGAAGAAAACATCTCCTACGGATAAGGCTTCATCCACCACCAAAATCTCAGGATCGATATTGATGGCTACCGCAAAAGCAAGACGTACAAACATACCGCTGGAGTAGGTTTTTACCGGCTGATAGACAAAGTCTCCAATGTCCGCAAAGTTTAAAATATCCTCCATCTTGGCATCGATTTCTTCTCTGGTATATCCCATCATAGTACCATTTAAATAAACATTTTCTATACCGGAATACTCCATGTTAAAGCCTGCGCCAAGTTCCAAAAGAGCAGAGATTCGTCCTTCGATTTCCACATCTCCGTCCGTGGGATTTAACACGCCGGTAATGATTTTAAGTACCGTAGACTTTCCCGCGCCGTTGGTACCAATGAGTCCCACGCACTCACCCTTTTTCACATCAAAGTTCATGTGATTTAGGGCATAGTGCTCATGATACAATTTCTTTTTACTAAGTCCCAATGCTTCCATCACACGATCACGGTTTCGATCGTATAACTTGTACATTTTACTTACATCTCTGATTCGAATTGCTATTTGTTCTGACATAATTTATCCTCTAAACTTTACAGTACATCTGCGAAATGAATTCTTAGTTTACGAAATACGGAAGTACCGAATATAAACATAAACACCGTCACTGCCCAAAAATATCCGGTAAGCTTTCCATGCTCCCAAAACCACACATGATTGATTAAGGTGTCACGATATCCTAAGACAATATAGTACATGGGATTTAGTTTTAAAATAAACTGTACCGGTGCAGACAAGGTCATGGCATCCATGTTCCACATAATCGGTGTAAACCAAATGCCCACCTGCAAAATAATGGCAACAATTTGAGACAAATCTCGGAAGAATACGCTGATTGCAGAAGTTAAGTAAATGATTCCCAAAGCCAACAGCATCATGCCAAAAGAATAATACAGAAGCTGTAGTGTAATAAGCGCCGGAAAATATCCGTAGCAAGCATATAAAACCAATACAAATCCCACAAAGAACAGATGTACAAAAATGCAGGAAATGGTTTTTACCACCGGCAAACAACTAATATTAAACACCACTTTTTTTACCAAAAAGCTGTACTCTACCAATACGTTGGTTCCGTTTGCCACCAAATCGGAAAAATAAAACCAGGGCACCAAACCGGCCACCAGCCAAAGGACATAGGGCACTGTGATGCCGGCCTTTGTGGACTGTGTTCCCACGTTCAGTGCTTTTTCAAATACAAACCAATACACAAACACGGTAACGATTGGCTGAACAAAGGCCCAAAAAATACCTAAATAGGAGCCTGCAAACTTTGTTTTAAAGTCGTTTTTCGCAAGGGAAACCACCAGCTTTCGTTCCGCAAATACTTCCCTTGGAATTTGCAATAACTTATCAATTGCTTTTTTCATCAAAAATCTATCTCCTTATGGATTCTTCTATGATCCCTCATATCCTCAATTACAAAATACCAGTTCTTTCCGTTGTCGTCTTTGATTTGATTATAAGCCACCAGCATTTCAAATCCGGAATAATACATGTTGGCATACTCCGGATAAGTCGTCATCAAATCCGCACGATACTTGGTATGTGTTGTTGCTTTTCTATATCCGTCCTTTGTTTCAAAGGCCAGATATTTTAATTTATAATCATTGTGTAAAAAGTCGTGGCAGTCAAATCCCCAGCCCTTTACATGCATGGTGGAATCACCCTTTACGGCGCCATCCATACTTAAAATAATGCCTTCTTCGTCTGCTTCGCCAATGTCGGAAATAAAAGCAGTACCAAAACAGGTATCATCGGATACGGTTTCAAAAACGATATCCGACCACTCATAGGAAACCTTTCCTTCGTACTCATATTTTATTCCAAAGGTATACTCTCTGGATTCCCCTTTAAAAAGACCGGAATCCATTAACGCAATAAATTTAAAATCATTTCGATTGGTTTTATCATCGGATTTTGCTTTCGGAAGTGCATAGGTATCAAATTCTAAAATATAGTCATCTCGAAGTTTTAATAACAATGTCCACTTTGCGGATTTATCCAACCTGCTGCCGTTAGTTGCACAATGTCCCAAAAGTCTTATTACAGGTGCTTTTTCTATGCAATCCACGGACAATTTATAATCCCGAGATTCTCCCTTTAACCCTGTTAAAAGTCTCCAGTTTTTCTCCGTTACCTTTTCATAATTTCCCTCAAGAGCAAAATCCAGACTATGAACCGTAAGATTTCTGCTGTAAAACGGATCCCATCCTTCAAAGGCCGGATGCTTCGTGTAGAGCTGCTTTAACTCTCTGCGCAGACGCTCCATTTTCTTTACGTCCAAAAAATCGCTGCCTCGGCTTAGGGATTCGTGATGATAAGCCATCACATCATTTCGAAGCACATTGTAATAGCCTGCTTCGTAAAGACGCATGCAAAAGTCCACATCATTAAACGCCACCGGAAGGTTTTCGTCAAGTCCGCCCACTTCCAAATACTTTTCTTTTGAGCATAGAATACATGCAGCGGTCACCGCCAAAAAGTTATAGGTATAGCGGTTCCGTCCGAAATACAAAGAGCTTTCATCACTTTCTTTTGCAAAGGCATGGTTTGGTCCCTCACCCATATTGATAACGCCGCAATGTTGAAGCAAAGTGGAATCCGGATAGTAAAGTTTTACGCCTACGGCTCCGGTATGGGGTTGCATGGCCTGTCCCAACATCCTTGTAAGCCACTCCGTCTCAACCACTTCCACGTCATCATTTAAAAGTAAAACATATTCACCCTTTGACACTTTTACACCGATGTTATTTTGGGCAGAGAAATTAAAATCCATGGGCTTGTAAATATAAGTCGCACGGCCGGATAGCATCGCTTCGATTTCATCAGGATTTTTGCTTCCATTATCCACCACGATAATTTCATAGTTGGGGTACTCGGTATGTTCTAAAATACTGGTAACGCAATTATTCAATACATCCTTATTATCTTTAGATAAAACAATGATGGATACCAAGGGATTGTCCGTCAAATCATAGAGCACGTGATAATTTTGAAGTTTTTCCTTCCACTCCAAATGTGCCTTAATTCCACGTCTTTTTAGAGCTTCTTCCTTAACGCTTTTTAAAATCTCTTTTGAGATCGTGGGTTTTGTACCTTTTCTTACGTGGTAAAGCACCTTATCCACGTGTCCCACCATCTCATTGGTTGCCACTCCCACATTGGCTTTTAATGCAGCGGCCTGCTCCAAAAATCGAAAGATAAAATCATAATATTTCTGCTCGTTCAAGTTTTCCTTCGGTCCGTGGATTTTATCCGCAATATTTGTTTTAAAAACAGCAAAACGGGCACAATAATCAAAGGACCATAAAAGGTCCGGAGACCAATCCGGCTTAAAAAACGGCTGGAAACGATAACTGATATCATTATCAAATACATCCTCATCGCTGTACACCATGTCATATTCCGGATGATCGTTTAAAACTTTTACCATCTCGTAAACTGCGTTCGGAGAAAGCAAATCCAAACCGTGCACATACCCGATGTAGTCACCGGTTACTGCCGCATGCTCCAAAGTGTCCCCATCCTTGGCCACACAGATTTCCACTTCGGGATAAGTCTGGTTTTTTACGGATGCCACACACTCATTTACATATGCTTCTTCCACGCCACAGGCCTCAATCACCACCGATACTTTCGGGCGATAATTCAGAGGCATTATTTGACGAATATTTTCTTCGTTCGATTTAATCCACAGCCGATAATCAATCTGTTCCGTGGATACCTCTCGTTTTCCGGTTCTCATACAAACTCCAACTGTATCTCTTTCGCCCTATTTCTTCAGACGATTTTTAATCTTTTGAATAACGCTTTTATTTCTCTCTTTTTCTTCCATCAGACGCTGTTCCAACAAATCACAGGCCATTACAAACTCGCTTTTTTCCTTCTCCAGCACCGGATATCGGGAAGCCAAGTCCGCCAATTCCTTTACGGAAGAAAACAATTCATCCTCAGAAACAGACTGCACTTCGTACTCGATTTCAAGAGTTCCCATACGTTTTTCCGGAGCTACCTTAGCCCAAATCTTTTGGCCTCTTTGCAGTACATAATATTCATCCACACAGCTTCCACTGTCGGAAAGCAAAAAAACATCATCCTCGCGGCAATCTTGATAATCCACCTTTTGCATCACCAATAGGCAATCTCTGTCTGCCGTATACAACTCGTTTATTTCATTTTCCAGTTTAATGGTTTGCTTCATCTTTTTTCTCCAAGCGAATCTCTTCCACTATCGCAAAACTTTCATCCGGTCGACGAAGACTACAGTCTCCGTCCACCAAAGTAAGGTTCGGATTGTAATAAGGATCCCCTGCATCCAAAACTTCTTTCCACTTATTCCGGAAACGGGCAATTTCTGTTTTGAATCGCTCATGACGTTCCGGAGTTTCCTCCAGGCCACGGCTCTTAGACTCATAGTGATACAGTTCGATACCCGGATCCAACACAATAAGGTATCCTTTGCCACGAACCTTTAAGCAAAGATCCACATCGTTTAAGGCCACGATAAAGTCTTCATCCAAGCCCCCTACTTCTTCAAAAACAGAGTGCTTAATCATAAGGCACGCCGCGGTAACCGCACTGATATCCTGCACCGCCTTTAATCGTCCAAAGTAACCTGCATCCTGCGGAGAAGAAAGCATGAGTACATGTCCTGCAAATCCCCCCAGTCCGATAACAACACCGCTGTGTTGTACCGTATCATCCGGATAATAAAGTTTGGCTCCAACGATACCCGTACTTTCTCTCTGACAGAATCCAACCATGCGCTCCATCCAATCAGGGCTTATGACTTCCGTATCATTATTTAATAGAATAAGATACTCGCCAGATGCGTTTGCTGCACCCAAGTTATTGATCTTGGAATAATTAAAGCCGCCTTCGTAGGTTACCACTTTAATATTTTCATACTTTGTTTGAAGCTCTTTATAATACGCAAAAATCTCATCCGTGGTACTGTTGTTTTCCACAATAACAATCTCATAGTTGGGATAGGTGGATTTTTCAAGAATGGATTCCACACA
The DNA here is from genome assembly GCA_036723975.1 of Lachnospiraceae bacterium. GTDB lineage: Bacteria > Bacillota > Clostridia > Lachnospirales > Lachnospiraceae > JAILEN01. The sequence goes on from DAIMGJ010000002.1 coordinate 141,927, forward strand.
AGTCTGCAAAGTTTCTTTTTGGTCTTTATTTGCAATAATAATCGATACCTTCGGTTCACCTGCGGGAATCAATTTCGGTCGAAACATTACAAAGATGTCCGTATACTCCAGTTCCGCTCTTACACCGATTCGCTCATAGTGATCTGCCACTGCTTTTCTTCCTGCATCAATGGCATACTGTTTACTGTCAATATTTCCTGCGGTAGATTCCTGATGTGCTCTCCAGTGGTAGAGAATTTTTGACACGTGACCGATATGCTCGGTCTTTTCACAGCAACGCAAAATCAAATCCCAATCCTGAGCGCCGTCGTATTCGCTCCGGAAGCCACCCACTTCATCCATAATGGATTTTTTCACCGCAAAAATATGGCAGATATAATTGATGCTGCAAAGGAAATCCGGGTTGTAATCCGGCTTAAATCTTGCAGACATAAAACGCTTGCCCGTCTCCTCCGTCAAATCCTCGTCGGTATAAATGATTTCCAGCTTTGGATTTTCATTATAAAGCTTTACGATTTCAAAAAAGGCATCCCGCTCTAAAATATCATCGTGATCAGACAAAACCACAAAGTCACCGGTAGCCATTGCAAGTGCCGCATTGGTGTTTCCTGCAATGCCTTCGTTTTTCTCTAACTTTTTATAAACAATACGTGCATCGTCGTAATTCTTTTCAATGTATTCCCCTACGGATGCCTCCGTACTTCCGTCTGCAAGACAGAGTTCCCAGTTACCATAGGACTGATATAAAATGGAATCGATAATATCTTTTAAAAATACCTGCTTGGTATTAAACAACGGAATAACAATACTGATTTTCGGATTATGCTTAAAGCGATGGTTTCGCTGGGATTCCAGTTCCTGCTCGGTTACCCGCTGTGCCAAAAACCATTTGTGGTATTTTACATCCGGATCATCGTCCGCATTTTTCAGTTTTTCGATAAAAGCTTCCCTTCCATAGGTCTTTAAAAAGATAAACGCCTTTACCCACTTCTTTGGAGACAACACTTTCTGCCACAAAGACTTGGTTTCTCGCTTTACTTCCTTTGTAAAATCTACGACTTTTATGGTGGTCTTATCCTCGGAAGAAAGCACAAGTTTCACTTTGTCAGACTTTAAATCCGCATTGTTAATATTAATGACAAAGCCATACTCTGTTTTGTTTGGATTACTGATTAGGTATACTTTTTCCAAATCCACCCGTCGGGTCCAGAAAAAATCCGCATCGATTTTGCTGCCGTCCATGTTAAAGACTTCCAATGTGAAAGGCTTTAATTTGTGAAAACACCATCCGCGGATAACAGAATCTTTTTCATTTTTCTTCCAACCATCCAACCAGATTTGTTGCACACTTTTATCGTATAGTTTTTCCAAATAGACTCTGGACACGGAATATATCTTTTTTTTCTCATTTTCTTCGACTGCAAAGACTTCCAGCTTCTTTACCTCTTTTGGCAAATCGATTTCCAGACAAAAACCGAAAAAAGCGGGCATCTCATCCATGTGCAAAGGTGCGGATGAACTTGCCTCCGCCTTGGATAAGTACTCCATCTTACAATCCAAAGCATTGCCCTTTTCGTCTTTTGCAAGAATCCTGATGTCTGATTTTTCTTTGCTTGCAGCCCAGCCCTTTGCCACAACCCAATCCTTTGAGCCGTCGCTGGCCATATGTGCAATGTTTATTTTGCCTAGTAAGTTTGACATTGATTATCCTCGAAACTTATAACTTAAATCCTTCATGGAAAGATGAGGGTTGTAATACGGATCTCTCTGATTCAACACATCATTCCATTTTTTCTTTGCGTAAGAAACATCCTTTTCATATCCATCGTAGGCTTCATCCACGATGTCACATCCGGGGTACTTTTTCATATGAATCTTAAGTTCTGCCTGTGGTTCCAAAACAACCCCACGGTTTTTACGGAAGCGAAGGCAAAAATCAATATCATAAAATGCCTCTCCAAAGGTTTCATCAAACCCACCGGATTTCTCAAACACGGAAGATTCTACCATCATACAGACGGACAATACCGCTGAAATATTTTGCTGCAATACCGCATTGGCGTACTGTCCAAACTCTATCTCGTGGCGTCCCGCCAAAAGTCTTCCGGCCAATTCGTGATACCCCATGACCACACCCAAATGATAGATGGTATCATCCTCGTAGTATACCTTTCCTCCTACCACATCCACCTCCGGACGCTCGCAGGAAGCAAGGAGTTTTTCCAAGAAATCTTCCCTCATCACTTCCATGTTGGAATGTACAAACAACAGGTATTCTCCGGTGGCTTTTTTTACCGCTTCGTTGCAATCCTTTGCGGTAGCACCCTCTGTCAAAATAACCTCATAGTTGTTATAAGAAGCTTTTCCTCGAAGGGAGTCTTCCATGGTATGGCTATTGCCATCTTTTATTATGATAACGGAGATCTTCTTCGGCTCTAATTTGTAATTCACACGATAAATACCCACGGTATTTGGAATCTGCTCTACGGAATCGTAGGCCACTCCCAATCTGTCACAATGACCAGTTACTGCACGAACCGCAGCCTCATAGGCATAATTTTTGCTTCCCGGATTTAACGCAACAGAGCCCGGATGGCATCTCCAGTAGTACAAAATCTTTGGAATGTGATATACATTTCTTGCTGCTTCTGTACAGCGCAAAATAAAATCAAAATCCTGAGAACCATCACAGTCGGAATTAAACTCTCCGATACGATCTACAATCTCCTTTTTTACCACAAACAAATGAGTAATATAATTGCAGGAACGAAGGAAGTCCGGATTAAAGTCCGGCTTGTATGCCGGCTGATAATGATCCTTTACCTCGTCTGTAAATTTATCTTCGTCAGAATAAACACAGTCTGCATCCTCATGTGAAAGAATCACCTTTACCACTTCGTAAAGTGCTTCCGGTGCCAACATATCATCGTGATCCAGAAGGGCGATATAATCACCGGTTGCCAATCGAAGGGCGATGTTGGTGTTTCCGGAGATTCCCAGATTCTTTTCACCAATGGTATAAACGATTCGCTCATCCTTTTGATGATACTCCTCTAAAATCGCTTCCAGTTCTTTGTTACCTTCGCTGCCGTCTCCGATACAAAGTTGCCAGTTGGTATAGGTCTGATCGATTACGGAATCAATCATATCTCGTAAGAAATCCGGTCTTGTATTATAGGTAGGAACCACAATACTGATCATGGGTCCGTTAAGTTTCTCCGCCACCTGTCGTTGCAATTCGCTTTTGGAAGCTCTGTGCTTTTCAAAATACTTCTGATACACAGGATCAATGGGAGTAAATCTCTTTTTTACAAGATTTAAATACGCGCCGAGGCCTTCTCGTTTGATATACATCCTGTCATCCGCCCAGCGGTAAGGGTCTTTCTTTTCCATCATATGACGAAGGTTTTTATAGCGTCTGTCTTTTTCCCGCTCCTCGGCGAGCATAAGCGGCAAATCCATGATATGAGACACCCGGTTGTCCTCGGTACCCACAGTTAATACATATACTTTTTCCGGGTCATACTTCCAAATCACTTCAAATCCGCAAGTACAGTTTTCATCTTCGATGGCGTATTGACGAATCACATCTTCTCTTATTTCCGATATTTTTTTACACTCCACCGGGTGGCCGACGATATCCGTAAGAACCAAATCAAAGGGCATCTCCGGCTTTCTTGTAACGGAAGCCTCGGGATTAAAAATCGCCCAACCGCGGACACTGATTTCATCCCCGCGAAGTTCTTTTTCCACTTTGCTAAGGTAGGATGACTCGGTAGCCAGATTGGTTAAGTCCGCAAAAACTTCTTCTTTATCTTTATTTGCAGACTCGTAACTTAAGTTAAATGTTTTACCTTCATCTTCTTTTTTGATTCGCACAAAAATATGAAATCCCACTTCGCCGCTAACATTTTTGTTCGAAAAAATCTTTTCGATGTCGGGACGGGCTTCGTAGGTTTCTCTTTGCTCTAAGATTTCGCCGTCAAAGTTCACTTTCACTTTTCCGGCTGTGCCATCCTTGTAAAAGCCCCAGCCCTTTATGACATAAAGAGAAGTATCCTTCGTCTCGTAGAATCGCTTGGCGGTTTCCAGATAAATATGGAAAGCGTCGGATTCATAATTTTCTGTTTCTTTTTTTATAATCGCAGTACTCATTTTTAAGATTCGTCTTTTCTTATAAAATGTTTGGTTTCAATTTTTTAATATAACGTCATGGGCAGAACCACATCATACACACTTACAAAGATAAGCGTAGTCATAATGCCCATGGTAACGGTCTGATAAATATGATCCGGAATAATCTTTCGAAGAGGAATGCCCCCTCCGGTAATCACTGCACAAAGCGGATAGATCATGGGGATGTAGTATCTGGGCTGTGCCCCTGCCATATAGTCTGAGCCAATGGGTGAGAATGCCATGTAAAGGGCCGTCACCACTAAAGCGCTTTCACCCACAAAATACAAAGCTCCGTAGATTCGAGCCAACACCGGGTAAGCACCTTTATCGCAGTCTTCTTTATCCGTAAGCGTTACAAACGCCAAAAGAGCGACAATAATCAAATATCCTCTGGAAACGCCAAGGTAAGCCAGGCAGGTTCCCGTCTCATTAAAGTGAGGATTCCACCACTGGAACATATAGGCAAACATCTGCTTCAGATAGAGTCCAAAGTGACCCATGATAAATAGAAACTGCTGTTTTCCGTCTACCTCACCAAGTCCGGCACGCATGTCCTGCTCGCCGTTTACATTGTTTAAGCTTGCAATGGCAAAAGCAGCTAATGCAGCGATTGTCGCAATGGTGCAAAGGAAGTAATAAAGTTTCTTTTTGTTCTTTAACTTCTTTGTACTCATCAAAAAAGTAAAGAAGAAAATCGGCATGTAAATCTGTTTTGCCATGCATCCGAAATAAAATGCCAAAAGCATGATGATTACATCTTTTGCTTCCCAGTCTTTTTGCTTTTCCTGACACATACCCACAAAGTAGGCCATACCAAGCATCAAAAATGCGGTAACTTCATAGTCATAAGAATAATTGGTGGCCAAAAAGATATTGACCGGCATCATATAGATTACGGCAAAAATCATCTTTCCACTGTGGAGGCGCTTCATTCCAAAGTATCCGCACAAAACAAATACCAAAAGCTGACCAAGGCGTCCCATGCAATAGTTTGTATAAGCACTGACTCCCAGCACATTTCCCAAAATCATCCAGATGGCTGCGGGCATTCTGATAAGACTAAACTCCTGATCCAGCCAGAAGGAAACACCTATCTCTCTTGCATTTACAGCGTCAATTAACTGCGAATAAGTTTGATTTGTTTCAAACACGGAGAAAAAGGCTGCATTTCCGTCGGTGACACCAATGACATCTCCCGCCTGCGTAGAAAGCAAAGTAGACTGGTAATGAATCATGGCATCCCAGGAAACGTTGGGCCAGCAGCAAAGGGTCATGCAGACTCCGGTGAAAATCAAAAGGGCCAAAAACGTCTGCTCCGGAGCCGTTTTTAAAACCAAACCGTTTCGAAGCAATACAAAAGCAGATAATACCGCCGTAACAATTAACGCATGATAGGAAACAGAATACTGTCCCTGGCCAAACATCTGATTGCAAACCATGGAAATTAAAGTTGCAGCCACAAGGACCACCCCATCCTGAATCAATGATTTTTTATTCTTTTTTACAAAGGCACAAAAACTGCCTGAGATCTTAAAGATGGCCTCTAGGATTGCAATAATAAGTGCGCAGAATAATCCAACCAAAATGCCCTTTAAGAATTGTCTCTTTGAGAATGTATTCTTTTTAAATACGGCAACCGGCTCTTTGTCATGAATTTCAATCTTTGAAAGCTTCAAAGACATGTTGGGGCGAATGCGAACTCCCACATAGTTGTCGGTAGGCAGCGGCAGGCATACACAATCCGCCAATTTATTGGAAGCCACATAAAGGATTTCTCCTTCAGCTTCGTGATAGCCTTCCCCGTCACCGTAATCCAAACTTACATAAAACACAGGACCTGCGGATTCGTAAGGCTGATCAAAGAAAAGCACTATGGTGGATCCGCTGTTTTTGATGTCCGTGATTTCAAAATAACAATCGTCACCGTTTAACTCCAGGGAGCCGTCGTCCTTAGCAATAATGCTGTGAGTTACGGTGTTTTCCGTAATGTACCGAGTCTCCAGTAAATCACCACTTTGAGGTCCGTACATTCTTAAAGGAATGGGACAGCAATAATATCCTAAAGATATGGTGATAAAAAATATGGTTGCAAGAAGCAGAAAAATCCCTGTTCTTAATTTATTCATTATTTCTCCTCAAATGCCCAAAACTTATTCATAAGAAAGTTTATGGGAATGCAAATAATCGCGTCGATAATCGGGGCAATAAATTTAGACAGCCCAACCACATCAATCCAAAACCATGCCAAAACGTTCATCAATACCAGACCGGAAAAGCCGTAGGAGGCATAGGTTTTTAGAAGTGCTTTTAAGCGATTTCTGTTCTCCCCTTCTTTTTGTGTAAATACATATTTATTGTTCCAATGGAAGGACCAAAGTACGGACAAAAAGAATGCTATCAAGTTGCCCGCCACATAATCCCAACTCACATTGGCCGGTGCCAATACGAGAAGCACCGCCACGTTTATAAGGTAGGAAACAATCACGTTGGTGACACCTACCATTCCGAATTTTACAAACTGCAAAAAGCCTTCTTCCGTCTCCGGCGTCAGACCTTTTCTTATGATTTTAAATAGGAGTCTTAGACACCAAAGGGCCATTGCTTCTATCAGGCTCCACAGCAGTTTTCCAAACTGTTTCAAAATAAGTTCTCCTGACGTTTCTTTATTCCACGGTTACGGATTTTGCCAAGTTTCTCGGCTTATCCACATCCAAACCACGGGCAACGGAAATGTAGTAGCCGATAATCTGAAGCGGAACCACGGCAAGGCTGGCTGCAAAATGCTCATCCGTCTTCGGAACGAAAATAGAAAAGTCTGCTGTATCTTCCAAGCTGTAGTTGCCGTAGGAAGTTATACCGCAAAGATATGCGCCACGGCTCTTTACTTCTACCATGTTGGAAATGGTTTTTTCATATAAATCATTTTGTGTAATACATCCGATTACAAGGGTACCATCCTCAATAAGGGAGATGGTTCCGTGCTTTAACTCACCTGCTGCATAGGCTTCGGAGTGGATGTAAGAAATTTCTTTTAACTTTAAACTTCCTTCCAGGCAAACGGCGTAGTCGATACCACGTCCGATGTAGAATACATCATGTACGTTTGCAAACTTGGAAGCAAACCACTGAAGACGCTCTTTTTCTTCCAATACTTTTTCAATTTTTGAAGGAAGGGTCTTCATCTCTGTTAGAAGTTCATTTTCTCTTTTTGCATCAATATGACCCTTTGCTTTTCCAAGGGCGATGGCCAAGATATAGCCGGCTACCAACTGGCAGGAGTATGCCTTTGTGGTTGCCACGGAAATCTCCGGTCCTGCCAAAGTCTGGAATACATAGTCCGCTTCTCTGGCAATGGAGCTTCCTACTACGTTTACGATACCTAAGGTTTTGTTTCCACGATTCTTTGCTTCGCGAAGCGCCGCCAAAGTATCAGCGGTTTCTCCGGACTGAGATACCACGATAACAAGAGTATTCGGATTCAAAAGCGGATTTCTGTAACGGAACTCAGATGCAAGTTCCACACGAACCGGCACCTTTGCCAAATCCTCAATGACATACTGGTTTACCATGCCGGTATGCCAAGCAGAACCGCAGGCTGCGATAACAATATCGGATACTCCTTTTAAATCTTCCTCTGTAATTCCGATAGCGGATAAATCAACGGAAAGGTGATTCTTTTCTTCTTTGATAACAGAATTAATGGTATCTTCCACTACCTTTGGTTGCTCATAGATTTCCTTCATCATGAAGTGCTCGAAGCCGCCTTTTTCTGCTGCCTCTGCATCCCATTCAATGGTATGAAGTTCCTTTTGTACCTCATCGCCGTCAAGGTTGTAGAAAGTTACCTTTCCTTCATCCAAGCGAGCCATTTCAAGGTTTCCGATGTAATAAATCTGATTGGTGTATTTTAAGATGGCCGGTACGTCGGATGCCATATAAGTCTCACCGTCTTTGATACCGATAACCATAGGAGAATCTTTTCTTGCCACAAAGATTTCGCCCGGATAGTCTTTAAACATAACAGCAATGGCATAAGATCCGCGGACACGCACCATCGTCTTTGCAATAGCATCGATGGGACCCACCTGATATTTCTTATAGTAATAATCGATTAACTTGATAGCCACTTCCGTATCCGTTTCGGAATAAAACTTATAATCATGGCGCTGTAATTTTTCTTTTAATTCCACATAGTTTTCGATGATACCATTGTGAACACCTACCACGTTCATATCATCGGAGCAATGAGGATGTGCATTGTTTTCAGAAGGTTCCCCGTGGGTCGCCCAACGGGTATGACCAATACCGCATCCACCGGTAAGGGCACTTCCGCCATTGGTCTTTTCAGATAAGATTTTAAGACGTCCCTTTGCCTTTACCACAACCGGATCCTTGTCTCCGTCGCGAACAGCCAACCCTGCCGAATCATATCCTCTGTATTCCAGTTTTGACAGTCCGTCCAAAAGAACCGGCGCTGCCTGTTTTTTACCTACGAATCCTACGATACCGCACATATTTTTAATCTCCTTAATGTATTCAAAATAAAAAACTCTGCATGCCTTTGTCCGAGGACATAAACATACAGAGTAATTTTACCACATTTATGTAATTATGCAAAATTGTGTATACACGTACACACGGGGTCAGACCCCGTGTGTGCACTTTTACATTTTTAGAGTCCGTTGCTGAACACGACCACGTCAGATGCATGCTCGTATCCGCTGTCCCAGTCCCGTCCGTTTAATCCGGTCATTACTCCGGCAACTCTGACATATCCGGTAGACCATACAAACTGAGAAGTGTCGACAGTCAAACCGTTGTCTCTGTCGTGATCATAGTGATTGAATCCTCGGTCAGGATCGTACACTCCGCCTCCTTTGATGCGAATGTTTGCAAACTCCGCATCTACGGAATCTCCGTCTTTTCTTGCCGCTCCTTCCACAGCGCAAAACAGTGTGCCGCTGTTGGCAAGCGATTCATTTTTCTGGGAACCAATGTATTTATAATCTACGTAAAAATCTACAGTTCCATCGGTCTGATAAGTCATCATCATATGATGCCATTCATTGGAACCCAGCATTCCATAATGGGTATAAATCTGACCACCTTTTCCGTTATGGGCAACGTTTTCTACCAGATAGGATGTATGTTTTGCATATGGTCCTTCCGCTTCCACATCATACTGAATACCCCAGCTGACTGCAGATGTGGATGTCATAAATACCAGTTTTGCATGGTTTCCTGTTCCGCCACCGTTAAGTCTTACGTCCGCTTCGATGGTTGCATACGAAGGAATATTTTCAATGCTTGGTTTGTCCGGAAGTTCTGGGATGGATACCGTTGAAAAATCCACGTTCAACGCATTCCATGCTACGCCTTCATCGTTCCAGCCTTTTTCCGCCACAATCTGGCTTACTTCTTCCGCACTGGTGGTGTAGTGATGTGCACCCACTGCCACATTTGGAAGAAAGGCACGATATAAGGTCATCGCCCCTTCACTTGACTTTAAGGCCTGACAAAGGATACCTTCGTCGTTCCATCCATTTGCCAAACACTGAGCTCGCTCTTCGTCACTTACCGTATAGTGATGATCCCCGAGGCTTGGGTTATATAAACGATACACCGGCATGGTGTTCTCTGACTTCAACGGCGCAATCCAACCGATTCCCTCCGCATTCCATCCGGAATAATAAAGGTGTAATCGCTCTTCTGCACTGGATGTATAAAAATGCTCACCGGTCTTCGGATTAAACATACGATAAATCACCTGATAATCCGCCGATGTATTTTCCGCATGAACCTGAATATTTCCGCATGTCAGGGTTAAGGTAAGAGCCGCCGCTAAAACCAGTCCAAATTTTCTCATTGTTCTACTCCTTTTTAATAGGATAAGGCGTGCACATGGGGTCTGACCCCGTGTGCACCCATGTGCACACTTTCACTAAGTCGCTATTCTAACATGCGTCACAAAAAAGTCAAGGACAACAAAACGTGCACACGGGGTCAGACCCCATGTGCACGCCGACTCAATTTGCCTTTATCGCCTTTTCTATTTGTCTTCTGGATATCCCGGTTAATCTGCACAATTGTCGTAAAGAAACACCGGCTTCTTTTAATCGTTGAATCGATTGGTTAAACCTTTCCGCATCTTTTGTCTGTTCAAAATCCGGCATCAATTTTCCAAACTCTTTGACAATCATTTCTTTTGCAATCTCATCCGTGTATCTTTTTCTCGTCTTTTCGTTCTCGAGGCATTTATCATTTGCTCTTGTCAAAAGATATTCTTTTAGCTCCGATTGCCCCACCGCATTTTGCACCGGTCTGATGTCCGTAATCTTTGGCTTGTTATAAATATATTCTTTTCCACTGCCAAAAACATAATTCTCAGGTGAGTCAACCATTCCGGCCTTAACAGGATTCCATATGATGTAACGTAACACCGTCAAGAAATACCCCCTGTCGTCAACCGGCTCACTTTCAAAACGATCCTGAAAAAGATGACCCGTTCTTTCGTATTTTTCATTGTACCAATGTGCAAATGCACAACCTATTCTTTTTACAACCTGATCCAGCGGCTCCTCATTTACTCTAAGAAGCAAATGAACATGATTTCCCATCAGGCAGTATGCGTATAACGTAAACCCCGAGGATATTTTATATCTCTTAAGAAGGTAGACAAACTTTAAATTGTCCTCCTCATCATAAAATATCTGTTGTCGATTTACGCCTCGCAACATAACATGATAGATGTTAGAATAACTCTCTTTTCTTCTTTGCCTTGCCAATAAGCAACACCTCTCCTTTCATATGTTTAAACTAGGGAATGAATTTGATTTTTAAGGAATTCCAAGGGATTTCTTCTAACGAGAAAAGGCATTCGACTCGAACTTTAGAATATAAAAAAGCCTTGATGAGAGAATTCTACTCTCATCAAGACCTGTTTACAATAATATCGCGCAATAATTAATAAATTTTTAATAATTTAAAAGCGTGCACATGGGGTCAGACCCCATGTGCAGACCCCGTGTGCACGGGTTAAGGTAAGAGCCGCCGCTAAAACCAATCCAAATTTTCTCATAACATCTGTCTACTTTATCTCATTCTCCCAACCAATGTAAATATTGCAAATCCCAGGATGTCCACGGCTACAATGGTAGCACCCACCGGAGTGCCGGCCAAGATAGAAATTAATAGTCCCGCAATTGCACACACGACAGAAAAGATTGCTGAGCAAACAGTTACGGATTTAAAACTCTTAAACACTCGCATTGCAGACAGTGCCGGGAAGATGACGAGGGCCGATATTAATAATGAGCCCACCAGATTCATGGCCAACACAATGACTGCTGCGATTAGGACTGCGATTAGCAAATTATATGCATCGGTTTTTGTTCCCACTGCCTTTGCAAAATTTTCATCAAAAGTAACAGAAAAAATCTTGTGATAGAAAACCGCAAATACGGCAATCACTACGGCTGCGATTCCGATGCAAAGCCACACTTCTTTTCCTGTAATCGTCAAGATTGAAGTCGATCCAAAGAGTGTGGTACACACATCTCCCGCCACGTTGGCAGATGAACTAAATACGTTCATAAGTAAATAACCGAATGCCAATGCCCCAACGGAAAACATGGCGATGGCTGCATCACCGTTAATCTTTTTATTCTGTCCCGTGCGAAGAAGTAAAATCGCCGCAAGAACTGTAATGGGTAATACGATAAGCATGTTGTTGGATAAGTTTAAAACGCTTGCAATGGCAATACCGCCGAAGGCCACATGAGAAAGGCCGTCTCCCAAGAAAGAGAAGCGTTTCAGCACGAGGGTAACTCCAAGCAATGATGCGCAAAGTGCAATTAAGATTCCTACGATAAATGCATATCTTACGAAGGGGTAGGAAAAATATAACTGTAAAGTTTCTAACATTTACTTTTCCTCCTTTCGTCTGTATGAGGCGTCGTACGGAACGTCGTCCTTGGCGGGTGCCGTTCTCTTTCTATCTTCAGCGACGTTGATTCGCGCTACGTTGTCGAGTTCGCAAACTCTTGTATCTGCGAAGGTTTTCTTTTCTTTTAAGAGGTAGTGCTGACCGATGGGGCTTTCTTCAAACTCCTCGGTTGTTCCAAAAAAGTAGGTGCTTCCCATATGCAAAATATGACTTGCAAAATGAAGTGACGCATGGACATCATGAGAAATCATAATCACCGTTACGCCCTCTTTATTTAAGGAACGAATAATGCGATACATCTGCGTCTGGGCAGAAGGATCCAAGCCGCTTACCGGCTCATCCAAAAGCAAAATCTTTTTGGTTGCGCAAAGTGCACGGGCTAAAAGCACGCGTTGCTGCTGTCCTCCGGAAAGCTCACGATAGCATCTGTTTTTTAAATCCGTGATACCGAGACGTTCCATATTTTTTGCCGCCTCTTTTTTCTCTGCAGGAGAGTAAAATGGGCGAAATCCCATCTGTCCCTGAAATCCGGATAAAACAATCTCTTTTACCGAAGCAGGAAAATCTTTTTGCACGATGGTCTGCTGCGGCAGATATCCAATCTGTCTGGCGGTTAATCCGTCGCCGTACTCAATGTCTCCGGAAATCGGTTTTTGCAATCCCAAAAGAGTGCGCATCAAAGTAGACTTTCCGGAACCATTCTCACCGACGATACACAGATAGTCTCCGCTATTCACTTCAAAATTTAATCGTTCTACCAGGATATCGCCTTCGTATCCCAAGCTTAATTCTTTAACTTTTACCTCTGCCATAATTTATCCTCAGCCTCAGCCACAGGGCCTTGCTTTTATTCTATGCAAACTGACAGTTATCCTGTTTCCTTACGTTACGCAAACTGACTGTTATAAAGAGTAGCATATTTTCCGTTTTTCTTCATCAACTCTTTATGGTTGCCCTGCTCTAAAACAGAACCGTTTTCCATATATAAAATCACATCCGCATCCAAAATTGTGGAAAGGCGATGGGCTACAATAAAGGTGGTACGCCCTTCCATAATCTTGGCATAAGCGGATTGAATGAGCATCTCCGTACGGGTATCGATGGAGGATGTTGCCTCATCCAGAATCAGCATGGGCGGCTTCGCCAGAAGAAGTCTTGCGATACACAAAAGCTGCCGCTGTCCATGAGAAAGATTTTCGCCCTCGCCGGTGATGAGGCTGTCATACCCTTTTGGCATACGACGAATAAACTCATGGGCATGTGCCGCTTTGCAAGCCTCGATGACTTCCTCTCGGGTGGCGTTAGGTTTTCCCATCTTTACATTTTCCAAAACCGTAGCTTCTTTTAGCCAGGTCTCCTGCAGCACCATTCCGAACTGACTTCGCAGTTCATAGCGAGATACATCTTTAATATTGATGCCATCCACAAATACGCCACCGGCATCCACTTCATAAAATCGCATAAGCAAATTGATAAAGGTGGTTTTGCCCGCACCGGTTGGGCCTACTATAGCCACGCGCTGTCCCGGTTCGACTTTCAGATTCAAATCGCGAATCAAAGGTTTCTCCGGAACGTAAGAAAAGTCCACGTGCTTAAACTCAATACGTCCCGGGTTTTCGATTTCTTTTGTACCTTCATCTACCACCGGATCGCTGTCAATCAAATCAAAAAGTCGGCCTCCGCATACAAAGGCATTTTGAATCTCGGTGATGACTCCGGTGATTTCATTAAATGGTTTTGAATACTCTCTGGCGTACCCTAAAAATGAGGTGAGTGCACCAACCGTAATTCCTCCTGACATGGCCACAAAAGATCCAGCCACAATTACTCCGGCATAGATTAATGAGTTAATAAATCTGGTTCCCGGATTGGTAAGGGAAGAATAAAAGGTAGCCTTTAGAGAATACTCTGTCAGCGCATCGTTTAGTTTAAAAAACGCCTCCTCGTTTTCTTCCACGTAATCAAAACGTTTTAACAGGCTGTGCTGAGAAACACCCTCGCGCACATGCTCTGTCACTTCTCCTCTGGCGATTGCCTGCTTGGAAAAATAGCGCTTGCTTTTTTCCGCTACAAACTTTGCAAACAAAAAGGATAGTGGCGTCAGAGCCACAACCACAAGTGCAATGGTCACATTGATTTTCATCATAAACACAATGGTTCCCACAATGGTCATCACGCCTGTGAAAAATTGATTAAATCCCAACAACATTCCATCAGAAAAACTATCCGCATCCGTAATGATACGGCTCACGTAGTCACCCTGAGATGCCGCATCCATTTTCTTTAAAGGAATGTAGAGCGTCTTTTGAAAAGCTCGCTCTCGCAAATCCAACGTCAACTTATAGCAGATGTAATTGTTGACGCGGCTCATGAAAAACTGTGACAGCGCCGTGCCAAAAATCACCGCCAGCATCTTTCGAAGGATTGCGTAAAGTGCCGCAAAATCCACTGCCTGCGTTGCAGTTCCACGACTGCCCACCATGGTATCAACCGCCCGGCCGATATATATCGGAACCAAAAGCGTACAAAACACAGCTACCGCTGCAAGCAGCAAACTTATCACTATATGAAATTTATAAGGAGATAATTCTTTTAAAACTCGCTTCATATTTACTCCTTAGGAAACTGGCAATAATAAATTTCCTGATACGTCGGGCAGGTTGCGATAAGTTCCTCGTGAGTCCCGAGGCCGACTGCCCGTCCGTCTTCTAACACAAGGACACCATCCGCATCAATACAAGAGGACGCGCGTTGTGAGATGAAAAGAATCGTCGGGTGCCAAGGCAAATTCTTTAATGCATCGCGAAGTCTGCGCTCTGTTCCCAAATCCAAGGCGGATGCACTATCATCTAAGATTATTATTTCCGGTTTTTTCACCAGGGCACGTGCAATAGTTAAGCGCTGTCTCTGACCACCGGAAAAATTATTTCCGCGCCGTCCGACTCTGGTAGCAAGTCCGTCTTTTTCTTTCATCACTTCCGCAATCTGGGCTGTTTCCAGCGCTTCCCACATTTCTTCTTCGGTCGCATCTTTCTTTGACATCTTCAAATTGGATTCCACGGTTCCGGCGAACAATTCCGCACGCTGGGGAACCACACCGATGAGCCGAGCGATTTCCGAATCCGAATATGTATTTACATTGCGTCCGTCAATCAACACTTCACCGGAAGTCGCTTCATATGCATGTTCAAGCATCAGCATCAGGGAGGATTTTCCGGATCCGGTACCACCAATGATTGTAAAGAAGTCGCCACGCTTCAGCTCAAAGTTAATATCTTCAACCACATTCTCTTGTCCGTCCGGATAAGCAAACGCAACATTGGAAAAAGAGACGTGAAAGCGTGGATGGCGTGCACAAGGGGTCAGACCCCGTGTGCTCCGTGTGCTCGTGCACATGGGGTCTGACCCCTTGTGCACGCCATCCACGCTTTCTGTCTTCATTACTTCTTCCAGTCGATCCACAGAAGCAAAAGCACGGGTGAGCAAAAGTATGGTATTCGCGAACTTCAAAAGCTCAACCAAAATCTGCGACATGTAATTGGTGAGCGCTACCACCTCGCCCTGGTTGAGGTGTCCGGCATTGACTTGAATGCCACTGTAATACAAAAGTGCAACTACACCAAGGTTTACCGCAACGTAAGTCAGCGGATTTAAAAGTACGGAGATTCGTCCCGTAGCAATTTGCTGACCATACAAATCGGATGCAGCCGCTGAGAACTCTTCGTACTCACTTTTTTCCCGACGGAATCCGCGGATCACACGAACACCGGAGATATTTTCGTTTACCTGCGTAAACAATCGCTCCAGCGCTTTTTGAATCTTTTTATATCGTGGCAGTGTCGACTTCATAATCCCATAGATAATCAGCGCCAACACTCCAATGACTACAATAAAAATCACAGACGCTTTTGCATCCACAACACACGACATTACAAATGCACCAAAGACAATAAAGGGAGAACGAAGGAACAAACGAAGCACCATATTGATTCCGTTTTGCACCTGGTTGATATCATTTGTTAATCGCGTAATCAACTTTGCATCCCCAAAATAATTCATGGCAGCATCCGAAAACGAGCCGATTTTTATATACAAATCCCGACGCATTTTTGATGCGGAATAAATCGCCGCCTTTGCCGCAAAATATTGTGCAGTGACAGCAGTCACTACGCCCACTACCGCAAGCAAAAGCAAAACCCCACTCATACGAAGGAGATAACCTTCATCTCCCAGTAAAATTCCTTTATTAATTATGGACGCAACAACAAGAGGCACCAACAGTTCAAAAATTGCCTCAAGCATTTTGAAAAGTGGTGCCAATATGGTTTCTTTTTTGTATTCACTTAAATAAGATAATACAAATCTCATTCTTATTCCTCGGTGGTCTCCTCAGTTGCGGTTACAAACTTATTTTCAAACGCAACTTTCTTCCACTGTTTTTCATCGACAGTCCAGGTAAGTTCTGCTTCCCATTCTGCCTTTACCTGATCAAAGTAAGACTCGGTTTCTGCAACCTCCTCTGTCTCTGCATCTTCTGTTTCTGTATCCGCTGTTTCTGCGTCAGTCTCTTTGGTATCTTCCGGAGCCTGCGCATCCACCGCCTCTTTTACCAAAACATAATAAGTACGATATGTCAAATAATCACGAACATAATCTTCTTTTGCGCCCAGTTCTTCAATGGCACGATCACCGTTATCTTTCATAAACTGTTTTGCTGCCGCATCAATGGCTGCAACCTGCTCATCGGTTAGTTCCACACCGTAATCTGATGCATGCGCTTTGCAAAGATAATAGGTTTTCATCTCATCCAAAACGGAATCCTTGGTATCTTCTTCCATGGTATTTCCGTTGCCATACATATCATTATTCCAGAATCCATCGGACAATACGCTTCCGTAATAACCGTCATACATAGCCTGTGTATAGCGAGCCACAAAATTTCCATATCCCAAGGAAATACTATCCGTGGCTCCGTCATTTGTAATGGTAATAAGTGTTGCATTCTGATTAATCCCGCAACCTGCCAAAAGTGCTACAGATGCAAGTACAACTGCACACATTTTAAAAACTCTGTTTTTCATTCTTTTATAACCTCCAACATGCTTATGGGCTTTTTGCCCAAAGCAATACATAACAAAATGTATTATACCATTTAAAAACTATTTCTCAAGGAAAGAAACCTACTTTTCTTCCCCCATAGTTTTCAAAAGAAGATGCTCCTTCATATATGCCGCCATATCCTTTAAATATGCAATCAGCTCCCGCTTCGGGAAGCGATTGTCCTTTGCGGTATGAAGTAAAAACGCAGGGGCATCCTTATCCGCACGAAACTCCAGGTACGGGGCATAATCTTTTACCATCTGCGGAATGCCCGCCGGATTAATCTTTGCATCCGGAGCCATGGCGATGGTTACAAGGGCACCCTTTTGCTTAATCTCCGTAATATAGACTTCATGCGCCGCTGCACGTAAAAGGGCAATCTCCAAAAGATTCTCCACGGATTTTACCGGCTCGCCGAATCGGTCGATCAGCTCATCCAGCATTTCTGCTTTTTCCTCTTCCGTCCAGATGCCGGCCACACGTTTGTAAATATCCAGCTTTTGCATTTCATCCGAAATGTAGGAGGCCGGAATAAAGGCATCCACATCCAAATCGATGGAGGTTGTAAAATCTCCGGCAGTTTCAATTCCCTTTTCTGTATTTACCGCTTCGGAAAGCATCTTGCAATAAAGGTCATAGCCCACCGCAGCCATATGGCCGTGTTGTTCTTCCCCTAAAAGATTTCCAGCACCGCGGATTTCCAAGTCTCGCATGGCAATCTTGAAGCCGCTTCCAAGGTCCGTAAACTCACGGATGGCAGCAAGTCTTTTCTCCGCCACTTCTTTTAAGACCTTGTCACGCTTGTACATAAGAAAGGCATAAGCTCTTCGGTTGGATCGGCCCACGCGACCGCGAAGCTGGTAAAGTTGAGAAAGTCCCAACTGATCCGCATCGTGAATAATAATAGTGTTTACATTGGAAATATCCAGTCCGATTTCAATAATGGTGGTGGCTACCAGCACATCAATTTCTTTGTTCATAAAAGACTGCATGATATCCTCAAGACGGGACTCTGTCATCTGTCCGTGAGCATAGGCCACTTCCGCATCCGGCACCAAGGTCCGGATTTTTGCTGCCACATCCGCAATCTGACGCACACGATTGATGACATAATACACCTGACCGCCACGAGCCAGTTCGCGCTCGATGGCTTCTCGCACCATCTCATCATTTTGCTCAAAGACAAAGGTCTGAATGGGCATACGCTCCAAAGGCGCCTCATCCAAAACCGACATATCGCGGATTCCGATTAAACTCATATGCAGAGTTCTTGGAATCGGGGTTGCGGAAAGGGAAAGCACATCCACATTCTTTTTCATCTGCTTTATTTTTTCTTTATGTGTAACTCCAAAGCGTTGCTCCTCATCGATAATCAAAAGTCCCAAATCCTTATAAGATACGTCCTTGGAAAGCACACGATGGGTACCGATGACGATATCCACCTCACCTTTTTTTAACTTCTTTACCGTCTCTTTGTTTTGCGCCGTAGTACGGAATCGGGACAGCATCTCGATATTAATCGGATAGGCTTTCATTCGGTTGCAGAAATTAGTGTAATGCTGTTGTGCCAAAATCGTGGTCGGGCAAAGGTACACCACTTGTTTTCCTTCCTGCACAGCCTTAAAAGCGGCACGAATGGCAATCTCGGTTTTTCCGTAACCCACGTCTCCGCAGATCAGACGATCCATGATTTTTGAAGACATCATGTCCCGTTTCACATCCGAAATCGCTTCTAACTGGCCTTCCGTCTCCTCATAAGGAAAGCTTTCTTCAAACTCCTGCTGCCACACCGTATCCTCGCCGTAAACAAAACCGTTGTCCTGCTGGCGAAGGGCATAAAGTTCCACCAAATCTTTTGCCACGGCACCCACCGCGGTTTTTACCTTGGACTTTGTGTTTTTCCACTCTACGCCACCTAAGGTGTTAAGCTTTGGTTTTTTATCCCCCACGGTTCCGTACTTTGACAACAAATCCAACTGCGTAGCGGGGATGTAGAGATTGCTTCCCTTGGCATAGGCAATCTTTAAATAATCTTTTTGTACATGGTCCACCTCGATTTTTTCCATACCCTGATAGATTCCAAGGCCGTGGTTCTCGTGAACGATGTAGTCTCCGATGTTTAAGTCGGAGAATCCGTTTATAGCGATATCACCTTTGTATTTTTTCCGGCGACGTTTCTTTCGCTGAGCACCGAACAAATCATTTTCCGCAATGATGGCAAACTGACATTCGCTGTATTCAATCCCATGCTGCAAAGGTCCTACCGTACAAAGCACCATTTGCTTCGGCAAAGGCTCTCCGTAGTTTTCGGAATAAAAGGCATTTAAGCCCTCTTCCATCAATTCCCCGGCCAAACGTTTGGCACGGGTGCGAGACGCAGACATCAGAACGACGCTATAGTTTTTCTTTTTGTACTCTTTTAATTCCTTCACCAAAAGGGCAAAGTTGTTCTGATATGCGGTAATGGATGTGGTATGAAGATAAAAGTGAGTTGCCGGTTTAAACCCGCTTTTTGGCGCATCCAAAGCACTAAATAGAACTCCTGCATGAGCGGAGATTAGCTTTCTTATCTCATCCGGGGAAATCAGCATTTCCTTTTGACGGGACAAGGCCTGTCCGGAAGCGATGCGTCGCTCCATACCGGAAACAAACTCCTCGTAAACCTCTTTTCCTCTGGCCTCCACATGCGCCGGTTCCTCCACAAATACCAAAGTGTCCTCGGGAAGTTCCTGAATCAAACTAAAGGTATTGGCAGCAAAATAAGGAAGATGATTTTCCATCTCCTGAAGAAAAAGTTCTGTGTCGCGAGCATCGGTTAGGGCTTCTACGTGGGTCTTTAAGGCAAAGGATTCCTCGGTTTTCATGTCGTCTCTTAGCGCCTTATAGGTGGTTTTGAATTCTTTTTCAATACGCTCTAAGCCCTCGTCAATTTCCTCTTCGGATACGATAAGTTCCGTGGCAGGATAGATGGTGGCTTCTTCCACAGGCTCCAAAGACTTTTGACTTACCACATCAAAAAAGCGGAGAGAATCAATTTCATCTCCCCACAACTCCACACGCAGCGGGTTCTCCTCCTGCATGGAATACACATCTAAGATTCCACCGCGAATACTGAATTCTCCGGGGCCTTCCACCTGGGTTACGTGTTCAAATCCAAGTTCGGACAACTTTTTTCCCATCCAAGTTAAATTTAATTCCGCGCCTGCTTTTAAATGGATAATATTTTCCAAAAAAGCAGTCATGGAAGGCTGGCGGTTCATCAGTGCATCTATGGTGGTAAAGATGGTGCATTTGTCTTCCGTAACGATTTTTGTTAGAGCAAGAATCCTGTCTTTTTCCAGGGCATTTCCGTGGATGTCCGACTGGTAAAACAATAAATCCTTGGCAGGAAAATAAACGCCGTCATCGCAAAAAAAGGCATACTCCTCCCACAATTCCTTTGCTCTTGCATCGTCGGAACATACCACCAGTTTCCAGGGGTAGTCCTCGCCGATACCAAAGATGAGGTGAGAGATGCCTGCCTCAATGCAGCCCGTAAGGCCGTATAATTTATGCTTTTTTTGCAATCCTTCCTTTAGACTCACTATTTCGGAAAGAGAGTTTAAAGGGTCTAAAAATGTTTTCATAAAAGTATTAAATGGATTTTTTATTGAACATATTTAATTGTATAGATTAGTTGTATCAATTAATTATATCGATTCATAGCCTGATCCACATCGCCGGAAATCATATATGCCGCTGCGCCTACCGCATCATCGAATGCGGACTCCATTAAAACCCGATCACTTTTTATGGGTCTTCCCAAAACGTGTGTAATTACATCGTCTCCGGGTGCGGGACGTCCGACTCCAATTCGTAAACGGAGAAAATTCTCGCTTTTTAAATGCGCAATCAGACTTTTTAATCCGTTATGGCCACCTGCAGATCCTTTTCGGCGAATCCGAATACGACCACATTCCAATTCCATGTCATCACTGATTACAATGATGTTTTCCGGCGGGATTTTATAAAAGTTTGCTAAAGCGCCTACACATTCTCCTGAGTTATTCATAAAGGTCTGAGGCTTTACAAACAACACCTTTTCACCGGCAACGGTTCCCACTCCGGTAATTCCGTTTTTTTCTTTTTTCTTTATGGCCACACCACAGGATTTTGCAATCACATCAATGCAGTCAAATCCGGCATTGTGTCTGGTGTGACGATACTTTAGTCCCGGGTTTCCCAGGCCAACCAACATATACATATTTTCCCTGTCTCCTTAGATTGCAGGAGTCTCCACAACAGGTGCTGTCTCCGCAGGTGCAGCTTCTACAGGCGCTTCTGCAGGCACTTCTACAGGTGCAGGAGCAGCCTCTGCCGGTGCCGGTTCTGCAGCCGGCATTCCTACACCGCCGGTGTTTACGCGAATCACCGGAGTATGTCCACGGTATTTTGTACGATGTAAAAATTCATCGGAGATTACCTGTCCGTCTTTTTCCATTACCACATAGGTAAGCCATACACTTCCGGTAGAACCTCCGTCTTCCACTACCTGAGCACCCAATTCAAGTGTCGGATCCTCAATGTACTGAACAGCCGGTGCAGGAAGAGTCTCTGTACATACGGAGCGAAGGTATCTGGTAACACCTTCCTCCAAGGTTGGTACACCGAAAATCTCCGCGGTAACGGTACGATTTTCATAATGCATTTTGATACCGATAGGCTTATCCGTATTATTGGTAAACTTAAAATCAGGTTTATCAAAACTTACGGTGGCATCCTGTCCCGGTGTTACATAGGTAGGTTTAAATGTATGTCCCGTACGATCGTCATAATCAAAGTTTGCGGCTACGCATGCGTTATACAAAGTGGTAGAAACCTGACATACTCCGCCGCCGTATTCCATAACGGTTTCACCTGCATTGTAAGCAGGAGCCTGCTGATATCCTTTTTCCGGTGTACGCTTTCCGACAACGCCGTTGTAAGAAAACTGTTCTCCCGGCTGCAAAATCGTTCCGTCGATTGCCTCACAGGCAAGACGTACATTGGTATTTCTCGGTGCACTTGCCGTGGTATGTGTAGTAAAGGTTCCGATGACTTTATAATCACTTTTTTGTACATTGGATGCATTTTCTGACATCACAACAGGGATGGACGTATTAAAGTTCTTTTCCGCAAATACTTTTTCAATTGCTTCTGCGGTTTTTTCCTTATCTACTTCATAGCCATCTTTTCCGTCAGAAATAATAAAGCTTCTGCTTGCGGAATCAAATCCGGTAATAATACAATCCTCTGCCTCGTCACTCCAATCGGATGGAAGTGCCTTTGCAATCTCCATTGCCTTTTCGGCAGCATCGGAAATCTCCACATTCGCACTTACGGAAGCGATGGTCTCCATATCCTCATCGGGATTTAATCGTTTCAGAAACGGCTGCTTGTCCCACTCGCTTCGCGCCTCTTCTATAGAAGCAAATACGGTATCCACCACATCATCGATTTCCGGAGAAATCAAATCTTCCACTTCATAAGAAGCATCGTCCTTTGTAATGGTAAAATTCCAAGCATATTTTTCCTTTAATGCTTTTTTAAGTGCAGCCTCGGATTTATCGCTGTAGTCCTCTCCGTCAACGGTAATCTGAACTTTAAAATTGTTGCGTGCGTGAAGTACCACTCCGGTACAACCAACTGCAATCACAAGTACTGCGGCACCAAGGCCAAAAATCCATTTTTTCACTTTCTTTTCCTCTACATATTCAATCTTCGTTGAATCTCACTGACCACTTCGCGGCCCTTAAAAATAATGGCGCCCACGAAGAAAATCACGCTTACCATAAGAGCTACCACCCAAGCCATGGGGCAATCTCTGCCCAACAAATACAGACTTATATAAGGCAGTACACCTACTAAAACGTTCGATAGCAAATATACCATAGAATTACCGCTTTTATCAATCATTGCCAAAACAAAATTTGCAGTCATGGTTCCAATCAACACAATCGGCGCCACCCAGTCCAAAACATAGGGCAGTATTCGAAAATAGTACGCGGTTATACAAATCATAATAAGAACGATCATGACAAAGATCGTAAGAATTCTCGATGAGGAAAATCCTTTTTTAAACAACCTCATGATTCCAAACTCAAAGGCCATCATCCACATTAAAAGAATCAGACTCCAATGAAAGGCAAATCCCGGGAAAGGTTTGAGGTCAAACAAAAAATCCAATCCCAAAGCTACAATTATAAGTGTCCAAACAATAAAAGACTGCAGTTTATAAAAGAAAGACTGAATCTGAAGGATTGTCTGTCTCGGAAATACGGCTGCCTCTTCCGAACCGCTTAGTTTACTTTGACAAAGAGGGCATTTCTTTAGATTTCCGCCCACCTCTATTTTACAATAAGGACATTTTTTCATTATCGAACCACCTCCGTTGCGTTGACTCTCACTTGCAGGCCCTCTGCCGTAAGCTCACGTACAAAACTTTTTACAACGCGGGTATTTGCATAAGGAGATGTGATTCCCAGAGTTAGTTCTCCGTCAAAGCTGGACATGGTGGAAAACAGATTTGCCGAAGAGCAAAAGGCACTGTAGTTTTCAATGTACTTTGCAATCTCAGCCGGAGGCTTTTGCACGCCTAAGTTGGAAAGAACAAGAGACACTTTCTCGTCATTTTTCTTGGATCCGTAACGCACCACAAGCTGCTTGATAAATAATGGCACGGCACGAACCGGCGCAACATATTCCATTGTTTCGAAATTATCCATCTGCTTTTTGATGTTTTCTTCGTTTAGATTGGTTTTTAACTGCTCGTCAAATTCCTTAGCCAAATCCTCCAGAGAAATCTCTTCCGTAAAGGTATGAGATACATTTACATTATTAAAGAAGTTTCTGGAAGTCTGAGACGGATAATAGTTTCTTAAATTTACCGGCAAAGAAACCGTAATGGGCGTCTTTGCTTTACGCGGCGGCATATCCTCTTTTATGGCAAGCATATAGCGGGCTCCGATATAGCTGGTCAAAGACACGCCAAGTTCCTTTGCCTTTGGCAAAAGATCCGCCGTATTCACATGCACTTCAAAAAATTGCAACTGATCATAAGGTAGCTTTAATCCGCTTGGATGGTAAGACTTTTTTAAACCGCTTCCCTTTAATCCCATACTACCGAAAAACTGCTTGTAACTGTCCTGATTTAATTCATCCTCACTGGCGCCGGAATGAATCATCAACTCTTCCAAATCGTCTGGATGCTTTAACTGGAGATATTCCGATACGATGATATTTAAAAACTCCAGGGCACCGGTTCCGTCGGAAATAGCATGGAACAAATCCAGGTTGATGCGATTTCCGAAATAGGTCACGCGATAGTGAAGCATTGCTCGTCCCGGCACATAAAGGATAGGACAAACCCTGTCATGTTCTTCCGTTACTACCGGTTGAATATCCGTATCTTCCATGTAGTGCCAAAAAATCCCTCGGCGAATGCGAACCTGAAACTGCGGGCGTACCTGAATGGCGTTTTCCACTGCTTCCTGTAAAAGTTCCGGGACAATCTCTTCTTTTAAGTAACAGCTTACTCTTAAAGTTCGGGTATCTCTTTTTGCTGCAGTCGCCAAAAATACTTTTGCAACGTTATCTACTTGATACCAGTTTTCTCTTCCCATAATTACTCCTTCTGAGACAGGGGGTCAGACCCCTTGTCCCCAGATTTCATTTGATACAAATTTTGCCAATCGCTTCATAGCCCGATGTGCTACCGGAAGCGGCATCTGCTGATACACATGCCACCCGTCCTGTTCCACATCAAGTTCCGCGTTTGCTCCGGCCTTTTTTAATTTTTTATAAAGGCCGGTGGAATCATCGTATAAGACTTCGTTTTTTCCAACCTGAATGTAGGTGGTAGGAAAGCCTTCAAGTTTGCCAAATAACGGGCTAAACCTCGGGTCAGAAAAATCGATAGCTTCGTCTGCTTCATCGCCTGTCTCTGTCGATTTTTCTCTCACTCCTGCGTATGCGTCTCTGACGCCTAAGATAAATTCCTTATTTAAAATCGGATCTTTTCCTTCGTACTTTTCATAAGACTTTGCCGTTGCGGTCATATCCGTCCAGGGACTGAAAAGCAGCAGCATTCTTGGCGTCTTTTCCTTTTTTCCCAAAAGCTTTTGAGTTAAACAAAGCACCAGGTTTCCGCCGGCAGAATCCCCTGCCAAAATGATTTGGTTTTCTTTGTATCCTTTTTTCTTTAGATACTCCCAGACACTTTCGCAATCATTAAGTTGCGCCGGATAGGTATGCTCCGGTGCCAAACGATATTCAAAACTAACGACAGAAAAGCCGGTGGCCGTAGCCAACTTTGCTGCCAAGATTCTTGCGTAAGAAAGGCCCCCGCAGGTATATCCCCCGCCGTGGGCGTACAAAATAATATACTTCGGATTATGCGCCAACTCAGGCTTTACCCACTCACAGGGTAGGGCACCTTTTCCTTCACCGAAGGTAAAGGGCGTCACCGTCACGTCGTCCGAAGGCGCAGCAAGACGACCCGCAAGTTCCATAGAGGAACGCTGGCGTTTTAAATCCTCTTCTGTTAATGATTTTCCACCGATGGAATTTACGGCCTTTAGGGCTTTCATCAGCGGATCGTTTAGATTCAAATTTAATATTGTCATGATTCCTACAGTTTACTCGAAAAATCGTGTTTTTTCAATGACAAGCCACCCAAAAACGTTTATAATGTGAACGCAAGACTTTAAAAGTACAATTTCAAATAGATAAACGTCAGGAGGATTTTTTATGGCAAATTGGAAAAACTTTGACAGTTTAAATTCTTACAAAAAACTTCAGGACTGCGAATGCGTTGAGCTTTCCAAAGTTATGGCAGGTTCAGAGGGTGCAGAACGTGTGAAAAACTACAGCGTTCCTATGGCTTGTGGCATGCACTTTAACTTTGCTGCAAAAGAAGTAAATGACGAGATTTTAGGTTTACTTCAGGAATTAGCCGACGAGGCAGAATGCATTGGCAAGTACGAAGAATTATATAATGGTGCAGTGATTAACACCGGCGAGAATCGTTTGGTACTTCACCAGTTAACTCGTGGTCAGCTTGGAAATGACGTTATAGCTGACGGTGTAAACAAGCGCGAGTTCTACATTAACGAGCAGAAGCGCATTGCTGACTTTGCAAACAAAGTACATTCCGGTGAGATTTCAAACGCTGCCGGCGAGAAATTTACCACTGTTGTTCAGATTGGTATCGGCGGAAGTGACCTCGGTCCTCGTGCCATGTATCTTGCTTTGGAAGGTTGGGCAAAGACCAACGGCAAGTTTAAGATGGAAGCTCAGTTTATATCAAACGTTGATCCGGACGATGCTTCTTGTGTATTAAAGAAAATCGATCTTGCTCATTCTTTATTTATTTTGGTTTCCAAATCAGGTACCACACTTGAGACATTGACCAACCAGTCTTTCGTTATGGATGCATTGAAAAAAGAAGGCTTGGATCCTGCAAAGCACATGATTGCAGTTACATCCGAAACTTCTCCGCTTGCAAAGAGCGATGACTATTTGGAAGCATTCTTTATGGATGATTACATCGGCGGACGTTACTCTTCTACATCCGGCGTTGGTGGTGCAGTTTTATCCCTTGCTTTCGGACCGGAAGTATTTGCTGAGTTCTTAGACGGTGCTGCTGAAGAAGATGCTCTTGCAAAAAATAAAGACATTATGAAAAATCCGGCACTCATCGATGCTTTAATCGGTGTTTACGAAAGAAATATGCTTGGCTATCCTGCTACAGCAGTTTTACCTTACTCACAGGCACTTAGCCGCTTCCCTGCTCACTTACAGCAGATGGATATGGAATCAAACGGAAAGAGCGTAAACCGCTTTGGCGAACCGGTAAACTACTTGACCGGACCGGTAATCTTTGGTGAACCGGGAACCAACGGACAGCATTCCTTCTATCAGTTATTACATCAGGGAACCGATATTGTTCCGCTTCAGTTTGTTGGATTTAAGAACAGCCAGTATGAAAATGATGTAGTCATCGAAGGAAGCACTTCACAGAAGAAGTTAAACGCAAACGTAGTTGCACAGATTGTTGCATTTGCTTGCGGAAAGAAAGATGAAAACAAGAACAAAGAATTTGACGGAAACCGTCCTTCTTCTATCATCATCGGTGACAAACTTACACCGAAGACACTTGGTGCACTTCTTGCTCACTTTGAAAACAAAGTTATGTTCCAGGGATTTGTATGGAACTTAAACTCCTTCGATCAGGAAGGCGTTCAGCTTGGAAAGGTGCTTGCAAAGAAGGTGCTTGCGCATGAGACTGACGGCGCACTTGCTGAGTTTGCAAAGATTTTTGAAATCTAAGCTTTGTTTTAAAGAGGATAATCTGGACACCGCATCTAATAATGAAGTTTTCTATTTAACAAGAGATTAGCCTAAAGTCGGCTAATCTCTTGTTATTTTTATACATTTTCCGTCGCTGCTTACGCGTAGTCGGGACTATCAACCGCTAGAGCGCCCATTGCGCGCAAAAAAAGGGACAAGAGGTCTAGCCCCTTGTCCCTACTAGGAGAACATTTTTTATTTTCCGTACCAGCTGATTCCTTCGTATACCCATCCCTGAGTAGTTAATAAATCTTTTTCTTCCGGATTTGCGGTATAGTGATGTGCTCTTACTTCAGCAGCACCTGTACCTGTCGGATCGTACAAACGATACATCGGTGTGGTCTTATTATCATCGGAATACCAGCCGATTCCTTCGTAGTTCCATCCCTGATTATTAATCAACTCTTCTTTTTCACCGGCGTCAGATGTGTAGTGATGTGCACCTGATGCAGGATTGTACAAACGATATACCGGGGTGTTACTTGAAGTCGGTGCAATCCATGCAATACCTTCATAGTTCCACTGATCAGCAAGCAGTACACTTCTTTCTACAGTAGAACCGGTGTAGAAATGTTCACCGGAGAACGGATTAAACATACGATACATAGCACCCGGTGTCTCTTCTGTGCTTACACCAGCGGGAAGTGTAGCACCATCTAAACGGCTAAATCCAATATTCATAAGATTGCCTTGTGAATAGTACAAAGAAACAGAACCTACGTCCGGAATATAATAGTAAATATATTTTCCATCATATTCTGACTCACTGGATAAAAATAGGTAAGAATTATCAGTAAACGTTATCGTTTTAGAATCACCTTCAACAAAGAAATCACTGAAACTTGTACCATTAATGGTGCTTAACGCAGATAATTTTGACAATTTACCTAAAACGATAGGTGTTGCTGACCAAAAACTAACACTGGTTGTTCCATAATTATCATCACGATAAGCGTATGCATAATAGCTGTCACTATCTACTGAAACAGATTGAACGCCATCTCCCTGTGGGAAAAAATAACCTGTCCAGCGTCCATTCGGAGAAATGCACTCATTAGAGTCCTTAGTAAGATTTGGCACTCTCACTTCTACAAACTCAAGAACATCTAAAAAGTTCCATTCAGCCAAAGTTCTTCCGGCTACCTTTGCCTGTGTAACACCAAGTAAATCATTGAGAAGTGCTTCATATGGAGCCTTATCAACATTGCTAAGATTTTCTTCTCCTCTTTCAAAAGACACGGTATTCATAGCCTCTTGCATCTGTTCATAAGAAATCTTTCCCATTTCTGCCGGACTTGCTGCCTTAACAGAAATACTGTTTCCGAGAATGCTTCCTTCCAGCATTCCCAAAGCCATAGCAGCAGCTACAACTTTTTTCATAAATTTCGCTTTCATTACTACTCCTCCTTGCGAAAAAAATAGTGCGCAACGCACAATTTCGTTATACTCCTCCCAAAATTACCTGTCAATATTACATTTTCTTCAATTACCAAAAATTCTTTTGCCATGCAATCCGCATCTTCATTTGTCTCCTTGTTATTTTTTAATTATCTTTCTCACTAACAAATTCTTGGGAGTCCTTCTCCTTGTAAAACATCCAGGCGACGGAGACCACCGATGGAGGTTTCCACAAACACTTCTCCCGGGGTTTCATCAGAGACGTAACCAATAATAGTGGCACGTTCGCCGTATTTGCTTTTACACATCCGATTTACGATTTCGTCTGCATTTTCTTTTGGGACAAAGCAAACCAGTTTTCCTTCGTTCCCCATGTAAAGAGGATCCAGACCAAGGAGTCCGTAGAAATCTCTCACCTCGTCAGATACCGGCAAGTCTTCCTCTTTCAGTGTGATCTGCACGTTAGAACTTTCTGCCAGTTCTTTTAATACAGTGGCAAGTCCGCCACGGGTCACATCGCGAAGGCAGTGGACGTCGTATGGGTTTAATCTTTCCTCTGCGTCTGCCGTGTTGTCTGTGTTGGTTCCGTCCGGGCATATCAGATTTTTTACGATGTCCACAAGCGGTGCATTATCGCTTTTAATATTGTTTTTAATGTTCATGCGCTGAGACAATATCGTAGCATGATGATCGCCAAGATTTCCGGATACGATGACCGCATCTCCCGGCTGGATTTTTACAGAAGAAATCTCTAACTCTTCCGGGACAAATCCAACACCGGCGGTGTTAATAATAAGTCCACCGTTTCCTTCCACAACTTTTGTGTCACCGGCTACAATTTTCACACCGGCTTCTTTGGCGGTTTCAGCCATAGAATGGACGATACGTTCTAAGACTTTGCTATCCAGGCCTTCCTCCAACACGTAGCCGCAAGTCAAATACTTCGGTATGGCTCCGCGCATCAAAAGATCGTTTACGGTTCCGCAAACAGCGAGCCTTCCGATATCTCCGCCCGGGAATTCCAATGGAGTTACCACGAAACTATCGGTTGTCATTGCAAGTCGACTTGAGCCCTCTACCACCGCTGCATCTTCCAGTTCCTTTTTCTGATCCGGTGTGCCGAATTCTTTTATAAATATTTCATCAATCAACTCAGAAGTGGATGCTCCACCACTTCCGTGTGCCATTGTAATTATCATTGTTTTTCTCTTTTCTTATCCCCTTTTTTGTAATCTTCCTGAGATTTCTTTTCTATTTATCTTTTGGTACCTTCCCTACGCATTCATCACATACTTTTGATGGCAACTTCCTTCCGAGGACACCATGCAAGCTCCTTGGGGATTCGTCGGGGTACATACCTTGCCAAAGAGCGGACATTCCCTTGATGAAATCTTTCCCATCAAAACATCACTGCATCGGCAGGCCTTATTAATCTTTTCATCATCGTCCAAGCCGAAGCTTCCGGCATCGTATTTTTTATATTCTTCTCGAAGATACAACCCGGAGTTCGGAAGTTCTCCAAGTCCGCGCCATACCGCTGCCTTTGGTTCAAAATACTTTTCGATATTGGAAATGGCTTTTTTGTTTCCCTCATCGGTTACAACAGAGGTATAGTAATTTCCAACCATTGCTGTATCATCCGCTTCTGACTGCCCACGGTTTTCCCACATACGAAGAAGTCCGTAGATTCCCATCACAAGTTCTTTCGGAGAAAAACCGGTCACTGCGATTGGAACGTGATACTCTTTTGAAAGAGATTCAAACACTTTGCTTCCGGTTATGACACTAACATGTCCGGGAGCAATAAAGCCATCAATCTTTGCGCCGTTTTCACACAAAAATTTCAGTGCGGGCGGCATGACTTTTAAGGCAGTAAGGATTTTTACATTATTCAACTTTTCCTCGATCACACGGTCCAACATAACCGTATATACAGGCACCGTTGTTTCAAATCCAACCGCACCAAACACATAGGTCTGCTCCGGATGCTCCTTTGCAAGTGCAATCACATCCATGGGAGAATAAACCATTTCCACCGACGCACCACGACCTTTTGCCTCATTTAAGCTTACCTTTGACCCGGGAATGCGAAGCAAATCTCCAAAGGTCGCAACGGTTGTATTGAGCGTTAACGACAGCTCAATCAAACGATCCACATAACCGGAAGGGCTCACACAAACCGGGCAGCCCGGGCCGGACACCAAATGAATCTTCGGAGAAATCACACCGGTAATACCGGACTTTGCAATGGCTGCCGTGTGGCTTCCGCAAACCTCCATAAAGGTGACGTCGTCGCCGTTATATTCTTTTAAATATTCGATGTAATCTTTCAGTTCTGCCATGCTAGTTCTCCGGTGCCGTCAAAACAGAAAACAATTCTTCCAGTTCCTCGGCTTCTTCCTTTTGCACCTTTTGAATGATGCAACCTGCATGAACCAACACCTTGTCGCCAACAGCTACATCAACCAATCC
The DNA here is from genome assembly GCA_036723975.1 of Lachnospiraceae bacterium. GTDB lineage: Bacteria > Bacillota > Clostridia > Lachnospirales > Lachnospiraceae > JAILEN01. The sequence continues at coordinate 173,386 of DAIMGJ010000002.1, forward strand.
CGTCGCTGCATTTACGGTGTTTCCGGAGAAGTCCACCACTGCAAAACCATCGTTTATTTCTTTAATTGTTCCTGGCAATGCTACGCACATTTTTTCTCTCCTAAAATCAAATCACTGATACACATTATAATACAAATGAGGTTTGATATCATCCGTATCTATAAAGTCAAGAATAGCTGACCGAGCGCAAGGCCACCGTCACCGGCTGGAACCTGTTCGTTGATGTATAGTTTTGTATCTGTTTTTTCTAATTTCTTAAACACTTCGCCTAGTAAAAGTCGGTTATAAAATGTTCCACCGGAAAGTGCTACTTGCGTCACATTTTCTCTCGTGCATACTTCCTGTATGATTTTGGAAGTCGCTTCTGCAAGTGATACATGAAACGCATAAGCCAATTCTTCGACCGGTATTCCGTTTTGCTTCTCTCGCAGGATTTCTTTGATTAAGTATGGTGTATCTGCTATATGCTTTCCATCAACAATACGGATCGGCAACTCTATCTTCATATGTAATTCACCCTCAAAACGTTCTGCTGCCGTTTGCAATACATTCGGGCACTCACCCTCGTAAGAATTTTCATGGCACAGATCCAACACTGCTGCTACTGCATCAAAGAGACGTCCGGCAGAAGAATTCTTTACAGTGTTGATGTGGTTATCCAATGCGGATAGAACGACCGCATCCCCATACTTTTCACCCACTTCATGGAGGTAGCATGCAGCAGGGATATCGGCATTCTTTGCCATAGCATCGCCACCTGTCATCTCAACGGATTTTAAGTGACCGACGCGTTTCATGCGATGATTGTATTTTCCTGTCGCTTCATCTCGAGTTGTCTCGCAAAGTAAGAATTCCCCGCCCCAGATGGTTCCATCAGTTCCGTAGCCTGTGCCGTCGAAGGCAACGCCAAGGACTTTTCCTTCTAGGCCATGTTCTGCTATAACAGATGCCACGTGAGCATGGTGATGTTGGACTTCAGTGCCAACTATATTAGCACTATCAATTGATTCATTATTTGAATTGATTAATTCCTTCGCATATTTTGATGAAGCAAAACTTGGGTGCATGTCATAGACGATCTGCTCCTCGTGGAATCCAAATAAATCTTTGAAATGCTTCACGCCATTTTGCATCGCAAGATACGCTGCATATTCTTCTAAGTCACCATAGTGACCACTGAGATACGCGAAGCGTTTCTTTCCAAAAGCAAACACATTTTTTAAATCTCCGCCTGCAGCAAACGTCTCTTCTTTTAACTCTCGGTTCATAATAATCGGTGTCGGCACATAGCCTCTGGCACGACGAATGAACTGCACTTTATTTTGGAAAACCTGACATACGGAATCGTCCAAGCCTTGCAAAATCTCGCGGTCATTTGCCAAAACCAAATCAATCCCGTCGTTGTCCACGCTTCCATCTTTTTCGCGCGACGTTTTCAACATCTCGCACATCTTATCATCGTCGATAATCATGGGTTCGCCACCGCGATTGGCGCTGGTCATTACAAGGGGACCGCACTCTTTTAACAAAAGAATCTGTAGCGGATTACATGGCAACATAGCGCCGATATTGTCAGAAGCACCACAAACACCGGGAGCAAACTCCCTTCGCATTTCGCCGGTGCCGCAGTCACTACCACCTGCACTCGTATCATCAGCGGATTCGTTTTGCACTATCAAATCCCGTTTACGCAACAACACAATCGGTCGTGCATCACTTGTAAGAAGTTCCTCTTCATTTCCACTCACCTCGCACATATTTCGAATGCTATCCACATCCGGAAACATAACCGCAAAGGGTTTTCGCTCACGATGCTTTAGGGCACGCAAGCGTTGCGCGGTTTCCTCGTTATAGGGATCAAAGGCCATGTGATAACCACCTATGTCTTTTACTGCCACTACTCCGCCGGATTTTAAAACCTCCACCGCACGGGCAAACGCTACATCTCCTTCAGCTGTTTTTTTCACACCGCAATTCGACGATATAAGTTCATCCGTCTCATCCTGCGCAGTCAGTCCAGCCGGAGCAAGCTCATAGGCCATAAGCTTCGGTCCGCATTTTTCACAAGCAATTGTCTGAGCAAAGTGGCGCGGATTTCCGAATTCCTCATAGTCAGACTTGCAGTCTTCACAAAGCAAAAATGCCTTCATGGTTGTATGTTCTCTGTCATATGGCACCGCATCCATAATGGTAAATCGTGGGCCACAGGAAAAGCAGCTGATAAATGGATAACGAAAGCGACGATTAGATGGATCCAGCAGTTCTTTTTCACAACGCGGACAGGTCGCAATATCCGGCGGAAGAAAACGCACCGATTCTTCAAACGAATCACTTTCTACAATCCGCATCTCTCCTACAGATCTTTCAACAAGATGCATTTCCGCGACAGGGCTTTCAATAGCACCCTCGCTCGGCATGACCTCATCCACCTCAGATACATCTGCGCACGTCTCAAACGGCTCTTCCTCAATCAAGTCCACTCTGGCCCTGGGTAATGTCGGATTTTTTCCATCCAGTTCTTCTAATTTTTCACGCAAACAAGCAAGAGCTTCCCCCTTGCCTCTAGCTTCGATTATTACGATTCCACCGGAATTTCGAACCGATCCGGCAACAGAAAGTTTCTTGCAAAGTTCCGCTACATAAGGACGGAATCCTACCCCCTGCACCAATCCATACACATGTAGTTTTAATGACTTTTGCTCATTGTTTTGCAAGCACTCTTCCTCCGAAAAAAAGGGGACAGAAAGATTTGTCCCTCTGTCCCTTTTCTTTTGTTTATTCTTCTTTTGCCGCTTCGGCTTCTGCCTTTTTCTTTGCTTCCATGGCAGCCTTTGCTGCAGCAGCTTTCTTTGCCGCCTCTTCTCTGGCGATGCGTTCTTTCTCCAACTGCTCAGGGGATTTGGTGTAGGTAACGGATGTTTTTTTAGCATCCGGTGTCTGATAGCCTGCTATCATAGACAGACATTTCTTCGGACATTTTTCAACGCAAAATCCACATGCGATACAGTCAAAACGGTTGATTGTCCACGTACCTGCTGCTTTATCCACAGACAAAGTTCCGCAGGGACATGCACGCACACACATACCACATCCGATACAATCATCAATACTGATTTCGATATGTCCTCGGGTTCTCTCCTGATACTCCGCCGGTTTGAACGGATAGGAAGTGGTAACCGGAGGTTTAAATAAATTCTTAAGCGCTTCAGGCGCAAATTTCATAATACCCATTTTGTCACCTCCGCCTAACGTTCCGTACAACTGATACATGGGTCAATGGTAAGTACCAAAAGACCAACATCAGAAAGTTCTGTATTCTTAAGCATCTCACAAAGTCCTGCAATATTTGCAAAGGTAGGTGTACGAACACGCATGCGCTCCAAGAACGGAGTGCCGTTTGCTTTTGCATAGTAGAATGCTTCGCCTCGCGGCTGCTCCAAACGGACGAATGCTTCTCCATTCGGATTTCCCTTAACCGGTGTAACCAAATCCTTTTCGGAAGGAAGCTTGGCAATCGCCTGTCTGATAATATCGATTGACTGGAAAATCTCCATCATACGAACATAACATCTCGCATAGGAATCTCCGTCTTCGGATGTAATCGGTTCAAAATCAATCTGCGGATATGCCGCATAACCAAGCTTTCTCATATCTGCTTTTATACCGCTTGCTCTCGCAAAAGGTCCCACGGACCCAAGAGCATTAATCTGCTCTTTTGTAAGAACACCTACACCCTTTAAACGGGACAGTACACTGTAGTCCTCAAAGAATGTTTTTTTAATCACCTTTAGTTCTTCTTCGATTTCATCTAAGGCGGTTAAAATGGTTTTGGCATGTTCGTCGGTTAAGTCCTTTAACACGCCGCCCACTGTATTAATGGAAAAAATAACACGTCCGCCGGTTACCATTTCCAAAACATCAAGAATCTTTTCGCGGATTCTCCAGCACTGGTAAAACAGGTTTTCAAAACCGAATCCGTCTGCAAGCAGTCCCAACCAGAGAAGATGAGAATGGATACGGCTCATTTCAAATAAAATGGTACGTATAAACTTTGCACGGTCCGGAATCTCCACATCAAAAATCTTTTCAATCGTTTCACAATATCCCATTCCGTGACCAAAACTGCAGATACCGCAGGTACGCTCGATAACGTAGGTCATCTGATTAAAGTCACGCTTATCAACCAAAGACTCCAAACCTCTGTGAATAAATCCGATGGAAGGAATCGCCTCGATGACTCTTTCATCTTCAATCACCAAATCCAAATGAATCGGTTCCGGAAGCACCGGGTGCTGCGGTCCATATGGAATCACACTTCTTTTTCCCATTTATGCTTCCTCCTTCTTTGGTCCCAACGGGGTTTCTACATTAATGCGATACAGCTTGTTCTGAAGGTCAGTGGAAATCAACTGAATCTTGACACCAAAAAGCTCCTTCATTTCATTTTCATAAAAGACTGCCGCAGGAATAATCTCTGTGATGGACATCACCGTTTCATCCGGATCTATCACAACACGAAGCGTATGCAGCTGCAATGTATCATAATCGGAAAAAGAATAAGACAGTTCAAACTTTTTCTCTACATATGCCGCATGTGCCTGAGAAAAGCGATAGCCCTTCTTTTTTAATTCCATGGCACGATCCAGTAAAATGTTTTTATCAATGACTTCCAAAATGTCATTGGTGGAGATTACATCACTCATTTGGACACCTCCCCTTTGTTTTTCTTCAATTCCTGATGCTCATCCAAGCGTTTCTGGAAGATTTCGATTCCCTGTGCAATACCATCGATAATCGCCTGGGGTCTTGCTGCACATCCCGGAACATAAACGTCTACCGGAATCACTGTATCCACACCACCCTGGATGTTATAGCAATCTTTAAACACGCCACCGGTGCAAGCACAAACGCCGACTGCCACAACTACCTTCGGACGTGGCATCTGATCGTATAACTGCTTTACGGTTGCAGCGTTTTGTGAATTGATACCGCCGGTAATCAAAAAAATATCCGCCTGCATCGGGTCGCCGGTATTGATAATACCAAGACGCTCCGCGTCGTATACCGGAGTCAGACAAGCCAACACTTCGATATCACATCCGTTACATGAAGATCCGTCATAGTGAAGGACCCATGGGGACTTTTTAATATTTGCCATTTTCCTTCACCTCCTATCGAATCACCATCAAAATAATTAAATTTACGCCGGCAGAAAACAGAGTCACTACCCAGCTGAGTTTCAACATATCAGCCCATTTCATTCGAGCTGATGTGTTATCAATCAAAATTTCCAAAAAGTAAATAATTAAAATCGCAACAACAGCTGCAATTATGGTATTTGGATTATAGCTCTTATAGAAGAACAATCCGATGACACCCATCAGGAAAACATTTTCATACCATTCCGTAATTTGAAAAATAGCAAGGTTCTTTGAACCCATCTCTGTGGTCACACCCTTAATCAACTCCTGATGCGCGTGATGGGAAGTACTGATATCAAAAGGAGACTTTCTCATCTTAATGGTTAAGATAAACACAAATGCAACCAGAAATCCGGGCAACTGTAAAAAGTAGCTTAAGTGTTCATTTGATACAATCTCGGAAACATTGAATGTTCCGGCAGCCAGATAAAATCCCACACAGGTCAAAAGCACCGCCGGCTCATAAGCCATCATCTGAATCAGTTCTCTTTGCGCTCCGATGGAAGAATACGGAGAAGAAGTAACCACAGATGCAAAATACAAAAATGTTGCTCCCGTAGACATTACGAAAAAGCACATCAAAATATCTGTTCCGTAATAAAACATGGTTCCCGTTAAAATCATAAGCACCATATAGGTCATCAGTAAAAATGTCTGTGCCGTCATAACGGAAATGGTCTGCTTATTTAAAAGCTTTTTCACATCATAAAACGGCTGCAGTACCGGGGGTCCCACACGACGCTGCATGCGGGCTGAAATTTTTCTGTCGACTCCCTCCAGAAAACCTCCTACAAACGGTGCCAGCAAAACATAGGCGATTGCCAGAATAATTCCCTTACTTATCATGCCAATACACCTCCTATAATCATACACATCATAATCACGATTACGGCAAGTGAGAAAATCTGTGACGGAATCATAAGCTTTCTCTGACCGATAACTTTATGGAAGTAGAAGTTGGAAAGCCAAAGGGTTTTTTCCTCACCCATGGAGTCCGTAAACTTCCGGTTGTCACCGGTATTTACACCGTTCATGTATGAAAGTTTTGTATTTACTTTAATGTTTTTACTGTAGAGGTATGAGATACCCGGTACAGCAAAGACGATTACGATAATAATTACAAGCATGTACAAAATCGCATCGGTAAGTACGTTCTCTCCCGAGCCAAACATTTCATTAATCAGCGGAACAACGTAAATCTTTGATAAAAGCGGGAAGAGCACACAAAGTGCAACCATAAGCACTGCGTGGATTCCCAGAGAAATCAGCTCGTTTTTCTTTGTAATGTCCTTAAAGGTCTTTTCCTTTAAGTGGCTGGCAGAAATAATCTTGCCCATCCACTTGGTCCAATAGAAGGAAGTTGTTGCGGAACCGAAGCAGATGAAGATAACCAGAATAATATTTCCCTCATCTACAGATGCCTTAAGGGCTGCCCACTTGGAAATAAGCATACCAAACGGAGCCAAGAACATTCCTGCAATACCGATAAACATAAAAATCGCAAGTCTCGGAAGAATGTATAGCAAACCATGCATATCCTCAATGTCTCTGGAGTGAAGTGCATTTTCGGTAGCACCCACATCCTGGAACAGCAAGGATTTTGAAATCGCATGGAAAAGCATCAAAAATACACCGGCCCAGATGGTTTCTTCTGTACCGACGCCGGCACAGGCAACCATAAGTCCAAGGTTTGAAATCGTTGAAAACGCAAGTACTTTTTTTCCATCACTCTGGGCGATTGCCATGATGGAAGTTACAAGGAAGGTAAAGCCTCCCACAAGCGCAATCATGCTACCGGTTGTCGTTCCGCGCATTGCAGGTGACAAACGGAATAAAACATAAATACCTGCCTTAACCATTGTCGCAGAGTGCAACAATGCGGAAGACGGCGTCGGAGCAACCATGGCACCAATCAGCCATGTACTAAACGGAAGCTGAGCCGCTTTGGTAAGTGCAGCAAATGCAATAAGTGCTACCGGAATAACCGCTAAAGTTTTTCCCGCAACGCCCATATCCACAAGCGCACTCATGGTAACTTCTCCGGATGTAAGTCCAAGATAAACAATACCAATTGCAAGGGCACATCCGCCGAGCAGGTTCATCCACAAAGCCCGGAAACAATTTGTAATCGCAATCGGTTCTTTTGTATAACCAATCAAAAGGAAAGAACAGATACTGGTAAGTTCCCAGAAAAAGTCTATCCAAAGTAAATTCTCGGAAAGAACAAATCCGTACATTGCGCCAAGGAATAAGAATAAAAGCGCAAAGAAATAATATCTTCTGTCCGGAATATCGGTATGGTGATGATGATATCCGTGCATATAACCTACGGCATAAACAATAATAAGGCCGCCGATAACACCAACAATCAGGCACATCAACATAGAAAGATGATCCACACGAATGTGGCCGGCGCCCTCATTTAACGATACACCGGAGAGTTCAAACCAGGTAAGCAAAAGGGTCGGAAGAATCGACAACAAACTCACCCAGTATTTCTTATATTTGAATGAAAGAATGGTGACCAAAAGCATCAACACCCACTCTGCACCCAAAATTACATGGTCCACAAGTGCCGTTTCCCGGTACACCAAAATTTCTTTGAATCCTCCCATGCCCCAAGTGGCAAACAACACACCGGTTGCAATCATAATGATGACTGCTGAGATATATGCAATTGCGTTTCGAACTTTATTCACGCGGGTTACATACATCAGGAGTGAGACCACGAATGGGAAGATAATTAAAAATGGTATTACTTGCATAATTACTCCTCCATTTCACTTTTGTGAAAAATATCACAATCAAAGGTTATTATACACCTCAAACTGCTAAAATAAAAGAAATAATTATGCCCCACCAGGGGATAATTTCCGGTCTATACAACTATGTATAAATTCCCGGCAAAAGTAGGGCGATTATTTAATTTGTTATTTATGTGGGTTTGCCTTAGAATAAATGTATGCATGAATTAAGCTATATTTCAAAAATCCTTCGACTGGCACTGGAGTCTGTGAGGGAGAATAAAATTGAAAATGTAAAAACGGTGGAGATTGAAGTGGGGGAAATGACAGGTGCATTGCCCGAACTTTTAGAAAAAGCGTACTCGGAATCCATTCCGAATACGCCTCTTAAAGATTCTGCATTGGTTATTAAAAATGTTCCCGTTACCGCTGTCTGCGATGCCTGCGGCCACGAGTACCATCCGTCAAAGGAAAACGACTATCGCTGCCCGACATGTAACTCCGTAAAAAGTCATATCACTGCGGGTAGAGAGGTCTCTTTAGTTTCAATAATTGAACGCTAAAAATGTATTCGCCGTTTTTATTATCTCTATTCCAGAACTTCTTCTGCTCCCACAATCTGGGCAGAAGAATAATTTCCATCTGCGTCCTTCACCACCAAGAACGTAATCTTATACTGTCTTGCACTCGGTTCGTAGGCCGCAGCCTTTGTACTCATGGCAGAAAACAGATTGGTATAAATCTGCTGTGCCAATACATCATGAACCCCTTCAGAACCGAAAGCATCGTTATGATTCATCAAGGCTTCCTGATTTGCCATAGCATAATCCAGCATGGAGTGAGTGGCATAAGACATCTCCGGCGAAAAATCAATGGCGTTTAGAGAACCGCAACCTGTAATGGTAACCGGAAGAGTTACCACAAAGCCTTCTTCGGTTTTTTTCTCAACTTCCAAAGCGGACATATCATAGGTCACATCTGTTACTACCTTTGACTTAAAAGTCTCCAATAAAGAAGAAAGATATGCTTTGCTTTCATCGGACAAGTTGTCTTCCGTAATGCCGAGGCCTTCCAAAAGGGTCTTTTTAAACACCTCCGTGTTTAAGGAATCCAATACCAATTGATTGGCGCCTTCCTTGCTGCAATGCTTTTTCGCAAGTTTGATATTTCCGGTCTTTATTACTTCGGAAAAATCCGCCAAGGTACTTTCTGTCGCCTTGGTTACACTAGCCAAATCCTCTTCCTCGTCATGCTCATGGAGCGCATAAAAAACCGCTCCAATGGCTGCTATAAGGATGATTGCAATTAAAATTGTAATAATCGGTTTATGTCGTTCGAAAAAACTCATTTTACTCCTTAGTTTTCAATTGCTGTCTTAATCATTTCCGCGTATGCAACCCGACCCTCCGGGGTCAAATGGATGCCATCACTGTAAAAGTATTCCGGATGTCCTTCGGAATAATCCACCCAACTGATTAGATTTACGTTGGCATTTGTATCCACGATTTCCTGAATATTGATATTTACATCATTTGCCCAGGAAACACCCTTGCAATTAATCCAGTATATGGTACGATCCGGGCCGATAGCGTCTACAATTGCCTGATACTTTGGCAAAGAAGACACTCCGTTTGTTCCCAAATGAACCACCACCACATTTCCCAGAATTCCATGTTCTGACAACGAGTTAATAATTTCCGGCCCCGCTTCAATCTGACGGCTTACCGCAGCGCTGACATAAGCTCCTGCCACCTGCTCCTGAATCGCACTTGTTGCTCCAAGCATAACCGAATCTCCCAAGCAGGTAACCGATACATTATTTCTTGTCTGTTCAAAAGAACTAAGTTCCGTCTGCGCTGCAAGCTGTAAGGATTCCCATTGATTGGAGGCCTCTTCCGCACCGCTGGCCATTCTGGTTTCCGAAGCAAGTCCTATAATAGACGTCTCTTTTTCCAGCATGTAGTTCATGTAAGAAAGCTGTGCCGTAAGCTCCGTTTTCATCTGCTTATCATTAATTAGCGCAAGGTTGTTGGCAGTAGATGAAAGTTCATCCTTTAGCACATCCATATCTCCGGTATCGTGTTCCTTTGAAATAACAGACTGTGCTCCGGTAATTACCAAACACAACACCAGCATGGTAACCGGTATGATGGATCTGGTTACTCTGCTTTTTCCAAAGTGAAAGGTAGACCAGAATACAAGCTTTCCGATATAGTGTACCACCATGGCAAAAAATGCAATCAGCAACACACACAACAACACATAAACCGCCGGCCACATATCGCCTCGCTTTTTCTGAACGAAATAAATTACCGGATACATCACAAGATAGATATCATAAGAAAAAATACCTATGATACGTAACGGCCATATGTCTGCCAATTTTCCCAATCCTTTTTGATCCAGCAAAAGCATGGTCATTAAAATACCAAATGCCAAAGATACCAGCTGCATCAAATAGCGGTAATTCTCGGGAGATTCTCCGTGTACCAAGACATAAGACACCACAACCGCAACCATCATAGCAGCCGCAATCAATCGGGCCACTACCGGCGATATCTTTTCTCTCAATCGCGCAATGGGAAGCACTCCGATAAACATTCCGAGGAATAACGAAAATGCTCGTGTATCTGTTCCGTAATACAAACGTGACGGGTCCACCTTGGGGTCATACAAAAGAGACATCTCCACTGCAGAGAAAATCCCGAGTGCCGCCAAAGCAATCAAAAATACCCAGCGAAGTCTCTTTTGACCCTGCTTTTTCCAAGCACTGTAAGCAAGATATGCCAGCCAATAAATAAAAGGCCACAACAAATAATACTGGATGGTAAGTCCCATATACCAAAGATGCGTAAATGGGGAAGAGTTCAGCATTCTTTCAAAATAAGAAGCGTTCTGAGAAATTTGCCACCAGTTATTGTATCCGCCCAAGATACTTAAAATCTCAGGCAGCAAACTCTTGCTGTAATTTGGCACCAACAAAAAAAGCGCAATCAAACCCAAGATAAGCATCACAAGAAGAGGCGGATATAAACGCCTTATCTTTTTCTTATAATAATCCAACGCATAACTCAAGCTTACTTCACCATAGCTAGAATAAATCATTAAATATCCCATAATGGTGAAAAAGACTGTTACACCCAAGAAGCCTCCCGGCAGTACATTGGGGATCATATGATAAAAAACAATTCCGAGTATGGCTATGGCACGAAGCCCATCCAAACCATACACCCTGTTTTTCTGCTTCATCCTTACTTCCTAACTATTAATTCTTCTTAATGTGTCCGTTTGTTTCTCTTGCCAAAAAGATTTGCCGCACCGTTAAACACATGGTCCAGCGGCGTTGCCCCTATAATTTCCTTTTTACGAAGGACAAAATATCCTGCAAAGAATACGAATGCAGCAATCAGCAAACCGATAATGATTTTGCCAACCACTCCACCGCTTTTTTCTTCTTCCACCCCGGTGGCTGAGCCCTCTGCATCCACGGTAACTACGTTAGACCACTTTCCTTCCGCAATTTCCGTTTCATATTTTTTTATGGCACGAGCACGAATCTTTACATCGCCCTCATCTACCCCAAAGGAAATCGTGGTCATTTTGGATTCGATCACCACCTCCCAATCAGAAGCAGTTTCATTGTAAACTTCTACCTGATAGGTAACGTTATTGATGTCCTCCGGTGCGGTTACCGAAATGGTTACCGTTCCTTCTTCGCTATCGCGCTGAACGGAAGAAATCTTTGTCTGGAACTCCGCAAGCTTTGCTACTTCATCCTCGTTTACCGCTTCTACCGTATCCGCCTCCACAAACTCAAGAATGGCGTTATAGATTAACTGACAACCACGCTTGGTATAATGCAGTCCATCGGTTGCCACAAGCTCACCTTTTAATTTTGTATAAGTATCAATATAAGTTACATCCTCGGTCAAATCCGCCTGAATCGCTGAATTCCATGCTTCAATCTTGGCATTTGTGATGCTACCGTTTGCTACAGAATCTCGAGTGATTGGATTAACGGAAACATAGTAAATATTTGCCCCCTTTGCAACCCAGGCCTTTGCCTTTTCATTAATATAAGAAGCATACTTCTTCTCATTGGAAGTATTGCCACAGTCGTTTACTCCCATAAGAATGACCACATTGGAGCCGGAAGTAATCTTGTTTTCCACTGCAGGAACACCATCGGATTTCATCCAGGAAAGACCTGCTCCTACCTTTGCAGACCAGATATGCTGGTTGGTATTTACATACTGAGCCATACCTACGGTACGGGAATCACCGATGAAAATATAAGATGCATCCGTACCCATAAGAGTAACATTTCCTTCTTTCGCATAGGAAATATCGTCATCATCATCTTCTTCAGATACCACTGTCGAAAGATTCTTATAAGCATCCTCCGCGCTCACCAACATCCAAACATATTCGGTACTATTTATTTTTTCCTTTGCCGAATCGGAAAGTTGATTATATAAAGATCTTGCTTTTGAAATCGCATCTCCACTCCCGGAATTAACATCACCTATCGCTTTGATAGCATCAATTACTCCGTTTATTGCAGTTTCTTCATCGGCCGCCGCCTGATTTGCCGCCTCCACCAAAAGCTTGTAAACCAGCTCATCATTTTCCAATGTCGCGTAATTTACAACTCTTGATTTTGCAGCCTCCGGAAGTTGATCATACATACTTCTCGCGTTTGAAATTGCAGCTCCACTATTCTCCGTAACTTCTCCAATTGCATCAATTGCTACCCTTACTGCATTCGCTGCATTTGTTAACTCTTCTTCCATTTTGGCAGCATCGTCCGTGGCCGTAGAATCCGCAGGCGCAACAACCTCAGGTGTGGTTGTTTCTGTAGAAGCGTCCGTTCCCTCAGTCGGAGCAGTCGTCTCCGTTCCCCCAGCGGCCTCTGCCTCCGTGGCAAATACAACCATCGGTGTCACGCTTGTCATTGCGACACTTCCAAATAAAAGGGCGCCCGCCAAAAGCGCACACCCAAACTTTACAATTTTCTTTTGATTCATATTAATTACCTGCTTTTCAAATACTTCTCTCTTAGCTGAGATATCATTTGGTGCACACACCGACGACAACTCGTCAGCAGTGCTATTCTATCACAAACAAATCTCTTTTACCACTTTCCTATGAGAAACAAAAAGTGAGGAGCCTTCCATGCTCCCCACCTCAAAGTTTTCATTATTGATAATTTGAAACGTTGCTTTCATCCACTCGCTCAAAGTCGACCCAGATATATTTTCCGTCTTCGCCGGCACCTTTATGATTCAAATGTCGCCGCAACTTTGGTAAGCAGATTTCGAATCTCCAAATGCTGCGGACATACTTTTTCGCATTTTCCGCATTTGATGCAGTCCGATGCTTTTCCATGTCCATCCCCGATAAGGACGTTACTATAATAAAATTCCGTATTCCAGTTATGGAATGCCTCATGTGCATTCAAAGAAGAAAACATATCCGGAATACGAATCCCCATGGGGCACTCATTTTCTTCTACACAATAACGACAGGAAGTACACGGAATCAGATTTAAGCCCTTAAAAATATCACACACTTCCCGGATGGCTTCCATCTCTTTTTCATCCAGCGGTTTAAAATCCCTCATTGCGGAAATGTTGTCTTCCATTTGTTCCATGTTGCTCATGCCAGAAAGTACCACCGACATATTTTTAAAACTGGCCGCAAATCGAATTGCATAACTTGCATTGCTGCCGCCGTTTAAAGCACGCAAAATCTCATCCGCTTTTTCCGGAAGATTTACAAGGCTTCCACCTTTTACCGGCTCCATAACAAGCACCGGTTTGTTGTGTTTCTCACAAACTTCATAGACCTTTTTACTTTCCACGGAAGCGTCATCATAATCCACATAGTTAAACTGAATCTGCACAACCTCGACTTCCGGATGCTCGCTAAGTATCCGGTCTAACACTTCCGCTTTATCGTGGAAGGAAATTCCCAAATGCTTAATCAGCCCTTCCTTCTTCAATTCATATGCAGTTTCATACGCCTTGCAACGTTTGAATTTTTCATAATTATTCCGATCCTGCGCATGCATGAGATAAAAGTCAAAGTAGTCCACCTTGCACCATTTCAACTGATTTTCAAAAAACGGACGAATATCTTCCTGTTTGTTAAAATACGGATCTGTCAATTTATTTGTAAGAAGAAATCGGTCACGACTGTACCGGGATGCCACACAATCTCCGATAGCGATTTCCGACAGTCCGCCCAAGTATCCGTGGGCGGTATCAAAATAGTTAAAGCCGGCATTGATAAACGCATCCGCCATTTTTGAAAACGCATCATAATCCACTTTCTCGTTTTGCATCGGAAGACGCATACATCCGAATCCGAAATTTCCATTTATTTCCGGAAAAAATTTATTCTTTTCCATGAACTACCTCCCATCGCATATACCTTTTCCATTATTGTCTTCGCAAAGAAGACAACTCCACTTCATCAAAAAACATTAGAAGCTGTGCCCTGATCTTTTCTTCAAACCGATGATACAAAGAAACCTCTTCTTCACGTAAAACAATGGATGCACGATTTTTTGAAACTCTTACCCTGAAATCAGAAAAGCCAAGAGAGAACAAAAAGTTTTCCGCTTCTTCTATCTTTTCAAGGGCTTCCTTTGTTATCGTTTCGTTGGGCCGAATTCTTGTAGCCAGACAAGCATAGGCCGGTTTATTCCAGGTAAAAAGATTTGCCTCTTTTGATTTTTTTCTTATCTCATCTTTGGTAAGACCACACAACCGAAGCGGCGAAAGTACCTGCATTTCCTCTAATGCCTTTGTCCCCGGTCGTTCGCTTAAGTCATCTGACGCATTGGTTCCATCCATAATCACGTCATAGCCGTCTTTTTTTGCTTCTTCACAGATTCTTGAAAAGATGGTTTTTTTACAATAATAGCATCGGTTGTCCGGATTTTTTCTCACATCCGAATTTTCCAAAACATCCACATGCAACACTTTTAAGGATGCGCCCAATTCTTTTGACAGTCTTAACGCATCCTGATACTCAAATTCCGGTTGGAACTGTGACTTTACAAAGTAAGCGGTCACATCCGCGTTATAGAACTTTGCCAAATACAAAAGATAGGCAGAATCCACACCTCCGGAAAACGCCAGTGCCACTTTTTTGTTTGCTTGGAAAAACTCTTTCGGTGTCATCATGAAAGCTTATTTCTTCCCGGGAAGGTGTTGTATTTATCTGCCTTCCACACAGGCTCGATTCCTTTTACCGCATCCGAAACCGAAATCTCTGCATCTTCGTGATCTACATCAATTAAGGTATAGTTATCATTTCCCATGCCAAGTTCCTTCATATAGGAAAGCTGACGCAGACCGTGTCTGGTTTCCATTCGCTCAATCAAGTGCTTTCCGCCACCGCCCGGAAGTGCATAAATCAAATCCACGCAGGCATTATCCACTGCCAAAATATCATAGGATGCAAGAATTCCGACATCCGGTGTTACAACAGGCTCCGCTTCGCATCCTTCACAATCGCAGGATACCGACATATTTCTCATAACATTGATAAAGGAAATATGACCCTTGAAATGATCAATCGTTCCCTTGGTGGACTCACAAATTCGCTCCATGAGTTCTTCTTTATCGATATCAAAAGGATTCGTTTGTGTATGGATTTCTGCCTTTCCGATCCGTCCATCCGCACATCCGATTCCGATGTTTTTGTTAGAACCACCGAAGCCGCCCATCACATGACCCTTAAAATGAGTAAGAGCAAGGAAGGAATCATAATCCAAAAGGCTCTTTCCCACATGGATTTCGTCAAACCATTTTCCACCCTTTACCGGCAAAGTATCCAAACCGTGCTCGTCCATGATATCCACCGGACAAAACGTCCATCCGTTTACTTCCAGGGTTTTTCTGTGGGCTTCCGTTGTGTATCTGCTTCCTTCATAATAGGTGTTGGTTTCCACAATGGTGGCATCCTTGTCCTTAAGTTCTTCTTCAAACAAAGTTTTAACCCAAGGACGAGGAATGATATTCGGTCCTTCCGCCTCGCCGGTATGAAGTTTCACTGCAAGCTTTCCATCCAGCCCTTTTGAAACTTTCTCATACAGTTTCTTTAAGCCTTCCTCCGATAAATCTCTTGTAAAGTATACAATGGATTTCTCTCCGGTTCGCTTTTCAATCGGTACGTACTTGTCACCGTCTTTGCCCGGCACTTTCATCATTTCTGCCATAGAAAACCTCCTTTAATCACTCATTTGAAATCAACATCGCCCTTAAATAACCTGCTGTGTTATATTTTCTTTTTCCTGCTCCATATCCGGTTTTTTCTATTTTAAAAATCTCCGGTGGTTTATCAGAAGTCATAATCGCCGCAACGATTGCCGCCCCCGTCGGCGTCACCAGTTCTCCCTGTACTTCCGTAATTTTCATAGGAATGGAATGGGCACTTACAATATTTGTTACCGCCGGAACCGGAATCGGTAAAATCCCGTGTCTGCATCTTACACTGCCTTGTCCTTCCGAAAGATAAGGAACATACACTTGCTTTATATCAAGCGCCTCCACCAAATATGCTGCCGCCAAAACATCCACGATGGAATCAATGGCTCCCACCTCATGGAAATGTACCTTTTCTTTTGGGATTCCATGGGCTTTTGATTCCGCATCCGCAAGAATGTCAAAAATCTTTTCGGCTAACT
The DNA here is from genome assembly GCA_036723975.1 of Lachnospiraceae bacterium. Taxonomy (GTDB): domain Bacteria; phylum Bacillota; class Clostridia; order Lachnospirales; family Lachnospiraceae; genus JAILEN01. The sequence goes on from DAIMGJ010000002.1 coordinate 190,029, forward strand.
TTTTTGTTTTGTCATTAAATGATGTTTGTGAAATGATTTCTTTTATTTCCGCAAGCCCTCTGTGCGCCTGATGGTTGTGATGTTCCCGGTGTTCATCCGGATGATTGACCATGGCATCTGCATGTCCATCCAAATGTCCGTACAAATACTCCATATCATGATCATGCCCGTCATGCATTTCATCCAACACCACATCAAAATCCGTACAAGCAATCCCGGACTTTTCTACTTTGCTGATTTTGATATCAAAACCATCATCCGCGATACTTTTTAATCCGGCAATCAGTTCTTTTTCATCCGCGCCAAGATCCAAAAGTGCCGCCACAAACATATCCCCACTGATTCCGCTTGCACAATCAAGATATAAACGTTTCCCCATAAAACTCCTTATTGTAACGGTTGATTCTCGTAAGTCTGTCTGTTAATCTGGCTGGCCAAAACACCTGCTCCGTAGCCATTATCAATGTTTACGGTTGCGATCCCGTTGGCACAGGAATTTAACATTGTTAAAAGTGCGGAAAGCCCGTTTAGGCTCGCTCCATACCCTACCGAAGTCGGAACGGCGATGACCGGACAACGAACCAGTCCTGCCACAATACTTGCAAGGGCGCCTTCCATTCCGGCCACTGCAATGACACAGCTTGCACCCTCAAACACATCCACATGATGCATCAGTCGATGGAGTCCGCTAACCCCCACATCAAACAAGCTAACTACATCAGCTCCCATAAAGCCCGCCACTTCCACCGCCTCTTTTGCCACAGGAATATCAGCGGTACCCGCGGTGCAAACAACGACTTTTCCGATATGCTCTTTTTCTTCCTTCTCAATTTTTAAAATATGAGATTCTTCATCAAAGCAAACCATGGGAAGTTCTTTTTTTATGTATTCGTATTGTTCTTTTGATGCTCTTGTGCCAAGAACTTCTCCGTTTAATTCATATAATTTTTTATAGATTCCAAGCAGATACTCATCTTTTTTCCCACTGCAAAAAACGACTTCCGGGAAGCCTTGTCTCTTTTGTCTTCCGATATCGAGTTTGGCATAGCCCATCTCCTCGACGCCATCGGGTTGCAGTAATTTTTTTGCATCTTCTTTTGAAAGTTTTCCGGACTCAAATTCGGTTAAAATCTCTTCGATTCTCATATAACTCTTCCTACTCAAACGATTATTTGTTTAAATCTTTTATAACTTCCGATGCCAGCGCCAATCCTGCTGCCGGTGGCACAAAAGAGATGGAGCCCGGCGTCCGCTGTCCCAAAGAAATGGGTTCTTCTTTGGAATAAACCACCTTTAGTTTTTTAATTCCTCTGGCCTTGCATTCACGGCGCATGACTTTTGCCAAAGGACAAACGGAAGTTTTAAATAAATCCGTGACCTCAAAACGTGTAGGGTCCAGTTTGTTTCCCGTTCCCATGCTGCTGATTACCGGAATCTTTTCTGCGTTGCAACGGGTAATAATTACCAGCTTTGCAGTCACGGTATCCACGCAATCCACCACATAATCAAACTCATCAAAGGGAAACTCTGACGCATTTTCCGGAAGATAAAAGCAATCGTGAATTACCACATCCACTTCCGGATTGATATCTAGCATGCGCTCTTTCATCACTTCCACTTTTTTTCTTCCGATAGTAGAATGTGTCGCGATAATTTGGCGATTTAAATTCGTAACATCCACCACATCATGATCAAAAAGTTCAAAATGTCCCACGCCGGCGCGCACCAAGGCTTCGCACACATAACCGCCAACGCCGCCGATTCCGAAGATGGCCACTTTTTTCTTATGTAGGTTTTCTATTTTTTCTTCGCCCAAAAGCAGGGCGGTTCTTGTAAATTGAGGATTCATGCTTTTCCTTTTGATCCGTTTTTCGTTATGTATCCATTTTATAACGAAGTCGTAAAAAATTAAACAAAAAGATACACCCCAAAAAGGGGTGCATCTCTTCTCACACCGCAAACACAGCGATGCATACCAGAATCAATAACCAACTACCAATTACTATGCCCAAAGTCACCTTAATCCCCACATCCCACCTTAAGTCATAAAAATCCATAATCCGAAATCCAACCAGAGCCAACAGCGCTCCAATTATAATTGCCAACGCCGGAAGCAGTATTGCAGTCGCAAGAAGTAGGATTGTCCCGAATTGTGGACCTGCCTCCAAAAAATTACTTATCATAGTGCTATTCAAAAAACTTGTGAGCAAAAAGATTCCGACAACCAAGAATAAAACTCCTACCTGACGGAACTGTCGGCCTTCTTCCCAGCTTAGGCGCTGATGGTTCCATATTCCCGGACGGTAGGAAAAGCCGTGGTCCATCAAATAATGCTCAATGATGGATAATAACTTCTCCTCATCATATCCGATGCTTGCCCAGTCTTTCGGGCTGACTTTTTTTCTCCAGCGCAGCGTCTCCGGCGTAGAAAGTGAATAATATGTCCTTCGCTCCGCACCCCGTTGTGGGTGATACTTATCCCTATGAAGGGTTGTCTCCCCACCACAAAAGGTTTTGTTTGCCCGAAGGGTATAAGTCACCGAAAAAGGCTCCTCCTGCTCCGCCTTCCAGCGAGCAACTACCTTATTTTTTTGAATCTCTACAACAAAGGGATATTTCTCTGCGTTTAAATCCCTTTGCATGTTTTCCTTAAATTCCTCAAATTCTCTAGTATCCATTGCATATTTGTTAAACTCTATCAAAAATTCATCTCTCGGCAACATATCAGCCTATCAAAAGTAAGCATGTTCAATGTCATAGTATTTGGGATTAGCTGGAATAATCCATTCCTTAGGCTGAAATATTTTCATGCCTCATTTCCTCCATACCTGCTTCATGCGACAGCAATATATCAAAAACAGAACTGTGGCAAAGACAATCCCGACCGGATAGGCAATCACAGCCCCCATATGAAGTCCCTCTTTTGCCATCAGTATATAAGTCACGCTCACCGCACTCATAAAGCCAGCCGGCAAAGCCGTAAGCAAGGACACCATTTTGTTTTCATGTGTCTTTATCAGATATGCCGTGGCCACCCATAGGGAAATCATCGCAAGAGTCTGGTTGCTCCAGGAAAAGTACCTCCACAGCACGTTAAAATCTATCTGCGTCAGAAGTGCGCCTACCGCCAAAAGCGGCAGTGTGATCACAAGTCTGTTTTTTATCTTTTTTTGATCAAGCCCGGTAATCTCGGAAAGTATCAGACGTGCCGAACGAAATGCCGTATCCCCTGAAGTGATCGGGCATGCGATAACACCGATGATGGCAAGCACGCCGCCTGCCGTCCCAAGCATTCCCGTGGATATATCATAGACCGTACCCGACTGGCCCAGATCTGTCAGTGCCTGATTCAGTCCGCCCGTTGCACCGTAAAATGCCACACCGGCAGCCGCCCACACCAAAGCAATCACAGACTCCGAAAGCATCGCTCCATAGAAAATTTTTCGTCCCAGTTTCTCAGAAGTAATGCACTTGGCAATCATGGGTGACTGGGTGGCATGAAATCCCGAAATTGCTCCACATGCAACGGTTATGAACATAAAAGGCCATATAGGCAGTCCCTCCGGATGGATGTCTTGCAGGGTAATCTCCGGAATTGTGTACCCGCCGGAAAAAATCCCATACAGGATCCCCACTGCCATAATGATCAAAACTGCGCCAAATATCGGATAAAGCTTTCCGATAATCTTATCAATCGGAAGGAGCGTCGCCAGCACATAGTAGATCAAGATTACCACAATCCAGAAAGTGGTGTTTAAGATATTCGGTGTAAGCCTTGCCAAAAGCGCTGCCGGCGAATTGACAAACACGGTTCCCGTCAGGACTAACAGCACCACAGAAAAAAGCCTCATCCCCCACCTTACAGCAGATCCCAGATAGATGCCGCTAAGCTCTGCAATAGATGCCCCATCATGCCTCTCAGAGATCATGCCCGACATATAGTCATGGACTCCTCCTGCCAGAACGCTTCCGAAGATAATCCATAAAAACACAACCGGTCCAAAGCAGGCGCCCATCAATGCCCCGAAGATTGGACCTGTTCCTGCGATGTTCAAAAGCTGAACTAGAAAGGCCTTCCATGCCGGCATAGGCATAAAGTCCACCCCATCCTGCCTTGTATATGCCGGGGTTTCCCTGTCATCCGGCGCAAATACCATTTCTATAATCCTGCCATAAACAAAGAAGCCAATAAGCAGTACTGCAAATGATAAAATCAGCGATATCACGATTCTTCCCTCCTAATAGAAATCCTTTCCAGGGATTTCAATACATTCCCTAGTTCGCCTGCCTTTGTATCCTCTTTGACACTGTTGATATGGCATTCTCAGGACATACGAGCCTGCACAGATGACAGCCCACACACTTGCTGCCGTCCAGCTTTGGGACCCTGTCCTCAAATCTTATGGCCTGATGTCCGCCATCCTGACAGGAAATATAGCATCTGCCGCAGCCTATGCATTTTTCGGTGTCGAACCGTGGAAAAAGTACCGTATCCCTCTCAAGAACATCAGTGGTATCGCTTACGGAAGAAAGCCCTGCGCCAACGATGTCCCTGACATTGGAAACCCCGAATTGTGCCAGATAATAGTTAAGACCGGAACAAAGGTCATCAATGATACGATACCCATACTGCATAACAGCGGTCGTTACCTGCAGCGAGCCGGCACCCATAAGGATAAATTCCAGTGCATCGCGCCATGTCTCTATTCCGCCCATTCCGCTGATATGCATGTCTTTTAACTTTTCATTCTGCCCGAGTTCCGATATAAACCTCAGGGCGATTGGCTTGACCGCATTACCGCTATATCCGCCTACGGCAGATTTTCCCTTTACCGCCGGAGCGGAAACATAGGTATACGGGCTTACTCCTATCACGCTTTTTATGGTATTGATTGCGGCTATTCCGTCCGCCCCACCTCTCAGCGCCGCTTCTGCCGCCGGAGACATCGCAGCAACATTGGGGGTAAGCTTTGCAAGCACGGGAATTTTTGTTCCGGCTTTTGCGGCCTTTGTATACCTTTCCACCAGCTCCGGTATCTGTCCTATATCGCTGCCAAGACCGTCATCCTGCATATTCGGGCAGGAAAAATTAAGTTCAACGGCATCGGCACCGTTTTTTTCGCACAGCTTTGCCAGCTCTCTCCACTCTTCCTCATCCTGTCCCATGATAGATGCAAGTATGAATTTTGACGGATAATTCTCCTTCAGCCTTCTGAATATCTCCATATTTTCGGCAACGCTGTGATCGGAAAGCTGCTCGATATTCTTAAAGCCAAGAATGCTCCCATTGTCTCCCGTTATGGCTGAAAACCTCGGGGACGCTTCATGAATGTCAAAGGAACATATGGTCTTAAAGCACGCCCCTGCCCAGCCTGCCTCAAAAGCCCTCGCACACATATCGTATGTAGACGCAACCACAGAAGAGGACAGAAGAAACGGATTCTCAAGGGATATTCCGCACAGGTCGCATGTAAGCTTTTCCTTATCCTCCGGGATTGCAATCTCCGCTTTCTCTCTTACTTCGTCGCAAAGGCAGGTCATAATCTGTTTTACAGGCACCTTTCCTGCTCTTACGCATGCTTTTTCACAGGGTGCGCTGCAACCTTCACATGGATTGTCCTCAGGCAGCTTAAGTGCAGCCACATCCTCGTTGTCAAACCAGATGCTCCTGAGCTGATTACCGGGATCAATAAACTCACATGCCGCAGAGCAAGGCGCATCCTCGCATAGAACACATGCAATCATATCCGCTCTTTTTACCATATGTTCTCTAATCATTCTTACCTCCTCTTATGCTGCATCCTCTGACTCCTCTTCCAGTTTAATCCGATCGATGATCCAAACTTGTACAGTTTATCACTCGCCGTCCAACAAATGTCCAATATCCTCGTTTATAATTTTCTTTCTTCTTTTTTATAGAGGATTTTGTATATGTTCCGAATTAACAGCAGTCAGTCAATTTCCACATTGATAAGCAGACAGTTACTGCCAAAGGTATTGATATATCTTATATCTTTTGCGAGCCTCATCACCATGCGTATTCCCACATTTGATATGGTATCCTGCCCTTTATGGATCTCATAATATTTCATTGGGTCAAATTCTTCACAATAGTCCCTCAGACTAAGTGATATTCTTCCATCATTCCAAAACAGTCTGTAGTCCACTAACACCTTTGCCCTTGGTTTTGCCCTTCCATGCCGTATGATGTTCCCTGCCATTTCCTCAACAAAAAGCGCAACAAGAAAGGCCTGTCTCTTGCTTCCTCCATGCTCTATGCAGAAGTCTGATGCACTCCTGCTTACCCTTATCACATCATCCATATTGGAAAGCTGTGCCGTAATATTATCCGTAATTCTCCCGCCAAAGCCTTTAGGAAGAAACATATAATCCTCCACATTCCTCGGAACGGATCTGTTCTTGATACATATCACCGCAAACATACCAAGAATGAGCAGCACCTTTCCCACAGCAATCGATGCCATGACCCCCTTAGATCCAAACAGCATTCCTAAAATATATGACATCGCCACAGGAATGAAAAAGCGCTCCGCAAAGCAAAGAATATTCACAACCCTTCTGTTCTGTATCCCCTGTAAATAATCCTGATAGATCTCTGTCAGGGCATCAAGCGGTAAGCCCACCGCCATGCAGCGAATGGAAAACACCGCAAGTGCGATCACCTCCGCCTCATTCGTATAAAAGCCCGCAATAGCCGGTGCTGCCAAATATAAAACGGCACCCAGCGGAACAGTAATCAGCATACTAAGCCTTATGGCATAAGAAAAGCTGCGTTTCAGTCCCCCTTTATCCTCCGCACCATAATACATAGAGGAAATTGCCAGGAGTGTCCGTCCGATACCGATACCAATAGAAAACATCAGCATATTCAGATCGCTTTGTATGCCCTTTGCCGCTACCGCAGCCGTTCCAAACGCCACCATAAGGTTGATTCGGTTCGTTCCGATATCTCTTAAAATGGTCGCAAGCCGCTTTAAGAAAGTAAGTACCCCGTTTTTTAGTATCTCACGCACATGGGATGTATTAAGGGAGAACAGGGAAAACCTGAAATATCCGGTTCCTTTGATAAAATGGAAAAGAAGCGTCAAAAGCTGCAACCACATGGAAATCGAGGTTGCCATACCCATCCCGAATACGCCACCGCCGAATATCAGGACATTAGCGATATCGCCTGCGATATCCGTAATGCAGAGTACCATTGCCGATATGGAGACCAAATGCTTTCCATTATCCATCACAAGGTAAGGGCTTAATACCTGTGTCATGATTACGGCAGGAATTCCGAAAAGATATCCACGCAGATAGGAAAGCATATAGGTATAAAGCTCAGGTCTGCTGCTTAATGAAACCCCGCAGATGCGAAACAAAACGCCCGGAGCGATAAGACATAACAGAACAAACGCTGCCCCAATCAAAGCACCGGACAGGATGGAAAAAGAAAATACCGCATTTGCCTCATCTCTCTTGCCTTTTCCAATATTATTAGCGCAGACGATCTGTCCACCGATAGACACAAAGCTCGCAAACAGCAGTATAACATTTACCATCGGTGCAAGAAGCGAAACTGATGAATACGCGTCCGAACCTAAGAAGCGGCTCGTCACCATACCATCAATGATATTTGCGACAACGCCCGTCAGTTGTGTAAAGATCATAACGAGCGCCGCCGGCAGAAACATTGCAGCTATAACATCTTTCTTACTCTCTCTCATATAAATCTCTCCATCTCGATAGTCACTGCCTCACTGCAAGGTATCCGCAGGTGCTATGAAAACTTCTCAAATCACGACACTTCCAGTCGATCCACCTTTTTCAGCAGCTCATCTATATGCTCTTTCGTATGTTCTATGCGTTTTGCTCCAAACGCGTTCTTCTTTAAGTCCGTACTCTCCAACAGGTACAGGAACCGGATAGCCGCTACGAGACGTATCCGCTCAAGAATCTTTTCCCGGTCAGTATCACTGATAGAATCAAAATAATGGTCAAACGTCATCTGCCATATCCTATCCACTTTATCCTGTGGCATCTGAAGAAAAGATATGGAATTACCCGGTTCATCCTCTGCAAACTCCTGATATGTCACAAAAAGCCCCGCAAATTCAAACACGGGATCTCCCAGTCCAAGCGTATCCATATCAATCAGCATGGCCTCATCCCCCGAGAGCATTACATTTTTCATCTGGATATCTCCATGTACGACCGTGTTTTTATCCGACATATTTAATAGCAGGTTTTTTAATTTTTCATACTGACTGTCCGACAGATGTATTTTTATCACGTCAAGATACCCAAGGAACCGATCCCGGTAGGATGGAAAATCTCCCTTCTCCATTTGGGTGTTATGTACCAGCTTAAGCATCCCGACATATCTGCGTATCACTTCTTCCATAGATTCGTCATCGCATTTGACTATATCATGAAAAGACTTCGCATTCAGAAGCTCAAATACAGATCCGTAATCCTCTCCTACCTTTACAATATCGTAAGAAATCGCGGTAGGGATACCGGCAATAAAAGCTTTCTGTGCCATCTTTTTTTCATTCTCTATCATTGGTATGGCATCTTCGCCTTTATATACCTTTACAATCGTCTCCGGATCAAGTCGGTAAACTGTTCCGAAAAAGCCCTGCCCGATGACAGCGCATCCCTCAACACTAATCTGCCTGTAAGCCCTCTTTACGTCAAATAATTCGGTAAACCCCGTGGTCTCAAGAATATCGTATATGTCTCTTGAGGCATTCAAAACAGAGAGGGATTTTCCGACCGATTTTCTTACTTTCATCAATATGCGGAGTCCCGCGCTTGAGATGTATTCAAGCTCTCCCGCATCAAACACCACGTCTTTTCCCTCAAAATGCTCTAATACGTCGCTCATCTCCTTCTCAAGAGATGACGCATTATTTGAGTCAATCCTGCCTTCTAGAAAAAACTTCAGCTTCCCATCATCTTTAATTACTTTCATCTTGTTTCCTTCCTTATTCAAGCGTCAGGATGTCTGCAAAACCTGTCACCTCAAAAATCTCCTTCACCTCATCGGAAGCGTTCTTTACCACCATGTTCCCCTGCTTGTTCATAATCTTCTGTGCAGACAAAAGTACTCGCAAGCCGGCAGATGAGATGTATTCAAGGCTTGCAATATCGAAGGTGAGATTCTCTATGCCCTCTATGCCCTCTTTAACCTCCTTTTCAACTTCAGGAGCGGTAGTTGTATCAAGCCTACCAACAAGTTTCATCACAAGACTCTTTCCTTCGGCTTTCTTTTCAATGTTTAACATCGGTTTCTCCTTTCGTTTGTGCCGCTAGACAGCAAATTTATAATTCATTTTCCTCAAAATATCCATCGCCAACGCCCCACAACATCACTCTATACATTATATCTCCTCCAAAATTGCATGTCCTATGATTATAGACACATTATACCGAATATATCGGTCTGATGATACGCATATATTACATTTTGACCTTTAATTTAATACTTTTAAATCCACTTGCTTTTTTCACTTTACGCCTTAAAATATAGTCAAATAAAACATCGTTTTTATTTGGGCTGGTCGAAAGACCCAGGTCCATCAAGGGCGGGGAAGTTCCCCGCTATTTTTTTATCCCTACTACATTATTACAATGATTTTTCACAGCCAAGACGATGATATTGCTCCTGAAGTTTATCCAGATACTCCTTATGCTCCATCCGTCTTTTATATAAGGCTTTCTCAGCCGCCTTATCATCAGCCTTCTTCTTTCTTGCCCGTGCTTCCCGTCTCCGGCTTTCTTCCCTCCTCCGAGCGGCATCGCTCCTACCGTTTCGATTATTGGATGTGCTGATTTCAGATGCTGCTTCTTCTCCGCTCACCTTGATTCCCGGTGCATTTTGCTTCAGGGACAGATCCACATGCTGTACTGTACCGGCGGCACCGGTACTCTCCCGTAAAAAAACACCCGTAGATCTGATCACGCCGTCTCTATATCCGTCCACACCACCAAGAGAAAACTCTGTCTGTTGTTCTCCAAGATATATGGCTCCGATATCAGCCTCCTTCAGATCCATAAGTATATCTTTGCCATTTTCATCCTTACACCAAACCTTGAGTTTTGAGAAAACATCATCATTTTCATCTATCCAACCATTGCCATCGCTGTCATATTCACGGAGATCTCCAAACCCATCACCGCTATTTGTTCCGAACAATTCGCTACCATCATTGATTTTTCCGTCCCCGTTTTTATCCAATGCAAGAAATCCCGACGCTTTTCCCAACATGGATATCTCATCTTCTTTTCCGTCAGCATCGAGATCAAACTTAAAGGTCTGATCCCGGACGTCTGCTGTATCAGATCCTATATTTACGACAAGAGGATCACACAGTGCATCAGCCATGGTTGGAATGCTCACATTCATATACTCCATATAGCTTCTGCTCATTAGGATATTTATGTTAAATTCGATAGTCCGCCCATCCTCAGTACACGCTCTTCCGCTTGCATGAAAGCCTGTTTCCTCCGTCTCGGAATATGTCAGCATATTCGTAGAATAACCGCCAATTCCTGCACCGCCCATCATTCCAAAGGATGCAAATCTCTTAAACATTGCAGATAGCGTATTGTTTTGAAAACTTGATGCACCGATCCCGTTCCCATACAGGCTTCCGGATGCTATTTTTCCGAGTCCTTTGAAATATCCGATATCATCCATGTTGTACGAACCCATACCACCGCTATCCTTGCCGGTCTGATATGTGTCCATCGCCATGGCACTTTCCCTTTTCATGACATTGGTACTGATCATGCCCATAAATCCGTTTGTGTAACCACTGCCAGAACGCATCCCGGTCTGTGTATAATTTCTGCCCGATAACATGTTCACTGTACTGTCTGCTATTCTCATATTCGTCCTCCTCGCATTATCAGTAATCTAAAAGCGCAGCCATCAATGGTGTTTTCATCCATGATATACTGCGCTTTCCATAGTACCGTATTCAGTTCTGATTCTTATTTCGGAAATAATTTCAAAATAGAAACCCAAATGTCGCGAACCGCATCTTTTTTGTTGTAAACTGCATCTGCCTTATTCCACTATAGAAAAAGGCCGAGCAAAATATCTGCTCAGCCCTTATATTGAATGGTAGTACCACACAATATCTGATCACGCTTCTGTAGCTACAGAAGGTTCCTTCGACTTATAATAATCATCGAAAAGCTTATTTGCCGCATCCATCGTATCCCGGCTTATGCTTGGAAGTTCTCTGCCCCAGGCTTTAGTTGCCAGCTTAAATCCCTTTTCCATGGCAGCCTGCATCTTCTTCATCTGATCAACATCATCCCCGGCAAGCGCACTGGCAAAATCAAAGAGCCTCTGAGATGTCTGCTTCACACCCCAGTATCCGTCCTCGCTGATATCCTTCCCGGCCTGTGCTTTTGTCGCAGCATCTACTGTAAAATTTCCGCTGGCAAGAGTCTTCCAGATATCATTTCCGGTTGCCTTCCCGTATGCCCCAGCCTGTCCGGAAAGTGTCTTCTGCACAAGACTGATAAGTTGATGCTGTCTCTGCTCTGTTGCCGCTTTTAACTGTTCTGCAATGGCCGCTCGATCAGCCTTATTCATCTTATTTATGGAATAAGTGGAATTATCCACCTTCTCTCCGGAACTGTCATAAATCACTCCCGTTTCGTAATTAGCCGAACCACCGCGCAATTCTTCACAGTGCTTCTTCCACGCATCAAGCTCCGGTTTTAAGTGCTCCTGTTCCTTACGAATATCAACAACAGAACTTAATTTACTGTCATCCGCACTTCCAACCTTAGTTTCCGTATATCCCGCAGGATATCCAGAATAATTGATTCCTACATTCATTGACATGTTTTTAGCCCTCCTTTGACTTTTGTTCTGAAATCCATTTCACACACATGCATCTACAAAACTTCCAACATCAACATCTACTGCCTCCACATCGGGAATGCAGTCAACGACACAGGAAAATGATTCCGATGAGCCCGACTTCTGCCCGATATTCCCGGAGGATACCTGTTTTTTCTCCTGCTCCAACCTATCAAACAGTGCCTTCAGATATTTAAGATCTGCACGTGTGATCTGACGCTCCTCATCATTCCGGTGTTTTCGTTTCAGCTCTTCTATTTCTTCCTCTGTCATATCTCCGCTTGCACAGGATATCATATCCTGCAGCTCTGACATCATATCTTCCGCCAGCTCTTCTTCAAGTTCCTCTATCTCCTCCATCATCTGTTTCATCATTTCCTCAGGGATTTCTTCACTCTCTTCAATACCGGCCTTTAATTCATCTTCCCCGTATATCTCCTCTTCGTCACCGGGAACTCCCATAACTCCGCTTTTATTCTCGGCAGCTTCTTCTTCCTCCAGATGCCTGACCTTACGCTTTGCGATCCTTTCCATAGCTGCGGCATGTATGATAGCGGCAGCTATCTCACTGTCACCATATTCACCACTGCGCAGTTTCTTATATAGCCACGAAATCTTTGCCTGTGCTTTTGCCACCAGCGGACGCGCAGCATCAGATGTCTTCGCCTGCATGATCTGCTTTGACATCTGCTTGAAATTGTATGGTAACCGTTTCTTCAGTTTTCCTGCTGAGGACTTGCTTTGGCTCTTCCTTACATGAACCTTTAATCCTCCGGGAACTTCCTGAAAAGAGACTCCTGCGATTCCATTCATAAGCACCTCTTTTCCACCGGCCTCCGTGCCGGAATTCCTTATATACCTTATATAGTGGGTATCGGTTCCCGGAACGCCACAATGAACCATGTTTACGCGAACCGCATCTATTATGTTGTAAACCGCACTTAATCGCCCATCAGCATTATGTTGAGAATGAAATACAGCTTTCCATCCTTCTCTTCCTGCCTAATCTCTATATCACCCTTATATTTTGCAGCGATATTTCTTATATTTTTAAGCCCATATCCATGACCCGATTCACGCTTAGATGTTTCCGGCAGTCCGTCTTCTGTGATATATACTCTTCTCTGAATAATGTTTCTGACATTTATGATAAATACCCGCTCCTTTTGAACCGATTTTATCCTAATCTGAGGATCTGACACTGATGAAGACGCTTCTACGGCATTTTGCAGAGCGTTTGTTAACACCACACTGATATCAAACGGATTAATATCCAGACCATCCGGATATGCAAATGCGCTTTCAAAAGTGATCCCTTCTTTCTCACATTTTTCAGCCGTCTCCGACAACACTACATCCGTAACTGCATTCCCTGTTTTTATCATGGGCTGCAGGCTCTCGATATTCTTCCCAAGTTCTCTGATATAATCGGACAGTTCCTTGGTTTTTCCGTCTTCTGCAAGTCTTTCAATGACCGTCAGATGATTTCCAAAGTCATGGCGAATCCCCCTCATCCTGTCGTATATTTCCTCGATGTGCTCCACATGTCCGACCATATCACCGACCTGCTTTCTGGCAGAGTCCTTCACATACTCCTCTTCCTGCTTTTCCTTCAGTTTTTGGTAAAGCACGATCACTGCAATGATCGGCACATAAGCCACTAGGCAAAAAAGAGCCCTGTATGGGTTTGCCGGTATGTTCTCTTTGATGCTTCCGTTTTCTATTCCGTCCATCCATAGAAAAAAATAGGATGACATGATCGGTTTTACCAAAAGCAGGCTTACCGCCGGCGCAAGCAGCAGGATTAACTCCTGCCATGTCAGTTCATCACGCTTATACCGGTATGTCTTATGGAGAATCCTTATGACTGCATATAAGAGCATTAATGCAAGTCCGTACTGAACAGGATTCCATACGAAGAATTCAATGACAGTAGCCTCTACACTATGCTGATACCAATCGAATTTAAAAACAAGATCCCTCTCCCAGAAACCTATTTCAGTAAACAGTTCTATAGACAGCCAGCTTATCAGACGAAAAACAAAAAACAGAAAGACCTTCTGCACCGGATTTCTTCTGTTATCTAAGAGCCAGGCAATAAGAATTGCCAGAACTAAAAACCCGATAGTCAGGATCCTGTCCATCTCCTTGCTTGTTCCTGCATAGTTACAGACCAGCCACAGCCCATAGTACACTCCCGCAGATGCATAAACGGATCTTTTGTTGCACATAAACGGCCTGAGCCAATATATAAGAAGAGCCACATTCAGCAGCATATACAGTTCAATAAGAACACGGATATACGCTTCCGCATATAACTGAAAATTATTAACCAGATATTCCATCATAGACCTTCCCTCCGTGTGTAATAGGAAAGATAAGCTTTTATAAGATCCTGATATTTTCCCCGGGCAACGGGAATTTCTGCATCACCCACCCGGACGGACTTGGAATCATAGGATTTCACATAAGCCAGATTGATCAGATACGCCCTGTGAACCCGAAAGAAATCCTGACCGGAAATGTTTTCCAGTTCCGATATTCTCCCGTTATAGTCAACATTATCGCGATCCCTCATGTGAAGAATTATCCGTCTGTCAAAGATTTCAGCATACACTATTTCCGACAGTATCACCTTTCTGTTTGAGCCACCTGATCTTACGGTTATGACATGGGCGGAATGTTTTTCATCCTCTTTCTCCGTGAGAGCTTTTTCAATATAACGGACTTCATCAGCCTGCTCAATCGCGCGTTTTATTACTTCCGTAATCCGTTTCTTTCCAAAAGGCTTTACAATATAATTAAATGCCCCGACCTCAAAAGCCTTGAACACCTCTTCCTCAAGTGCCGTAACGAATACAATGACCGTCTTCTTTCCCTCCGCACGTATCATCCTTGCGGCATTCATTCCGTCAATCCCCGGCATCTGTATATCCAGAAAAAGTATATCTGCGTCGAATCCGGGAGCCAGGATACCCCTTGCATCAGCAAACACTTCGATCTCCATATCTTTAGATACTTCCCTGACAGACGCCTCAATCAGTTCCCGTATTTTCTTATTATCATCACAGATTGCCAGTTTCATATAACATCCTTCCTTTGGGCATACTATATTTATATTATCGGTTATTTCAGACGCACTAATGATCACCGATACGTGAACCGCAGTTTTTTTGTTGTGAAATGCAAAACGGGAAGGCTCTGTGCCCTCCCGATTCCATACCTGATATGTTACATCAAATACTATTTTAGTCCCGCAATATGCATCCTTGCCCGTTCCAGTATCTTTTCCAAAAAGTCATCAACTATCGGTCCGATTACTATATCATATTTATTATCCAGATTACACTCCGGATCGGAGTAGTCCTTAAACTTCTTGCTTCTGTTATTTCTACACACCATCGCCAGATCATCTACCGCATCATCCAGGCTCAATGTATGTTCTATATCGTAATGCTCCTTTATAAACTCTATGTCGTGTGCGTTAGAAAAAGCCTATGACCTTGATTGCTACTGGCGTATTCTAAAAATCGGTCATCCCCTTCCAAGGACAACCACTCATTCTTTCTTATTATCATTTGCATTTCCACAGCGCCATCGGATGATTTCTCAATCGCTCAATAATCTCAAGATCCTCAAAAAGCAACTCCGGTTTATATTCCTTTGCTATAAACCTTTCCATATACTCAATTTCTTTTTCTGTCGGCTTCATAAGCGATGCTATATACTCTTTCGCCTGCCTCTTCTTCCCTTCTAAGTCGAACTTATCCCTCACTGCTAAAACCGGAAACAGATCAGATTTTATTTTTGAAAAAGTAAGACTGTCTATGGCAGATGTATCAAAGTCCTTATTTACTTCCTTTGCAGAGATTGTCGCATAATAGATGATGCATTTTCTGAACAAATCTTCTTCATCTAAAAACAACTTCATGTCAGCCATATTGCAGAAGTCATAGAGATCCCTTGCAGCAGCCCTGCTTATCAAAGCATTGGTTTTGGCCGCGAAGATTTCCATAGCCGCTACCGTTCTGACCTTCATTGGCTCTCCAAAAGCATCTGTTGCAAAGACTCTGTCTTCTGATGGAAGCACATGCGTTCTCAGAGAATAGTTAATCTCTATTTTGATCATATCCTTATTGCCAGCTGCATTCACGTAGTTATAGTGGAATGCATCCAGGCTGTGACTGAATCTTGATGCATCGGAAAGAGAATATCCCTGTTCCGACATATATCCCTTTAGAATCTCCGTCAATCGCTCCCTTTCATTTGCCGTCTCTTCTCTTGTCAAATTCGGGATAAAATCCAGATCTATATCAACAGACAATCTTGGAAGGTTGAAAACAGTCAGATTTATGGCTGTTCCACCCTTAAGCAGCAAGTGTTCACACATATATTCCTGCGTATTCAGGAATTCAAGAATTGTTCTCAAACGGAGAACCTTCTCAAATGTATCGCGATTAAAACCATATTCCCGTGCCCTTGCATCCAGTTCTCTTCTGTTATATTGTGGCATCTTCTATCCCTCCGTTTTTCATTCGCTTTATATTCTTTGGGTATACCAGCTTCCATTCACCCGAATATCCGGGCTCACTTATACCGTTTGTCAGATATCGCTTTGAATTTCCACTCCTATCCTTGCATATCTTTATAAAATTATCACTTATACCTAGCTCTGTCTGATATTCACTAAAAATAAAACCGGTCTTCTGATATAAAAAGGCACTATCATATTCAGCCAGATACTTTAGCATGTTTGTCTCATCAATACTGTTCACGGACACAACGCATGAAAGAACCTCTTCCAGACCGGCGATGCGATTCAGATCCTTTATGGAATCTGCTATCGTCCGCTCCTTATCCGTAACCTTTATACCGCCACCAAACTCCGGAGAAACTATGCCGTCCCTCATTTGCTCTTTAACATAATGATAGGTGTATCCGTCAAATTCAAAGTCATGGAAACGTGTCTGAGAGCCAACATAAACCTCATAGAAGACCTGATCGACAGTTCCATAATATTCAAAGGCGGTATGATGGGATACATAAGAAGATGGCGTGATAGCACTGGCAACTTGAAATCTGTTCGCCACCGGTCCGCCATTTTCCCCACTCACGCACGTGTATAATCCGTTGCGGATTTTTAATGCCATATTCCCCTTCAGAAGCTTGCCCAAAGCCACTCTTGCCGTCCGTTCACTTGAATACAGTGCATTTACTTCTTTCATGGTAAAAACTGGATACTGTAGCAATTCATAATACAAATTCATATTCTCACTCCATGATGTTAATTATTCGTCGTAATTTACTCTGTTTTATGTCATTCTCGTACATATTATCAACTTAACAACATAGACCTACTTTGTCAAGTTCCGTAATGTGAAATTTTAAATTCCGCTATTTCACCCTAAAAAATGGCAAAAGTGGA
>DAIMGJ010000003.1:0-48735 GCA_036723975.1 Lachnospiraceae bacterium
TAGATATCCAAACACGAATGTTAGCAGATGCATTAAATGTTGAAGAAAAGGATATTATGGTAAAATTGGTGATGAATTAATTGAATATGAAATAGTTGTTATGAAGTCGCAAATTCTGTGGAGATGATAATAATGTCGCCTATATTTGGCTGGTTGTTTTCATAGAGAATTATAAATAATATATGGAGTTAAGAAATGATAGTACACCCAATACCACCTTTATATGACGAGAATTCAACAATCCTAATACTGGGGAGTTTTCCTTCAGTAAAATCCAGAGAGGCACAGTTTTTCTATGGACATCCTCAGAACCGTTTTTGGAAGGTTATGGCTACAATATTTGAGGAGAATGTACCAAATACAATTCCTGAAAAAAGAGAGTTTTTACTCAGAAATCATGTGGCACTTTGGGATACAATTCATTCCTGTGATATTGAGGGCTCGGCCGATTCTACAATCAGAAATGTCGAGCCGAACGATTTACATATAATTTTCGACAAAGCAAATATTAAGGCAATATTTGTAAATGGAAAAGCATCAGAGAAATACTATAAAAAATATATCGAGCCGGAATTGAGAATAAAAGCGACCTGCCTTCCATCCACAAGCCCTGCTAACGCAGCCTGGAGTGTGGATCGGTTGGTTGAGGCCTGGAAAGTAATATTAGAGTAGTGTAAAAATGATTTGACAAAAGTCCGAAATCAGACTAAAATAACAAGGTCTGATTTCGGACTTTTGTCTATGGAGGGAAATCAATGGAAAAATTAATTAAGGGAATAATGGATTTTAATAAGGTCGCACGAGAAATTGATGCGGCGTATCATGAGGCATCTAATAAATTGGGGCTATCAGATTCTGAGCGGGACATTTTATATGTGTTAAGCCAGATGGAGGCTAGCCAGAGTGAGGTATGTGCTATGACTGGACTTACAAAACAGACGGTTAATTCTGCAGTCAAAAAAATGATAAATGCGGGATATATTGAGCCATTAAAAGGGGAGAAAAAAGAAAAGCTCATTTTTACTTCAAAAGGAAAGGACTATGCGGAGTCTACAATAGCAAAGCTTGTTGCGGCAGAAAATAAAATTTTTAGTAGATGGTCCAAAGAGGAGCAGAATGAATTTATAAAATTAAACCAGAAATATTTAGAGTTGTTTAAGGCGGAGGTAAACAGGTTTTAATCCAGATAAGTGAATTAGTTAGGAGGTTTTTATGAGAATTCAGTTATCTGATCATTTTACATATAGTAAACTTATCAGATTTACATTGCCATCAATAGCAATGATGATTTTTTCTTCTATTTACGGTGTAGTAGATGGATTTTTTGTATCGAATTATGTTGGAACAACACCCTTTGCGGCACTCAATTTGATAATGCCGTTTATGATGATAATAGCTGCCGTGGGATTTATGTTTGGTACAGGCGGTAGCGCGTTAGTATCCTTTACATTAGGGTGTGGTGAGAATAAAAAGGCTAATGAGATTTTCTCTTTAATCATATATTTATTGATTGGACTTGGAATAGTTTTTTCGATAATCGGATTTATTGCCGTTCCACAGGTTGCCAGACTGCTTGGCGCAACAGAGAGAATGCTTGACTACTGTGTAATATATGTCAGAGTATCGGCAATAGGCTTAGTCCCTTTTATGCTACAAAACGCTTTTCAAAGCATTTTGATTGTGGCGGAAAAACCAAAACTGGGATTTTATGTTACGCTTGCAGCCGGTGGCACAAATATGTTTTTTGACTGGTTATTCATGGGGGTATTGCGACTTGGAATTGCCAGTGCGGCTGCGGCCAGTGTAATGGGAATGGTGGTTGGAGGAATACTTCCGCTATTTTATTTTTTCAGGGAGAATGATTCTCTCTTGCGATTAGGCAAGCCGTCAGACGACATCAGAGCTATTTTTAAAGCCATGATAAATGGCTCATCAGAATTTATGACAAATATTTCGATGTCAGTTGTAAACATACTTTATAATTTCCAGCTGATGAAATTTGCTGGGGAGAATGGAGTGTCAGCCTATGGAATTATCATGTATACAAATTTTATTTTCGTAGGAGTATTCATGGGATACGCCATCGGTGTGACGCCGGTTATTGGGTATCATTACGGCACAGGTAAAAAGGAAGAATTGAAAAATGTTTTTTCAAAAAGTGTTACTATGATTTTTATTTCGGCGATAGTAATGCTGATTGCAGTTGAATACCTGGCAAGACCGCTTGCACTGATTTTTGCAGGATATGATCAGGCACTTTTGGAAATGTCGATTCGAGCAATCCAGTTGTATTCCATTTCATTTTTATTTATGGGATTTAATATTTTTGGATCGACGCTTTTTACCGCATTAAATGACGGATTGACCTCAGCGATAATATCTTTTTTTAGAACATTGATATTTCAAGTTGCAGCAGTGCTGATTCTGCCTGTATTGTTTGGACTTGATGGAATATGGTTTTCTGTTGTAGCGGCAGAGCTGGTTACGCTGGTGCTGACAGCATATCTTGTATTCAAATATAAGAAAAAATATGGATATATATAAATAAATAGCCAGTCATGAATGGTATGAGCCTGTCTAACCGACAGTGTCTGTAGCATAAGTGACTGGCTATTTTATACCTACTCAGTTTTTTCTTACCAGGTTAACTAATATTGCGTACTTGATATACTTTCCGTACCACATATATAATCGGGTTATGAACTAATTGTGCACAATTAGATAAGAATAAGAAGGCGATAAAGGAAGGATAAAGAGAGAAAAATGATAAAAAGAAAGGCAAATGCTGATAGGGACATCTGTGTGGCCTGTGGTGTATGCGTGCTGGAATGCCCGAGAAATGCCATTAGCATATACAAAGGATGCCATGCCATTGTCGACATAATGAAATGTGTTGGATGTGGATTGTGTGAGAAAGCCTGTCCGGCCAATGCGATTCGTATGGTTGATAAGTGTAAGGAGGTGGCAGATGTCGTCAGCTAAAAATAAGAAAAAATGGTACCAATATCTTTGGATTTGGTCGATTGTATATTTTTCATTGGGATTTTTTAATATTTTGTTTGCGTGGCTTGGAATGATTGATTTTGTTTTGCCTCTGATATTTGCACTGGTTGGTGGAAATAAATGGTTTTGCAACAATTTGTGTGGACGAGGTCAATTGTTCACGGTGCTTGGGAAAAATCTCAAGTGCTCACGGAGAAAACCGGCTCCGGGCTGGTTTGCATCGAAATGGTTTAGATATGGTTTCCTGGCGTTTTTCATGACAATGTTTGGAACAATGGTGTTTCAAACCTATCTGGTATTTGCAGGCGCAGGAACTCTAAAAGAATCTATAAAGTTATTTTGGACATTTAATGTTCCTTGGAAGTGGGCATACAACGGAAGTATTTTTCCAGATTGGGTAGCACAATTTGGATTTGGATTGTACAGTCTTATGCTCACATCGGCTCTTATCGGATTAATCGTTATGGTTCTATATAAAGAGAGAACCTGGTGCACATTTTGTCCAATGGGAACTATGACCCAGGGGATTTGTAAAATAAAAGCTTATAAAGAAAGGGAGGAGAACTTATGAGCAGAACATTGATTGTAGGCGGCGTCGCGGCACGCAGCAAACAGACAAGAATGGAAATATTACATACGATAGAAAAAAGGTCATAGTTAATACGCTATTTTTTGTCATAGGAATTAGTGTGGCATTTTTTCTGCTCGGGCTGGGTATGAGCGCTGTCAGCAGATTCTTCAGCGGTAATCAATTGCTGTTTGCGAGAATAGGTGGAATCATAGTCATTCTTTTTGGACTGTATCAAATTGGATTTTTAGGGAATAGCAAGTTGCTCAGTGGAGAATATAGACTCCAAATCAATATTGAAAAAATGACGATGTCACCGATCGTTGCGTTAATTATGGGCTTTGTTTTGAGTTTTGCCTGGAGTCCTGCATAGGTCCTGTGCTTTCTTCGGTATTGATTTTGGTAGCCTCCGCATCAACGAGTGGAGCAGGATTTGCACTTATTGGAATTTATACATTAGGTTACGTCATTCCGTTTATTCTCGTAGGGCTATTTACTACAAAACTGCTGGGGTTTTTCTCCAAACACAAGGATGTGGTGAAATATACTGTGAAGGTGGGAGGTGCTTTACTAATTATTTTGGGACTTCTCATGTTTACCGGCAAAATGAACAGCATCACAAGCTACCTTTCAACTGTATCAGAGGTGTCTACGGAAACTTCCACCGCCGATGATACTGAGGATTCTGCCACAACGGAAATTTCCCTGAATGATGCTTCAAATGGTGACGACTTCGAATCTGCAGAATTGGCAGATAGCGAAAGAAACACAGACTCGGAGATCATGCCGGCAACAGAATTTACATTAGTTGACCAATATGGAGAAACCCATTCTTTATCAGATTATAAAGGAAAAATAGAATTTTTAAATTTCTGGGCAACATGGTGTCCGCCTTGTAAGGCTGAGTTGCCATATATTCAGGAGTTGTATGAAGAATATCAGACCATGGAAGATGCGGATGTAGTCTTTCTTGGCGTGGTGTTCCCGGGATATAGGAATGAGCAGGATATGGAAGGTGTAACAAATTTTTTGTCAGAGAAAGGATATACATTTCCTGTGCTGATGGATACAGAAGCATCATTAATGCAACCGTATTATATTACAGCCTATCCGACCACATATATGATTGATCCTGATGGGAATGTGCTTGGATGTATACCGGGAGGCATGACAAAAACTATTATGGAGAATGTAATAGAGCAGGCCAGAGAAGCAAGCAAATAAATATTGGCATATGAAATGCACCTGGAATGGTAATTATAAAATGCTATTCTGAGGTGCATTTTTTACATGAATTTTACATAAGTATGCATATAGTTTTTACTTCGTCAAATTAAAATTATAAAAGACAATGAAAATATATGAATCGAGGTAGAATATGAACATTTTTGATGTATTGAATATGATTGGGGGTCTGGCTCTGTTTTTATATGGAATGCACATCATGGGAGATGGACTTTCCAAAATGGCAGGAGGTAAATTAGAGGGAGTACTTGAAAAGCTTACTTCAAAAAGAATTCTTGCGGTGTTGCTTGGAGCAGGAGTAACAGCAGTTATTCAGTCATCATCTGCTACGACAGTTATGGTAGTAGGTTTTGTAAATTCAGGGATAATGAAGCTGTCCCAAGCAGTGGGTATTATCATGGGAGCAAACATAGGTACAACTGTCACCTCATGGATGCTTTCTCTTACCGCGATTGAGGGAGAATCAATACTTTTACAGCTTTTAAAACCATCATCATTCTCACCGGTTCTTGCGGCAATCGGTATTTTTTTGGTGATGACAAAAAAAGAGGAATCAAAACGCAGAGATATTGGAGAAATCATGGTTGGTTTTGCCATTTTAATGTTTGGAATGGAAACCATGAGTGATTCTGTAGCGGGACTTGCGAACAACGCATCATTTACCGGCATGATGACTGCATTTACCAATCCGATTCTTGGCATGATTGTAGGTGCGCTACTTACAGCAATTATTCAAAGCTCATCGGCATCTGTCGGCATTCTCCAGGCACTGTGTGCGACGGGAGCGGTAAGCTATGCTGTGGCGTTACCGATTATCATGGGGCAGAATATCGGAACCTGCATCACATCCATTCTTTCATCTGTGGGTGCAACTAAAAATGCAAAGCGCGCAGCTATGATTCATCTGTATTTCAATTTAATCGGAACGATTATTTTTATGGCAGTATTCTATCTGCTTAATATAGTTTTAAGATTTGCTTTTTTAGACACGTCAGCAAATGCAGCGGGAATTGCGGTATTACACAGTTTATTTAATATCACTGCAACGATTATTCTCTATCCGTTTTCAGACAGACTTGTTCATTTGGCTGAGATAACAATTCGTGATGATAAAGAAAGCGTTTCAGAAAGAAAGAATGAGAAAGTGAAAAGCGTGATTATCGACGAAAGATTTTTAGAACGCCCGGCTTTTGGTGTGCAGGTTTGCAGACAGAAGGTTTTTGAGATGGCAGAAAAGACGAAACAGGCGATTACTTTAGCTAACGGGCTTGTTTTTGAATTTGATATAAAACAGGCCCGAGAAATTGAGCAATTAGAGCAGCGTATTGATGAATATGAGGATGCGCTCGGCGCGTATCTGATAAAGCTGTCCGGCAAAAATCTATCAAAAAAGGATAGTCTTATCACTGCACAGATGCTGCATACTATTAGTGATTTGGAGAGAATATCGGATCATGCTCTAAACGTTGTGGAGTCCATGACGGAGATGAATGAAAATGGTAACACCTTCTCAAAGGATGCCAAACGAGAGATTGGAGTTTTAATAAGGGCAGTCAATGACATCGTGGACAATACCATAAATTGTTTTGTGCAAATGGACAGCGACGGCGCGAAACATATTGAACCCTTAGAAGAAGTAATCGATAGACTCACTAAAAAAATGAAAGCACATCATGTAAAGCGACTGCAAAAGGGAGAATGTGCCATTGAGGTAGGATTAATTTTTGAGGATATTCTACTGAATTTGGAGAGAGTATCGGACCATTGTTCGAACATTGCACTTGAGATTCTCATGATGGGAGATGATAATTTCGAGATACACGAATTTTTGGATGATATGAGTGCCAAGGACAAAGAGTCATTTGAAATAGAATATAAAAAGCTTAAAAAGAGATATTCTCTAAAGAAGGAGAATGATAAAATTAAGAAAAAGAAATCCAAAAAATAGGAGATGTTATGGCTTTAATTTATATCATTGAGGATGATGAGAATATACGAGAAATCGAAGAGTATGCACTTATGAATGCGGGGCATACCGTTGAGGGATTTTCCTGTGCGAAAGATTTTTATAGAAAAATAGAATCGGAAATCCCGGGTCTTTGCATCGTGGATATTATGCTTCCGGATGAGGATGGCAATGAAATCATAAGAAAATTGCGAAGTAAAAAGACAACAGCAAAACTTCCGATTATTATGGTTACAGCCAAAACAACAGAGCTTGATTTGGTAAAGGGGATAGAGAATGGGGCTGATGATTATGTGAAAAAACCATTCTCGGTGCTGGAATTGATATCGAGAGTAAAAGCACTCCTTCGTAGGACAGAACCTGATGAGCAAAGCAAAATAATGCTGGATGGGCTTGTCATAAATAATGAAAAACGCGAAGTTCTACTGGATGACAATGTGGTTGAATTAACCTATAAGGAATACGAATTATTGTTATTGCTGCTCAGAAACAAGGGAATAGTTCTAAGCAGGGATACGATTTTAAATGAGGTGTGGGGAATCGATTACCAGGGAGAATCGAGAACCCTTGACATGCATGTTAAAACCCTACGACACAAACTTTTAAATTATGGAAACAGAATTCGAACAATCAGAAATGTAGGATATGTGATTGAATGAAGAAAAAAATAAATGTAAGACTTGCGGGGATAGCGATACTTGCTATTCTCGCTACAGTTGTGGGAATTACCATTATATATTATGGACTTTTTGAAAAACAGGTCAGAAGTGATCTTGCTATATCTGCAAAACTTTTAAATGACACCAATTTCTTTGAATCGGTAGACAGTGATGTGAACGAAATAAATCTGTCGACAGATTTGGAAGATTTGCGCGTAACCTGGATTGATTCCGACGGAACGGTTCTTTATGACAATGACGTCACTTCCGATAC
The DNA here is from genome assembly GCA_036723975.1 of Lachnospiraceae bacterium. Classification (GTDB taxonomy): domain Bacteria; phylum Bacillota; class Clostridia; order Lachnospirales; family Lachnospiraceae; genus JAILEN01. The sequence continues at coordinate 7,716 of DAIMGJ010000003.1, forward strand.
CATGGAGAATCATAAGGACAGGCCTGAGTTTAAAGAGGCTTTAGCAAGTGGTGAGGGTGAAACAGTAAGACGCTCTGATACCATGAATGAAAACACCTATTATTATGCCATACTGCTGGAGAATGGAACGGTGCTCAGGGTTGCAACAAATGCGAAAAGCATATGGTCCGTATTTATATCAGTGGCGCCTATAACATTTTTTATTATTGTAGGGATTATATTTATCTGTATTGTCATTTCTCATTTTTTGACAAAGCAGTTGCTTCGTCCAATTGAGATGATGGCCTGCAATCTTGAGAATACGGATTATGTGGCGCCTTACAAGGAGTTAGAACCATTCTCGCAAATTATCAAAACACAGCATGCGGACATTCTCTCCGCAGCAAAAGCAAGACAGGATTTTACTGCAAATGTTTCGCATGAACTGAAGACACCTATCACAGCTATATCAGGCTATGCAGAGCTTTTGGAGAATGGCATGGTGGATGGGGAGCAGCAGAAACATTTTTATCAGGAAATTCGAAAGAGTGCCAATCGACTGTTGTCTTTAATCAACGATATTATCAGACTTTCCGAACTTGATAGAGGTGAAAGAGAGCCGGTATTTGAGTCACTGGATTTATATGATTTGACAAAGGATTGCTTAGAGCCGCTTTATGTAAACGCTTCTCAAAGAAAGGTATTCCTTTCGCTTGAAGGTAGCTCCTGTGAGATGATCGGCAACAAGGACATGTTAAAGGAACTAGTGGAGAATCTGGTGGAGAATGCCATAAGATACAACAACGAGGGCGGACGGGTACAGGTTCGTGTGGAAAATGATTTGCGACCAACTCTCATTGTTAAGGACAACGGAATAGGAATTCCGGCGGCAGATCAGCAGAGAGTTTTCGAGAGATTTTATCGTGTTGATAAAAGCAGGTCAAAGGCCACAGGAGGAACAGGATTGGGACTTGCGATTGTAAAACATATCGTGGATATCCATGACGCATCTATTGAACTGGATAGTGCGCCGGGCGTAGGAACCACGTTTAAAGTATTATTTTAAGAGCCAATATTCGAAGAGTATAAAAGAATGGAAGTAGGAAAACAAAAAAAGCACAAAGAATTGTCTGCCTTTATCCAAGGAAATGGAAACGAAATTTTCGTTGACAGAAAAATGTTCGTATATTAAATCAATAAAAGTTAGGCGTGTCTAACAAAATAAGACGGTTCGTTGAATATTGTTTGCCACCTTTCAGGTGAAGGGTGGCATTATTTAAAACCATATGTTAGGCAATACTAACAAATCTAAGGAGATAGGTTATGGTAAAGAATGTCATGATTGAGCATGGTGCACCAACATTGGCCGGAATAAAAACCGGGAATATTTTTACAGTTAGAAATGACGATGGTGATATCAATCGGGAAATAAGGATGTTAAACGGAGTGCTAACGAAAAAGGGACTTCGTTTGATTCCAATCCGAAAGAATGAGAATAATACCCTTGTGTACGTATTCAGACCAGACCGGATTGCTTGAATCCGGAAGTGCTTCAATTATTAGACGAAATGAATAAAATCAAACCGGTTTGGGTGGAACTCGGACTGCAGTCGATTCATGAAAAAACTGCAGCATATATCGACATCCTAAAAGAGTGTGTAAAACTTATCCCGGAAGATGTGGTGATTCACCGTTTTACAGGTGATGGCGACAAAAATCTTTTGCTTGCACCCCTTTGGAGTGCCAATAAAAAGCATGTTTTAAATCGCATCAATCGGGAGATTTTGGTGTGATATAATGATACTGATATATTCAGGGAAAAGTTTTATGATACAGTATGATGAATGAGGAAGGAGCAACCATGAACGAAACGATTTTAAAACGAAATGAGCTTTTGGCACAGACCGTGATAAAGGGCTTGGAGTCCAGAAATATTACAGGACATTATGCGGCAAACAAAGAAGAGGCATTAAAGATTGCTTTGGACTTAATTCCGAAGGGAAGTTCCATTTCCATGGGTGGATGTATGAGTGCGCGTGAAATCGGTTTGACAGATGCTTTAAAAAACGGAGAGTATGATTTTATCGACCGCGATGCTTATGAGGATGGACGTGTTGCCATGTTAAAGGCTTATGATGCCGATTTCTTTTTGGCAAGTGCCAACGGAATGACCCAGGACGGCGTGATTGTAAATATTGACGGAAACTCCAATCGAGTATCCGCTATCGCTCAGGGTCCGAAGCATGTATTATTCATTGTTGGAATGAATAAGATTTGTGATGATGTGGACGGCGCTATGAAGCGTGCCAGAAATGTGGCAGCCCCCATCAATGCTCAGAGATTCGGACTTTCCACACCTTGTGCAAAGACCGGAAGCTGTATGAACTGTAAATCCCCGGATACAATCTGTTGCCAGTTTTTAATCACAAGATATTCCCGTCATGCAGACAGAATTCATGTGATTTTGGTAAACGACAATCTTGGATTTTAACAAAAGGATAACAGTTGGTTAAAAAAAGGATTACAGAAAGAAAATGAATTTGATAAAGGAAAAGCCGATGGCATGGACATTGATATTGCTTTTAGTACTATCTTTGACTGCCTGCGGAAAAAATGATGCACAGGAAATTGTTGAGCCGGAAGCGGTGGAAGAAACAGTAAAAGAAGTACCGGAAGAGACAGCCCAAGAGACAGCCCAAGAGACAGCCGAAGAGACGGAAGAAACCCAAGATGCAGAAGAATTGCCGGAAGAAACTGAAACGGTAAACAATACTTCCGGAGCCGGGAAGGTCATTTGCATCGACGCCGGACATCAGGCTCATGGTAACAATGAAAAAGAACCCATCGGGCCGGGAGCAAGTGAAACAAAGGCGAAGGTGGCAGGCGGAACCAGAGGAACGACATCCGGATTGGCGGAATATGAACTGACCCTTCAGGTTTCTCTAAAACTGCAGACAGAACTGGAAAATCGTGGGTATACGGTGGTTATGGTTCGAACCACAAATGACGTGAATATTTCAAACTCCGAGAGAGCTATGATTGCCAATGATGCAGGGGTGGATGCTTTTATTCGAATCCATGCAAACGGTTCGGAAAACTCATCCGTAAACGGAGCTATGACCATTTGTCAGACTTCCTCCAACCCCTATAACGGAAGCTTACATGAGAAAAGTTATGCCCTTTCTTCCGCAGTCCTAAACCATTTGGTGGAGGAAACCGGATGTAAAAAAGAGTATGTGTGGGAAACGGATTCCATGAGCGGAATCAATTGGTGTCAGGTGCCGGTTACCATTGTGGAAATGGGGTATATGACGAATCCTACGGAGGATTTAAACATGGCATCCGATGGGTATCAAAACAAAATCGTTACAGGTATTGCAAACGGAATTGACGAATATTTTGAAACGTTAAATTAACCTTTATAGAAAGTGGATGTTATTCTTTCTCGAATACCTGATCGCGAAGTTTTTTTCCTGTAGGAGTTACAGCGAGGCCGCCTTTGGCGGTCTCTTTTAATGTGGATGGAAGTGCGTCGCCCACCTCGCGCATAGCGTCCAAACACTCGTCTGCCGGAATCTTTGCGGTGATGCCGGCCAGTGCCATATCCGCACTTGAAAAAGCAATCATGAGACCGGATACATTTCGCTTGATACAGGGAATTTCCACAAGTCCTGCCACAGGATCGCACACCAGTCCCATTTGACCGGAAATCGCCATGGCACATGCATCTGCGCATTGACGGGGAGAACCGCCTTTTAATTCCACCAAAGCGGCAGCAGCCATGGCAGCGGCGCTTCCACACTCTGCCTGACAACCGCCTTGAGCACCGGCAATACTGGAACGTTCCGCAATTACCATACCGATGGCGCCGGCGGTAAACATAGACATTACGATATCTTTTTTGTCATAGTGTTTATCTTCGTACAAAGAGACGAGACATCCCGGAAGAATTCCGCAGCTTCCTGCAGTTGGAGCCGCAACGATTTTTCCCATGGAGGCATTGCAACCGGCTACGGCTAATGCACGAGCCATGGCTTTTGCCATAAAATCTCCGCAAAGACTCTTACCTGCGGTGGAAGCGTAGTGGTTCATCAAGTAGCCCTCTCCACCTGTGAGCCCGGAGGTGGAAGTTTGGTCTTTTTTTAACCCTTCTTTCACGGAGGAAAGCATGACCTCAAAGCTTTCTTCCATTTTTTTATATAGCTCGGCTTCGGATTTCTCCATAGCTTTTGCCTGGTCTTCCAAAACCACTTCACTGATTTTTTTGTTTTTCTTTTCAGCTTCTTTTATGAGTTTATGTATGGAATCGTATTTTATCATTTCTTTGCCTCGTTTTATTTGTTTGCACCCTAGATTCTTCGAATGAGGATTGCATTGGTGACGTGTTCGATTTTTCGAATATCGTCAATCAGTGATTCCGGTGGGACGTTATCAATCTCAATCGTCATAATCGCATGTCCACCCTTTTCCTGACGGGAAAGATGGAAGTTGGAGATATTGATATCTTTGTGCTCCCAGTGCATGAGATTGGTTACGTTGGCGATGACGCCCGGCTTGTCTTCGTGCATGACTAAAATGGTGCTGCTTTCACCGGTAAACTCCACATTCATGCCGTTGATCTGATTGACCAAAATATTTCCTCCGCCGATGGAAGAACCTTGCATGACACCTGTGGTTCCGTCTTTTAGGAAATAATGAATCCGGGCGGTGTTGGGGTGTGCTCCTTTGATGTTTTCTTTTTTAAAAGAAAAGGCAATCCCTCTTTGCTTAGCAATTTCCAATGCATCTCGTATTTCAGGGGAATAGCTTTTATAGCCCATGATTCCGGCAATGAGTGCACGATCCGTTCCGTGTCCCTTGTAGGTCTGGGCAAAGGAACCGGATAAAATGATTTCCACCTTTTTAAGAGGACGGTTATCGATTAATTTGTTTACCACACGTCCCAAACGTACCGCACCTGCGGTGTGGGAACTGGATGGGCCAATCATCACAGGCCCGATAATATCAAAAACGTTCAATGGATGTCTCCTGTTAAAAATAATTCCTACTCATTATACCATATTAAAAATCGCAGAAAATAGCGTATTTATGGACAATTACAGAGATTTTGAACGAAAAAGGTGTCTTGACAGCAACTATATATTGTGCCATTATATGTGTCGGTCACAAAATATTGTGCTTTAAAAGAGGAGAATGAAGAAAATGAATAACAAGTGGATTAGAGCAGCGATTCCGGCACTTTTGATTCATTGTTCCATCGGAACAGTGTACTGTTGGAGTACCTTTAAGGAGGCCATTGCGACGCAAATCGGAACCAGTACCTTCGGAACCGGTTGGGCATTTTCGCTGGCCATCTTTTTTTTGGGAATGTCAGCAGCCTTTGCAGGTCGGGTGGTAGAGGCAGACATTCATCGTTCTTCCCTCATTTCCTGCATTTGTTTTACGGTAGGTATGTTGGGAACCGGACTCATTATTCAGTTTGCAAAAGGAATTCCGGCCTTGATCGGAATTTACATTTTCTATGGATGCATCATGGGCATCGGCTTAGGTGTTGGTTATCTTACCCCGGTTAAGACTTTGATGCTTTGGTTCGCCGATCAAAAAGGGTTGGCTACAGGAATTTCTATCATGGGATTTGGTTTGGCAAAGGCAATCGCCACACCGATTATGGAATACCTTCAGAACAAGTACGGTATTTCTGCGATGTTTTATATTTTGGGTGTATTGTATTTCGTGATGATGTTTGCCGGTCATTTGCTTTTGAGAAAACCGGAAGGCTGGGTGGAAAATCCGGACAAAGACAGTGAGTTTCAATGGACATCCCTTTTGTCCAACAAGATGTTTGTTGGTATTTGGCTAATTTTTTTCTTGAATATTCACTGTGGATTGATGCTGATTACCTATGAGAAGCAGATTTTGGGATCTACTTTTGCAGGACTTGCGGTGCTTACCATGATTATCAGTTTTGTCCCGTCTGTTACGGCTGCATGTAACGCATTGGGTCGTATCGGATACTCTACGATTTCGGACAAAATGAAGGATCGAAGCCTTGTATATCAGATTATCTTTAGCAGTTGCTTTGGTATTTGCACCATTGTTTTGTTATTCTCCATTACCGGAAATACGGTGTATCGCGTTTTGGTTATAGTGCTTCTTATGATTATCAATTTGGGATATGGCGGTGGCTTTTCAACTTTGCCGGCACTTTTGTCTTCCAGATTCGGAATGGATCATATTTCAAAGATTCACGGTATTACCCTTTCCGCATGGGCGATTGCGGGCATTACCGGAAACAACACTTCCGAGATTATTTTAAATCTTACCGGAGGCGATTATAACCGTATTATTCAGGTAGCACTGCTATTGTATGTGGTAGCATTTTTTATCTGTATTTCTTTGGTTAAAGATAAAACAGCAAAGAATTAGATTATTCCGATTTGAGGTTTTTGCGCCAGCGAATAGCGGCAATTCCGATGATAATGGAGTAGCCGAGAATGCTAAGGGGCACGGGGATTTCTCCCAGGAATACAATGCCCAACAGAGCGGCAAAAATAACCTGGGTATAGTCAAATACGGAGATTTCCTTGGCCGGCGCATAGCGATAAGCGTTGGTAATGGAAAATTGTCCGATGGAGGCAGATACCCCGGCTAATAATAAGTACAGAAGCTGAATGGGCTTCATAGGTACGTACGTTGCAATTAAAAAAGGAAAGGTAACCATACAGGAGAAAAGGGAGAAGGCGGCCACGATGATTGGCGGCTGCACTCCCTTTTTTCCAAGTTTACGGACAAATACATAGGCAGTTCCGGCACCGAAACCTCCAAAGAGACCTGCTAAGGCAGGGGCTATCGCGGAAAAAGTTCCGGTAGGTCGAATGACAAACAAAGCACCGATGAACGCGATGACGGTAGTGATGAGATCAAAGCGATTCGGTGTTTCTTTTAATATAAAAATAGACAAAACAATGGCAAAAAACGGAGAAAGTTTGTTTAGCATATTTGCATCTGCAATATCAAGACGATCAATGGCGTAAAAGTTTGCAATAAGACCTGCGGTACCAAAGGCACAGCGCAGGAACAAATCCAGACGATCTCCTTTTTTTACATAAATCCGTTCGCCGTCTTTGATAAGAGCAAATGCAGCCACAAACAGGGCAACCAGATTCCTGAAAAATGCTTTTTGCATAGTGGGCAAATCACCTGAAATGCGAATAAAGAACGTCATTAGCGAGAACCCGAAAGCTGCAAACAGTATAAAAATAATTCCTTTAATTTTGTTGTTTCTTTTCATGATAAATCCCTTTTGTTTTGTAGTATATCGTATTTGCTATTTTAATATAAGTTTACAATTGTGCAACAATTGGGATAAAATTTACTTGATACAATAGTTTTTCAAAAGCGAGAACTTTGGACAGGGGGATGAAAAATGGCATTGGCGGAATACGAAAAAGAACATATCGAAAAGATGAGAGCTTTGGCACCGGAATGTATGGTGCTTTTAAAACAAAATGGGGACTTCCCGTTGGAAGCGCCGGAGAAGGTGGCACTTTACGGGAACGGTGCAAGAAAAACCATTAAAGGTGGTACCGGCTCCGGTGACGTAAATTCCAGATTTTATGTGACGGTAGAAACCGGTCTTCAAAAAGCCGGATTTTTTATTACGACGGATCGATGGCTGGATGCCTATGACAGAGTTTATGAACAGGCAAAGGCAGAGTTTATAAAAAAAGTAAAAGCCGAGGCACGTGCGGCAAAGGTCAATGCTTTAGTATACGGAATGGGAAAACCCATGCCGGAGACGGACTATCAGCTTCCGCTGGACGGAGAAGGGGATTTGTGCGTTTATGTGTTGGCCAGAAATTCCGGGGAAGGAAATGATCGTACGCCCACTCCGGGTGATATTCTTTTGACTCAGACGGAGATTCGGGATATTCTTGCCTGCCAAAAAAAGTATAAAAAGTTTCTTTTGGTTTTAAATGTGGGAGGCGTGGTGGATTTGTCTCCGGTTTCCGAGGTGGAAAATATTTTACTATTGTCTCAGCTTGGGGTTGCTACGGGAGATGCGCTGGCAGACGTGATACTTGGGAAAAACTATCCTTCGGGAAAACTGACCACCACCTGGAGTGCTTGGGAGGATTATTGCGATATCGGTGATTTCGGTCACAGTGATGAGACCCGTTATAACGAGGGTGTTTATGTGGGGTATCGCTATTTCGATAGTATGGGAATACAGCCCATGTTTCCTTTTGGATACGGTTTATCCTATACACAGTTCTCGTTAAAGAACGTTAAGGTAAAACTTACGGATTCCAAAGTCGAGATTTTCGTGAAGGTAAAAAATACGGGAAAGGCACCGGGAAAAGAAGTGGTGCAGGCCTATGTGACCTGCCCGTGGGGTGAGTTGGATCAACCCTATCAGAAGTTGGCGGCTTTCCAAAAAACAAAAGAATTACAGCCCGGAGAGGAAGAAACCGTAAATCTTTCCTTTGAACTATGGGAGCTTGCATCTTATGATGCAAAACGTTCTTCTTATATTATGGATCCGGGTCAGTATATCCTTCGCATCGGAACTTCCAGTCGCGATACGAAAGAAGTGGCGGCATTGGAGGCAAAGGAAGAAATCCTTGTTCGAAAACTAAAGCCTGTGGGTGGAAAGACGGATTTCAATGATTATGTCCCAAAGAAAACCTGGAGTGATACGGCAGAAGAAAAGACAAAAGTAATTCCTTTTGACGGAAGTGTATTTTCCTCCGTGGTTTGGCCGAAACCCGCAAAGCCCTCGAGAAAGGCAAAAGAGTTTTGCGAAAAACTTTTTGATGAAGAGGTAGTATATTTAAACATCGGACAGATCCCGGACGGTTTTTCCATTGCATCCGTCATCGGTGAAGCATCTGCCAGCGTGGCGGGTGCTGCGGGAGAAAGCTGCTCCAGAGTGGAAGGTATTCGAAAAATTGTTATGGCCGACGGCCCTGCAGGTCTTCGCTTGAGTAAGGAATATGTTGAAACCGATAAGGGAGTAAAGGCTGTGGGAAACACCATGCCTGCAGGTTTTGAAGATTATTTGCCGGGAGTGGCAAAATTTGCCATTGATAAAATCAGCAGTCGAAAACCAAAAGACGGTGTAAGAAATCAATATTGTACCGCCATTCCTATCGGTACCGCGTTGGCTCAGGCTTGGAGTGAAGAGGTTTGTGAGATTTGCGGCGATGTGGTTGGAAATGAAATGGAGCGATTTGGCATCCAACTTTGGTTGGCACCTGCCTTTAACATTCATCGTACACCACGTTGCGGTCGAAACTTCGAGTACTGTTCCGAAGACCCGTTGATTAGCGGAAAGGTGGGAGCCGCCATTACAAGAGGCGTGCAGAAACACAAAAACTGCGGAACCACCGTAAAGCATTTTTGCTGCAATAATCAGGAGTATTGCAGATATCAAAATAACAGTATGGTGTCCGAACGAGCCCTCCGTGAAATCTATTTAAAGAATTTTGAAATCTGTATTCGGGAAAGTGCGCCACTTGCATTGATGACATCCTATAACTTACTAAACGGCGTACATACCGCAGAGCGAGAGGATTTGTTAAAAGGAGTGCTTCGAAACGAATGGGGCTATAAAGGTCTTGTAATGAGCGACTGGATTATCGAGTCCTTACAGGATAAAAAATGCAAGAACCGCACCACCCATTCCGCACCGGCTATGAAGGCAGGAAACAACGTGTTTATGCCCGGAAGCCGAGCAGACTTTGATCGTGCTTTAAAAGCACTAAAAGGAGAAAGCACGGAAGGCTACACTCTTACCCGTGAAGAATTGGAGTACAACGCTGCCTTTTTATACGATGTAAGCGCAAAGTTGCATAAATAACAAGACTTAAAATAATTCCGAAAAAAAGTTTATTGACAAATAAAACTCTTTTGAGTATCTTAATTACTGTCAACAGTAAACTTTAGCACACAGAAAGGAGGTACACGAAAATGATGAACTTGAAATTATATGGACTTGAATTGAAAATTTTGGGTACCTCGCAGGAAGTTTGTTAAGTAGCAGATATGCTTTATTTGGCGTGGTATCCGACTACGGAGACCACGCTATTTTTATGGCATTTTTGCAAAATGACCCGAGATAAAAGCGTTAGGAGTTTCCGGACCCTAACGCTTTTTTTGTGACTTGAAAGGAAGGTGGGACTTATGAAAAAATATTTGGTAAAAAACTGGTGGAGATATCTGATTGGAGGCATTTCTCTGATTGCGAGTACCGCCATTGATATATTGGTGCCCTTTATTACGCTTTCCATGGTGGATGATGTCATTGTGGGCGGAAATATGGCACTGTTTAAACGAGATGTGCTTTTATTTGCGGCAGCAGGATTAGGCAGAGCCTTTTTCCAATTTGTAAAAGAGTTTTTATGTGATATGGCGGGATGCCACGTGGCAAGCGGTTTAAGAAAAGACATGATGCGCCATATCTTTACACTGGATAAAAAGTATTTTGATAAAACAAATACCGGTGAACTTATGGCACGTGTAAAAGACGATTGCGGTGCTGTTTGGGATTTGACCGGATTTGTGGGGATGCTTTTTACCGAGGCTATCGTCTACTTTACCGGCGTTGTCATCTGTATGGTAAAGCTGAACTGGAAGTTAAGCCTTGTGCCGCTTGTGTTTATGCCGCCTCTTGCTTATGTGGCACTTCACTTGGAGAAAAAGCTGGGCAAGGACTACGACGATATCAGTGATAAAAACGCGGCGCTGACAAAGACAGTAGAGGAAAATATTTCCGGAGTACGAACCGTAAAAGCTTTTTCTGCGGAGGCTTCCGAGATGAAAAAGTTTGATGAGAAAAACAAGGAATACGGTGATGCAAATAAAAAGTTTGCATCCGACTTGGCAGACAGCGATCCTTTGTTGGCACTGATTCCCAAAATTATGCAGGTATGCGTGGTGGCCATCGGCGGTTATGCGGTGATTCAGGGAAACCTGACCTACGGAACCCTGGTTGCTTTTGTATCCTATTCCATTAATATCGTTTGGCCTATTGAAAACCTGGGGTGGATGCTTTCGTTATTGTCCCAAGGGGTTGCCGGATACAAAAAGATTAAGACGGTTTTGAATGTACAGCCGGAGATTACGGATGGCTCGATTACCGATGGAGACAAGACAAATGGAGGCGTTTTGAAAACAAGCATTGATACGGACTGCTTGGAAACAGAAGTGGCTCATACCGGCGAGATTTCTTTTGAGAACGTTTACTTTGATATTGACGGAAAACGTATTTTAGAAGATGTCAGTTTTACCATTAAAAAGGGGAAAACCCTTGGAATTATGGGAGCTACCGGAGCAGGTAAAAGTTCTGTTGTTAATCTAATCGAACGATTTTACGATACGACAGGCGGTCGCATTTTAATCGAAGGTCGTGATATTAAGACAATGCCTCTTTCCGACGTTCGTGATTTTTCCTCCGTGGTAACTCAGGATGTATTTTTGTTTTCTGATACGATTTCTTCGAATGTTCGCCTCGGATACAAATCTACAATGGATGAACGTACGGTGCGAGATGCGATAGAAAAGGCACATGCCGCAGAGTTTGTGGAGAACTTAACCGATAGTTATGATGCGGTAATCGGTGAGCGAGGCATCGGCTTATCCGGCGGACAAAAGCAGCGATTATCAATTGCACGAGCGCTTGCAAAAAAAGCCGATCTGTTGATTTTAGATGATTCCACATCCGCACTTGATATGGAGACGGAGCATGCCATTCAAAATGAACTTCGTGCGAAAAAAGATACCAGTAAGATTATCATCGGTCACCGTATTTCTTCGGTTAAAGATGCAGATGAAATTATAGTTTTGGAAAACGGTAAGGTAAAAGAGCGCGGTACACACGAGCAGCTTTTGTTAAAGAAGGGGCTTTACTACAGCACCTATGAAGCACAGTACGGCGACTATCACAATGCCTTGGCGGTAAATGCTTAAAGGGAGGTGAAGTACTATGGCAATTAACACCACCAAAGAAGATGAAGAATTAAAAGAGAGCATAAAGCTTGATGTTTTAAGGCGCCTCTTAAAAAATCTTTTGGAATACAAAGGGAAAATTGTAATCGTTACGGTTTTGATTTTAATCACGGTTTTTGTAGCTACGGTATATCCGCTTTTGATTGAAAAAATAATCGACGATGAGATTTATAAAGGAAATGTAAAAGGACTTCTTACCATGGCAGGCATCATGGTGGCCCTGGCGGTTGTAAGTTATGGGGCGACCCGTATCTGGCGTCATATGATGGCGGAGATTTCAAATGATTTGATTTTAAACATCCGTCGAAAACTATATGTGCATATTCAGGAGTTGGGAGTGGACTTTTTTGATCAGCGCCCGGCGGGAAAGATTTTAGCAAGAGTTACAGGAGATGTAAACGCATTAAAGGAAGTCCTTTCCAGTACGGTAACGAATTTAATTCCTGAGATTGTAACATTGGTAGTTATTGTTGCGGTTATGATTATAAAAAGTCCGATTCTTTCCCTTTCGGCAGCGGTTGCAGTTCCGATTATCATGGTTGGTCTTTACCTATGCCAGATTATCGCTCATAAGCGCTGGCAGATCTGGAAGAAGAAAGAGTCTAATATGACGGCCTTTATTCACGAGGGAATCGAAGGTGTGTCAACGATTCAAAGTTTTCATGCCGAGGAAGAATCAAACCGCGAGTTTGAGGGAATTGTGGGAGAACTTGTGGATGCATTCCGTTCTGCAGTTTCCATTAATGATTTGTACAGCCCAACTATCGAGATTTCTTTTGGACTGGGAACGGCGACCCTTTATTATTTGGCAGTTACAAAATTACATGTGCAAGCGGAATCTGTGGGTACATTATCCGCATTTGTGTTGTATCTTAGCATGTTTTTTAATCCAATAAGAAACTTGACAAACTACTATAACAAACTTATTACTAATCTTGCTTCTGCGGAAAGAGTCTATGAGATTATGGATATGGAACCTTTGGTAAAGGATGGGGAATCGGTGATTGATATCCCGGAAATCAAAGGAGACGTGGAGTTTTCTCATGTGACCTTTGCGTACCCGGATGAACCGGATGTGGATATTTTGCACGATGTAAGTTTTGAGGCAGCAGAGGGCGAAACCATCGCGCTTGTTGGCCCTACCGGAGCCGGAAAGACAACGATTGTAAGCCTCTTAAGCCGCTTTTACGATACGAAAGAGGGCCGTGTGCTTGTTGACGGTTACGACATTTCCGAAGTATCCATTCAGTCCCTGCGCAGTCAGCTTGGAATCATGACCCAGGATAATTATTTGTTCTCCGGAACCATTCGGGACAACATCAAATACGGTCGCCCGGATGCAACGGAGGAAGAGATGCTGGCAGCCGCAAAGGCGGTACATGCGGACGATTTCATTTCTCAGATGGAAGATGGCTATGATACCAAGATTACGGAGCGAGGCGGCGGACTTTCCAACGGACAGCGTCAGCTCATTGCATTTGCAAGAACCTTGCTTACGGATCCGAAGATTTTGATTTTGGATGAGGCCACATCTTCCATTGATACCCATACGGAAATTCTGGTACAGCAGGGCATAGAGGAGTTGTTGAAAAAGAGAACGTCTTTTGTGGTTGCGCACCGACTTTCTACCATTAAAAATGCGGACAAGATATTCGTCATTGATGACGGTGGAATCTTAGAGTGGGGAAACCACGATAGCCTCATGGAGAAACAAGGGGCTTACTATGACTTATATTCTGCACAGTATATATAGGCATCAGAAAAAATCTCAAATGTTTTTCATGTAGACCGCTTCTTTGGCGGTCGATGAAAAAGCATTTGAGATTTTTTAATAGATTATAAATATGGGAAAATATGAATTGATATTTATAATGAAATCCAATATAATGTGACGAGGGCATGGTGAAGGCGCGAAATGATACGCGTTTTTGCTTGCCATCTCGGGGTGTGGCTCAGGTGGTAGAGCACTAGACTGGGGGTCTAGGGGCCGCAGGTTCAAGTCCTGTCACTCCGATTCGGTTCAAAGGAACCGGTTGAAAAAATACAGAGTAGATTCTAAAGCGTTAAGTGCTGAGTATACAGGGAGTTGATACTCGGACGAAAAGAAACATCTTGCGGTTTTAGAGTCGCATCCCGCTGTTACATAATGAGATGATGAGACCTCTTTATGTATATGTAGGATATGCAAAGGAGGTTTTTTATTATGAACAAACTTAAAAATGTGTACGTGTTAACGGTATGTGCTCTTTTGGTAGCCATTGCAACAGTCCTTGGATTTTTCAAACTGGTGGTGATACCGGAACTCATTGAGATTCGATTTGCTTTCATGCCTATTGGTATGAGCGGTATGTTGTTTGGCCCGTTTATCGGAGGAATGGTAGGGGCTTTGGCAGACGTTCTTGGCTATCTTGTAAATCCTACCGGTCCGTTTTTCCCGGGCTTTACCATTGCAACTGCCATTTCCGGCGTGATTTACGGTGTCTTTTTATATAAGAAGAAAATCACCATTCCCCGTGTTATGTTGGCTCAGGCAGTAGAATCCGTAGTAGTTTCTCTTTTACTGAATTCTTTAAACCTTTCTATATTATATGGAAACGGATTTATCGCAGTACTTACTCCAAAGATTATTAAGGCCATCGCTTTGTATCCGTTTAAGACCGCACTTTTGTATTTGGTATTGATTGCGGTTCCGAGAATCGTACCACAGCAGATGAAGGAAGCATTTGCAAAACAATAAGATATTGACATTTTAAAAGGAAGCGAGTATCATCAAGATAAATTGTGCGCAATTTATTTTTGGTGATACTCTTTTTATTTTGGAGGTAGAAGGTATGTATGATGTGATTATTATAGGAAACGGTCCCGCAGGATTGTCTGCAGGAATCTATGCAAAAAGAGCCGGATTAAATGCACTTATGATTTCGGACTCTCCGCTGGCAGGGGGTCAGATTACTTCTACCTATGAAGTGGACAATTATCCGGGACTTCCGAAAATTTCCGGTTTTGATTTGGGCGATAAGATGAAGGAACATGCGGATAATTTTGGCATGGAATACGAAACCGGTCGTGTCAATGAAATTGTGGATAAGGGCAAAAGCAAGGTGTTAAAGACCGATGATGGAAAAGAATTGGAAACAAAAACCGTCGTTATTGCTACCGGTGCCGATCACAGAAAACTGATGACTCCGGGCGAGGAAGAACTTACCGGCATGGGAGTTTCTTACTGTGCAACCTGTGACGGAGCATTTTTTAGAAATAAAACCGTTGCTGTTGTGGGTGGTGGAGATGTGGCTTTGGAAGATGCCATCTTTTTATCGCGCTTTGCTGCAAAGGTGTATCTGATTCATCGTCGCGATGAGTTCCGCGGAGCAAAGGTGTTGCAGAATCAGATTTTTGCAAACGAGAAGATTGAGTGCATCTACGATACGGTGGTAGATGAAATCGTAGGATCCGACAAAGTAGAAAAAGTAATTATTACAAATAAAAAGACGGGGATACAAAACGATATTGCCTTGGACGGAGTATTTATTGCTGTGGGCATTACTCCTAACCTTAATAATATAGAAGGACTTCCGTCCCGTGATGAAGGCGGATACATTATTGCCGATGAATCCTGTGAGACCTCCATCCCCGGTGTTTACGCTGCCGGTGATGTTCGTACCAAGCAGCTTCGACAGGTCATCACCGCTGCCGCCGACGGCGCCAACGCGATTACATCTGTCGAAAGATATCTTAATTCTTTAGTCTAGTATACGTCACCCGTATTTGGAGTGAATGCAGATATTTCCTCGGCACCGTCTCCGCTCTACCTCATCCCTTTGAATATGTATTCGGTTCTCGCCTACCGGCTCGGTCGGTGCTTCTCACTTCGTGAGAGGTGTCCACCGGACACCCGCACCGCTCCGCGGATGACTGTCGGAAATATCTCATTCATCCAAATACTGTGAAGAGTAAATAATTATAATTTTTGTAATAAAAAAATAAGGAAAAATAAGGCGAAAAACTAAATGTTGACACAGAAGTTTCTGCTTGCTATAATAACGAAGTAACAAGTTGTAACAAAATCGTAACATTTCTCGAGTAGGAGATAGAGAAAGGTTTTAAGGAGTTTATACAATGAATAAAAACAGAAAGCTTAGAGTCGTTACCTACACCCTTGCTGCAAGTATGTTAATGGGATCTGCCGGTTTAAAAAGTGATGCGGCAGCTTTAGCGGGGGCTACCGCAGCGTTGTCTACGGATGTAACAACTCAGGCTACGGCGAATTCATATTCTACTTTATCAGGAATCAACTTAGCGATGGCAGATGTGCTTGGCAATGCATGTGCAGCAGATTCTACCGTTTCAGAAAGCGAGACAGAAGCAGTTGCTACAAATGCTCCGGCTGACTATACAGGAATCGCCATTGCACAGGTTAATGATTATGTAAATGTTCGTTCCGTCGCTTCCGAAGATGGTGAAGTTGTTGGAAAGTTATATAATAACAGTGCAGCTCAGGTGCTTGCTACCGAGGGTGACTGGTATCAGATTACATCAGGAAATTGTACAGGATACGTAAAATCCGAGTTTGTAGTAGTGGACAACCCGGAATTGGCAGCAGCAGTTTCCAGACGAGTTGCAAAGGTAAATACCGAGACGTTGTATGTTCGTTCCGAGGCAACCACAGAATCAGGCGTTATTACTATGGTTCCTATGAATGACGACCTTACCGTTGTTGATGAGTCTACATTGGCGGACGGTTGGGTTAAGGTTTCTGCAGAAGGCGGTGACGGATATGTTTCAACCGATTATGTTACTTTAAGTACAGAGTTTACATATGCAGAATCCAAAGAGGAAGAAGAAGCAAGACTTGCTAAGGAAAAGGCTGAGAGGGAAAAGGCTGCAGCAGCTGCCGCAGCATCCAAGAAGAAAGCCGCTTCAAGTTCTTCCGACACTAAGGTTTACGACGCACCGGGAAGTGCAGCAGGTTCAAGTGTAGCTTCCTATGCTTGCCAGTTTGTCGGCAACCCGTATGTTTATGGTGGATCTTCTCTTACAAACGGAACCGACTGTTCCGGATTTGTAATGAGCGTTTATGCAGCATTCGGAGTTGGCCTTCCACATTCTTCCAGCGCAGACAGAGGTGTTGGTTATGGTGTAAGCACCGATGCTATGTCACCGGGTGATATCGTTTGCTACAGCGGACATGTTGGTATCTATATCGGAAACGGAACTATCGTTCATGCTTCCAATGAGCGTACAGGAATTACTTATTCCAACGTAAACTATCGTCCGATTTTGGCAGTACGTAGAATTTTCTAAACTAGGTTAATCAAGAGGCAAGCGAAGTTTCGCTTGCCTCTTTTTTTATTGGTGAATAGTTTTGCAGTAGACATGTGGAGAGTCTGGGGAGGCAAACAATATTTTGTAATAATTAAAAGAATGAAAAAAGAAAATGCAAGCAAGAAAACGGTTTCTTCATTTTGCACAAAAAAATGAAAGCTTGTAAAGAAACGAAAAAAATAATATGGGGTTTTCCACAAAAGTTTTCCACAAAATGTGTTCGAAATGTAACGTAAAATATAGTTATAAACGACTTGTCCACATTATCCACATAAAACTTGAAAAAAAACATAAACGTCTGTTTTGTTGCTTTTTTATAAAAATAGGTAAGGATTGAAAGAACTCTTTGACAAAATAATTGTAATTCATCAAATTGTTACGAAAAGAATTTTTTGTAATATTTCTGTTATAAGTTGATATTGTCTGACAAAATAAAACAATTCGATTTTGGGGAGAATCCTAAAAATCTCAAAGAAGGAAAATTGCATAAAAAAGAACGATATCATACTTCCATTTTTAAGCATTTTATATTACACTTATGAAAGAACTTGGTTAAAGTATAAAAAACTATCAGAATGTAATTGTATAAAATGTATAAAAGGGGACTAGGAGGGACGAGTTTATGATTTCAAATCAGATCCTTCAAAAGACGTTGGACGGATTGCATCAGATATCCACAATGGATTTTGCTATTTTTGATGCAAACGGCAATATGCTTGTAACAACCTTCGCGGAAGCAAAGAAGTTTGGAGAAATCGCAGATGACTTTGCAAAGGATGATAAGGACAGCGACACCAAAGAAGGCGGCTACTTCTACAAGGTTTTTGAAGATGGTGTGGTCGAGTACGTGGTTATGGTAAACGGCAGTTCCAAAGAACACGATACAATGGGCCGGA
The DNA here is from genome assembly GCA_036723975.1 of Lachnospiraceae bacterium. Taxonomy (GTDB): domain Bacteria; phylum Bacillota; class Clostridia; order Lachnospirales; family Lachnospiraceae; genus JAILEN01. Next base: position 25,922 of record DAIMGJ010000003.1, read on the forward strand.
TTGCCTGCTTTCAGCTGAACGAGTTGGCAGTTGCTTATCGAGAAAGATTTGATAAAGATAACTTTGTTAAGAACCTTCTTTTGGACAACCTTCTTTTGGTGGATATCTATAATCGTGCCAAAAAACTTCACATCGATGTGGATACCAGACGTGTGGTTATGGTTGTTGAAATCGAAGGAGAACAAACAGGAGATGAATTGGAACGTGTTCGTTCCGTATTCGGACAGAAAACCGCTGACTTCGTAACTGCAGTGGATGAGAAGAATATCATCGTGATAAAGGAAATCGGACAGGATGGCACCTATGAAAATGTGGACAAATCCGCCAAAGTGATTATTTCCACGTTCTCCGATCGAAAGGGTGTTAAGGTTCGTGTAGCTTACGGAACCGTCGTTGGTGAGATAAAAGATGTTTCTCGCTCTTATAAGGAAGCCATTATGGCGTTGGATGTGGGAAAAATCTTCTTCACCGATCGAGATATTATCGCATATTCCGTTCTTGGAATCGGACGTTTGATTTATCAGCTTCCCATTCCTCTTTGTAAAATGTTTATCAAAGAGATTTTTGGTAACAAGACTCCGGATCAGTTTGATGAGGATACCCTTGGTACCATCAATAAATTCTTTGAGAATAGTTTAAATGTTTCCGAGACCTCAAGACAGTTATACATTCATCGAAATACATTGGTATATCGTTTGGACAAGTTACAGAAATCTACAGGATTGGACCTTCGTGTGTTTGAGGATGCCATTACGTTCAAGATTGCTCTTATGGTAGTGGAATACATGCGATATATGGATGAGCAAAATTTTTAAAAGAAAGAGACTCTTATGATTAAGTTAGAACATGTCAGTAAAACCTATGAAAAGGGTGTGCAGGCCATTACCGATGTGAATCTTCACATTGCGCCCGGCGAGTTTGTTTTTATCGTTGGGAAAAGCGGATCCGGTAAGTCTACTCTGATTAAACTGTTACAAAAAGAACTTGCACCTACTCACGGTAAAATTTTTGTAAACAATAGAGATATCGGAAATATCACCCGTAAAAATATTCCGTCATATCGTAGAAATATCGGCGTGGTTTTCCAGAACTTCCGACTTTTGCAGGATCGTACGGTTTATGAAAATGTGGCATTTGCTATGCGCGTTGTGGAAGCACCAAAGCGTGATATTAAAAAGAAAGTTCCTCAGATGCTGTCATTAGTGGGGCTTGCTGCAAAATACCGCTCTTATCCGAGAGAGTTATCCGGTGGTGAGCAGCAGCGTGTTGCGATTGCAAGAGCTTTGGTAAATGAGCCTCGTATTCTTTTAGCAGACGAGCCAACAGGAAACTTGGATGAAACCAACGCATGGGAAATCATGCGACTTTTGGAAGAGATTAATAAGCGTGGAACCACGGTTGTAGTGGTTACTCACAATATGGAAATTGTAAAGGCTATGAATAAGCGCGTGATTACCATCAAGAAGGGTGTCATTGTCAGCGATGAAGAGGAGGACGATGACGATGAAATTTAGAACACTTATCTATAGTTTTAAACAGGGATTGATTAATATTTGGCGAAACAAAATGTTTTCGCTTGCTTCTATTGCAACCATGACAGCATGTATCTTTTTGTTTGGTACTTTTTATGCACTGGGTATGAATTTCAGCTCTATGGTAAAGGGAGCGGAAGAAGGCGTTGCCGTTAAAGTTTTCTTCGTTGAAGGAATTACAGATGAACAGATTCAGACCATTGGAAATGATATTGGTTCCAGACCGGAGGTGCTACGTTATGAGTATGTTTCTCCGGAACAAGCTTGGGAAATTTTTAAGGCCGATTATTTTGAAGGAAATGAAGAAGCTGCTGCCGGATTTGAAGACGACAACCCTTTGGCAAATTCTGCCAGCTATGAGATTTATCTAAATGATGTTTCTCAGCAGGAAAGTCTGGTTGAGTATTTAAAGACCATTGAGGGCGTTCGCGAGGTAAAACAGTCGGAGATGGCAGCAAAGGTTTTGACAGACTTTAACAATCTTTTGGCTGTGATTTTTATCGCAATTATTGTGATTTTGATTGCGGTTGCTGTTTTCCTAATCAGCAATACCGTTACGGTTGGTATTTCTGTTCGAAAAGAAGAGATTGCCATTATGAAGTTAATCGGTGCAAAGGATTCTTTTGTAAGAGCGCCGTTTATTGTGGAGGGTATCGCGATTGGATTTATCGGTTCCGTTATTCCTTTGGCGCTGTTGTATTTTCTGTATGAGAAAATTATTTCTTATGTTTCGGAAAGGTTCAGCATTTTAAGTTCTATGGTCCAGTTTATACCGGTAAAAACTCTGTTTGAAGTGTTACTTCCGGTATCCCTTGTTCTTGGAGTGGGAATCGGATTTGTTGGATCAAGATTTACATTACGTCGTCATTTGAAGGTATAAGTATGGAGATTAATAATGAAATGCCGGAGCAATTTACTCCGGAAAATCCTTATATGGATAAAAAACCAAAAAAGAAAAAATCATTTTGGAGGGGTGTGCTTGCAGGCGCACTCTCCGTTTCTTTGGTGTTTGCTATAGTAGCCACCCTTTTTTTTAAGTTCTTCTATCACAGTGCAGATGAACTTTTGGATGATACCACGAAACAAAAACTCGGATTGGTATATTCCGTTATCCAGAGTTATTACTATGAAGACGTGGATAAAGAAGACTTATCCACCGGCATTATCAAGGGTATGGTAGAGGGGTTGGAGGACCCGTATTCTGCTTATTATACGGCACAGGAATATGAGGATTTTATGATTGACGCCACCGGAAGTTATGCCGGGATCGGTGCAGTTCTTTCCAAGGATATCTCTACCGGAGCCGTTTCCATTATCAATGTTTACGAAGGCTCTCCTGCAGACGAGTCGGGACTGAAAAAAGGAGATATTATCGTTTCTGCCGACGGACATGAGGGTGCGGAAGAGGAACTGAGTGTTTTTGTACAGAGTATCCGTGGTGAAGAAGGAACGGATGTTGCCTTAGAGATATACCGGGATGGAAAAACCCTTGAGATTACCTGCACCAGAAGAGCGATTCAGGTGCCTTCCGTAAAGTATCAGATGTTAAAAGATGCAAACGGAAATGAAGTTATCGGATATATCCAGATTTCCGAGTTTTCGGAAGGAACCTATGATGAGTTTGTAAGTGCCTTGACGGATCTTCAGTCTCAGGGAATGAAGGCTGTGATTTATGATGTTCGAAGCAATCCGGGTGGAATGTTATCTACTGTTACGGACATGCTTGATTATATTTTACCGGAGGGCACAACTGTTTACATGCTTGATAAGCAGGGCAATAAAACAGAGTATACTTCCGATGCAAAGCAGCAACTTGATTTACCGACTGTGGTTCTTACCAACGGTGAGTCTGCTTCCGCATCCGAGATTTTCTCCGGAGCAGTTCGCGACTTTAAATATGGTACACTAATCGGCACGACGACTTACGGAAAAGGTGTGGTTCAAAATACGTTCCCATTCAACGATGGAAGTGCTGTAAAAGTAACCATTGCATCTTACTATACGCCTAGCGGAGAGTGTATCCATAAAAAAGGTATCACTCCGGATATCGAATTGGAATACGAGTACACCGGCGACGAAAACGCGGAGTACGATTACTACGCGGATAATCAGGTGGTTGCGGGAATAGAGGAGCTTTCAAAACAAATACAATAAATATTAACCGTATTTGAGATGAATGCAAATATTTCTTCGGCACCGTCTCCGCTTTACCTCATCCCTTTGAATATGTATTCGGTTCTCGCCTACCGGCTCGGTCGGTGCTTCTCACTTCGTGAGAGGTGTCCACCGGACACCCGCACCGCTCCGCGGATGACTGTCAGAAATATTTCATTCCCTCAAATACTGTGTAGAATATAAGGAGTATATTTTGATCGAATTAGACCAGTTAAAACAGCAGTTGAGCTCATACGAAAGTGTCCTGCGGGAGCTAAAGTCTTCTTTGGATATGGACAACAAGGCGAATCGCATTCAGGAACTGGAACGCGAAATGGAGGCTCCGGACTTTTGGAACGATGCGGAAAAGTCTTCTGCGAAAACCAAAGAATTAAAGAGTTTAAAGGACGATCTTTTGACCTTTTCCAAATTGGAAGAACTCTATAGCGATATTGAGGCTTACATTGAGCTTGGAAACGAGGAAGAAGATCCGGACATCGTAGAAGAAGCAAAAGGCGCCTTCGAGGAATTTGTCGCTGAACTGGAAACCATCCGTATGAAAACGCTGTTATCCGGTGAGTATGATAGTGAGTCTGCTATTGTGACCTTACATTCCGGTGCCGGCGGTACCGAAGCCTGTGACTGGGTATCCATGTTATATCGTATGTACACCAGATGGGCGGAACGCCATGGATTTGGCATTGATGTATTGGATTTCTTGGATGGTGATGAAGCAGGTATTAAGTCTGTGACGTTTCAGATTAATGGAGAAAATGCTTATGGTCTGTTAAAGTCCGAGCGAGGTGTCCATCGTTTGGTTCGTATTTCTCCTTTCAACGCACAGGGAAAACGCCAGACATCTTTTGCATCCTGTGATGTGATGCCGGACATTGAAAAAGATTTGGATGTAGAAGTTAGGGATGAGGATATCCGTATCGATACCTACCGAAGCAGTGGCGCCGGCGGTCAGCATATCAATAAAACGTCTTCCGCTATTCGTATTACGCATTTCCCAACGGGAATCGTGGTACAGTGTCAGAATGAACGTTCACAGCATATGAATAAAGATAAAGCTATGCAGATGTTAAAGGCAAAACTTTATCTTTTAAAGGAAGAGGAAGAGGCAAAGAAACAAGCGGGAATCCGCGGTGAAGTTACGGATATCGGTTGGGGTAACCAAATTCGTTCCTATGTAATGCAACCCTATACCATGGTGAAGGATTTGCGTACCGGTGAGGAAACGGGAAACGTAGATGCGGTTATGGATGGAGCTTTAGATCCGTTTATGAATGCATACTTAAAATGGATGTCTCTTGGATGTCCCGCACGAAATGCAGCGGATGTTGAATAGAGAGAGGAGACAGGGGGACGGTTCTTTTGTCTCCTCTTTTATTTTTAAATACATTGTGCTATACTTTTTTTCAGTAGATTAGCGTTTTTACAATCCTTGTGATAAGTATAAAGGGGGATTTTTGATATGACAGAATCAGGATTTTTAATTTTCTTTTTTATTTTGATTTTACTTGTTGTTGTCGTTACCGTCGTCGCAGTCGTGGCATCCGTAGCAGGAGCTACTGCGGCAATTGTAGATGATGAGGAAAACGACGAGTAACCGGATAGACTGATTGTATCAGTGTAAAATTCATAAGGAGATTAGGGGCTCGCGTCTATGCGAGCCTTTTTGTGTATATTTATGGATATTAAAATAGTTGTAGCTACTCACAAGAATTATGAAATGCCAAAAGATCCGATGTACTTACCGCTTCAGGTGGGAGCAGAGGATCACCTTTCTTTGGACGGAAATTTTGCAAGGGATAATACGGGAGATCATATCTCCAGAAAAAACCCTGTTTATTGTGAACTTACCGGACTCTATTGGGCATGGAAAAATTTGGATTGCGATGCCTACGGCTTGGTCCATTATCGTAGAGGATTTACAAAAAAACGCAGATCTTACATAAAAAAGAATGGAACCTTTGCAAGTGCTCTTACCTATGATGAGGCAGATCGCCTACTTTGCGATTCTGATATGATTGTGCCGTCAAAACGGCGTTACTATATTGAGACACTTTACGATCACTATGCCCATACTTTGGATGCAAAGCATTTGGATGTGGCAAAAGATGTTATCGGTGAGATCTGCCCCGAGTATTTGCCTTTTGTAAAAAAAGCCTACAACCAAAAATGGGGCTACATGTTTAATATGTTTGTCGGGAAAAAGGCATATGCGGATGCTTATTTGAAATGGTTGTTTGAGATATTGTTTGAACTTGAAAAACGGATTCCGACAGACGGATACAGCACATTTCAGAAACGCTACATCGGACGAGTCTCCGAGATTTTGTTTAACGTTTGGCTGGAAAAACAGCTGGTGGACGGTATGAAAATCTGTGAAGTGAACTATCTTTCCATGGAGCCGGAACATATGGGTAAAAAAGCTGTCGCATTTTTGAAAGCAAAGTTTTTTGGGAAAAAGTATAAGGAAAGTTTCTAAATGAAAATTTCGATTATTATAACGTTTTTTCACGGAAATCAGTTTATGCCGCGATTGCAGCAGATGATGATTGCCAATGAAAACAAACTATTGGAAGCAAATCAAAATACCGGTAGTTCTTATGAGATGGAGGTTATTTTTGTAAATGATTCTCCGGGAGAACATGTGGCTATGCAGGCATTGTATGCCACTTCAAAGAAGAACTGGAAGGTCATAAATAACGGACAGAATCTTGGTATTCACGGATCCCGTGTGGAAGGGCTAAAGGCTGCTACGGGGGATTATGTGATTTTCTTGGACCAAGACGATTTGTTAAAGGATGAAACGGTGCTTACCTATTTACAGGTGGCGGCCAATCACCCCGGAGAGATTCTGGTGTCCAATTGTTTGTTTGAATTAAAAGATAAAACCAATTTGTTATATCGTACCGACTATCAGAAAGCGCGAGTCGGTTCTTTGAATGTATACCTAACCGTTGGAACACAAATTGTTTCTCCGGGGCAGTGTGCGATTCCAAAGGATGTGATTCCGGAGTTTTGGTGCAGTCATATTTTAAAGATAAACGGAGCCGATGATTACTTTCTGTGGCTTCTTTTGCTGGGCAACGGAGAAAAGTTTACATATGTGGACTTGCCTCTATACACCCACGCGTATACCGGAGAAAATCTTTCCGGGGCTACCACGCAAACCGACGCATCCATTTACGAATTCCTTCCGCTTTTAAGAGAATCCGGAAGTCTGGATGAAGAAGAGGTGGCTACACTGGAGCGCATGATTCGGTATAAGGCTCAGTTCCGAGTCTCAAATATAGCAAAAAAGGCGATTTTGTCCCTGGGAAATCTGGATTTGTTTGTGAACAATTTAATTTTTAAGAAGAAGTCCGAAACCCCTTACGGATTCAATCGATAATCATTGAGAAAGTAGGGCGAAGTAGGGTATAATAGATACCTGCGAAATAAGAAAGGAGTTTGCTTTTCATGAAAGAATTGGCAAAGACATACGATCCGAAAGGATTAGAGGATCGTTTATATAAAAACTGGGAGGAAAAAGGCTATTTTCACGCGGAAGTAGATCGCAGCAAAAAGCCTTTTACCATTGTGATGCCACCACCAAACATTACCGGTCAGCTTCACATGGGACATGCTCTCGATAACACCATGCAGGACATTTTGATTCGTTACAAGAGAATGCAGGGCTACAATGCTCTTTGGCAGCCGGGTACCGACCACGCAGCAATCGCAACTGAGGTCAAGGTTATCGGTGCATTAAAAGAGCAGGGTATCGAGAAAGCAGATCTCGGACGTGACGGATTCTTGGAGAAATGCTGGGAGTGGAGAAAAGAGTACGGTGGACGTATTTTAAACCAGCTTAAGAAAATGGGCTCTTCCGCAGATTGGGAAAGAGAACGCTTTACCATGGACGAAGGATGTTCTAAGGCTGTCGAAGAAGTATTTGTTAAGCTTTACAACGAAGGCTATATCTATAAAGGTGAGCGCATTATTAACTGGTGCCCGGTTTGCCAGACATCTATTTCCGATGCGGAAGTAGAATACGAAGATCAAAAAGGTCATTTCTGGCATATCAAGTACCCGATTGTTGGTGAGGAAGGTAAGTTTGTTGAATTTGCTACCACCAGACCGGAGACCATGCTTGGTGATACTGCCATAGCAGTAAACCCGGAAGATGACAGATACAAAGATTTGGTTGGAAAGAAAGTACTTCTTCCATTCGTTAATCGTGAGATTCCGATTGTTGCGGATGAATATGTTGATATGGAATTCGGTACCGGTGTAGTTAAGATTACTCCGGCACATGACCCCAACGATTTTGAAGTTGGAAAGCGTCACAACCTTCCGGTTATCAATATCTTAAATGATGATGCCACCATCAATAAAAACGGTGGCGAGTTCGAAGGAATGGACCGCTATGAAGCAAGAAAAGTCATTGTTTCCAAATTAGACGAGATGGGGCTTTTGGTTCGTATCGAAGATCACGAGCACAACGTTGGTACTCACGACAGATGTAAGACCACCGTTGAGCCGATGGTAAAACCGCAATGGTTTGTTGCCATGGAAGAGTTGGCAAAGCCTGCCATCGCAGCCATTAAAAACGGCGAGTTAAAGTTTGTTCCGGAACGTTTTGATAAGATTTATTTACACTGGCTGGAAAACATTCGTGACTGGTGTATTTCCCGTCAGCTTTGGTGGGGACACAGAATTCCGGCATATACTTGTGCTGACTGCGGTGAGATTACGGTTGCAAAATCTTCAGAAGCTCCGACGAAATGTCCAAAGTGCGGATGCGAGCATCTGCATCAGGACGAGGATACTTTGGATACATGGTTTTCTTCTGCTCTTTGGCCGTTCTCAACTTTGGGATGGCCTGAAAAAACAGAGGAACTGGAATATTTCTATCCTACAGATGTACTTGTAACCGGATACGACATCATCTTCTTCTGGGTAGTAAGAATGGTATTCTCCGGCTATGCACATACAGGAAAGAGCCCGTTCCACACAGTTTTGATTCACGGTCTGGTTCGTGATGACAAGGGTAGAAAGATGTCAAAGTCTCTGGGCAACGGAATTGATCCTTTGGAGGTTATTGATAAGTACGGTGCAGACGCCCTTCGTTTGACATTGATTACCGGTAACGCACCGGGAAATGATATGCGTTTCTATTGGGAACGCGTAGAGAATTCCAGAAACTTTGCAAACAAGATCTGGAACTCCGCAAGATTTATCATGATGAACATGGAAGGCGTTACCATTACAAAGCCTTCTGTATCCGAGCTTACGGAAGCAGACCGCTGGATTTTATCCAAGGTAAATACACTTGCAAAAGATGTTACTGAAAACATGGATAAGTATGAACTTGGTATTGCGGTTCAGAAAGTATATGACTTTATCTGGGATGAGTTCTGCGATTGGTACATCGAGATTGTAAAACCTCGTCTTTACAAGAAAGAGGAAAATCCGACTTCCGCTAACGCAGCACTTTGGACGTTGCAGACGGTTCTTACCAATGCATTAAAATTATTGCATCCGTATATGCCGTTTATCACAGAAGAAATCTTTACATCTCTTCATCCGGAAGAGGAATCCATCATGATTTCCGATTGGCCGGTTTACAAGGATGAGTTAAATTTTGCAACAGAAGAAGCAATGGTTGAGCGTGCAAAAGATTTGGTTCGCGGTATGCGTACACTTCGTACCGATATGGATGTTCCGCCATCCAAAAAGGCAAAGATTTTTATTACTTCAAATAATGCAGAGGTTCGCGATATCTTTGCAAAAGTTCGTCCGGTTTATGAAGGTCTTGCAGGTGCAACCGACGTAGTCATTCAGGAAGGCAAAGACGGTATTGATGAGAAGGCTGTTTCTGTAGTGATTCCGGATGCAACACTTTTTGTTCCTTTGGAGGATTTGGTAGATTTCGAGAAAGAAAAGGAACGTCTTACCAAAGAAAAGGAAAAACTGGAAAAAGAACTTGCCCGTTCTAAAGGAATGCTTTCCAATGAGAAGTTCTTGTCAAAGGCTCCTCAGGAAAAGGTTGATGAAGAAAAGGCAAAGCTTAATAAATATGAAAAAATGATGGCAGAAGTAGTAGCCAGATTGGAGCAGATGTAATGACAAACGAAGAATTATTAACTTATGTAGACCACACACTTTTGAACGTTGATTCCACATGGGATCAGATTAAGGGAATCATTGATGACGGTATGAAGTATCACACCGCATCCGTATGTATTCCTGCATCTTTTGTTGCAGAGGCAGCAGATTATATTCAGAAAGCCGGAAGTGATTTGCCGGTGTGTACCGTTATCGGATTCCCGAACGGATACTCTACCACAGCTACTAAGGTTTTCGAAGCTGCAGATGCAGTGAAAAACGGTGCCTCAGAAGTTGACATGGTAATCAATGTCGGCTGGGCAAAAGAAGGCAAGTGGGACGAAATCTTGGCAGAGATTAATGAGATTAAAAAGGCATGCGACGGCAAGCTTTTAAAAGTTATCATCGAAAGCTGTCTTTTGACGGATGATGAGATTGTTCATATGTGTGATGTTGTAAACCGCTCTGATGCGGAATACATCAAGACCTCTACCGGTTTCTCTACCTGCGGTGCCACTTTCGAAGTCATCGAGCTTATGGCAAAGCATATGAACCCGGACAAGAAGATCAAAGCAGCCGGCGGCATCAGCTCCCTCGAGGACGCGAACAAGTATCTTGAACTCGGCGCACATCGTCTTGGAACTAGCCGTATCGTAAAAATTATCAAAGCACAATAGTAATTATTATTCTCGCCGCGAGGGATGGTGGGTCGCGGGTGTCCGGTGGACACCTCTCACGAAGTGAGAAGCGACGACCGACCGGCAGGGAGACCCCACGTCTATATTTAAGCGTGGGGGGACCGATCCCGGGAGGCGAGCAGAGGATTATAAATGAACGAGAAAATAGAGTTATCTCAAGAATTAGAAGAGAATCTTGTAGCCTACGCAAAGCAGGCAATGAAGAATTCCTACGCCCCGTATTCAAACTTTAAGGTGGGCGCCGCAGTCCTTACGGCCGATGGCAACATCTACATGGGCTGCAATATCGAGAATTCTTCCTTTGGTGCAACCAACTGCGCAGAACGAACCGCAATTTTTAAAGCGGTCAGTGAGGGACATCGTAAGTTTTATGCCATTGCCATTGTGGGTGGAAAGAACGGAGAAATCACCGGCATTTGCCAACCGTGCGGAATTTGCCGTCAAGTAATGAGCGAGTTCGGTGATGACAATATGATTGTGCTTTTGGGTAACCAAAGCGGATACCGTAAATATACGTTAAGCGAGATTTTGCCGTTAACATTTCACCTTTTATAAGATTTAAAACCAATCGGAGGCTTGTATGATTGATTTTGAGGAAGAATTAAAAAAATTCAAACCGAGCATTGAGGTTGCGGAAGCAGAGGATGCGATTCAAAACCGTGATTTGACGGATATGGTGGATATTTTAAAAGAAATTACCATGGAGAGGAAACATAAATCATGAATTGCTACGTTTGCAACACAATTGTAGACGGCGAGGATGTTTGTCCTTATTGCGGCGCGGATATCAAAGCGTATCGGATGATTGAAAAAGCCAGTGTGGAAAGTTATAACGATGGCTTGCAACGTGCAAAAATGCGTGATTTGTCCGGTGCGATTGAGTCTTTGAACCGTGCTTTGCAGTATGATAAGTATAACATTGCGGCACGTAACTTACTTGGACTTGTATACTATGAGTTCGGTGAGCCGGTTATGGCACTTCGCGAGTGGGTGATTTCAAAAAACCTGGCTCCGAAGGGAAACTATGCGGATCATTTTTTAAGTGAGATTCAGCATGGACCGGGGGCATTGGATAAGCTGGATCAGACCGTGAAAAAGTACAATCAGGCCATCCAATACTGCCACCAGGGAAATCGTGACCTTGCCCGAATTCAGCTGAAAAAAGTTTTAAATATGAATGATAAGATGGTTCGTGCCAGACAGCTGTTGGCGCTTTTGTATATGCAGGACGGTGAATACGAAAGTGCCAGAAAAGAGTTGTCTGCCGCAGCAAAGACGGATGTAAAAAACCCAAGAACCATTTACTATATGCAGGTGACAAAGCAGGCATTAAAAGAACAGCAGGCTGCCAAGAAAAAGAAAAACCCGAAGAAGGAGCAGGCGGAATTCAACGTTGCTGTTGATACGGCTCCTTTACCGAGACAAACCTTAATTGAGGTTTTGGACAGTATGCGTGGCGGAATCATAAATATTGGATTCGGCGTTTTAATCGGACTTATGGTAACCATCTTTTTGGTAGTACCGGAGGTTCGGGAAAATGCCAATAACCGTGCTGCTTCCGCGTTGGTGGATGCAAATGAAGAAGCGGCGGGTACCGCATCGGATGCTGTTGCACTGCAGGCTATGGTAGACGCACTCCAGGCGAAACTGGATAAGTATGAGGGACAGGGAGATTTAAAGACTTCCTACGAACAGCTTTTTGTGGCTCAGGATTTATTAAATTCCGGCGATGTGGAAAATGCGTTTACCACACTTTCCCAGGTAAATCGGAATCTTTTGGGAGAAGGTGGTCAGGCAATCTATGATGAGATTGCACCGGACATCAATTCCAGAATGTATGCCATTTATTACGCTGATGCAAAGACTGCAACAAAGGATGAAAATTACGAGGAAGCCATCGCTAAGTATCAGGCTATTTTAGAAGCGGAAGAGACCTACGACGACGGACAGGCACTGTACAATTTGGCAGAGGTTTATCTGTTATCCGGAGATACAGAAACAGCCAAAACCACCTATGCACGTGTTGTGGAGCTTTTTGAAGACAAGCGAATTGCAAAAAAAGCACAGGCAAAAATCGAAGCTATAGATGCAGGTGATGAAGTGGCTGCGGACAATGTCTCCACCCGCACCACTACGACGGAAGAGACAACCGAATCCTCAACCGAAGAGACTCCTCAAGAATAAAAATAGTGTATAAAAAAATCTCAAATGTTTTTCATGTAGCGTGCTTCTTTGGCACGCGATGAAAAAGCATTTGAGATTTTTTATTATAGATGAATTATTTATTGTTTAAATCATGTTATTTGATTGAGACAAACTCGTATCCGGCGTCGGTAATAGCGGCGCGAAGGGTATCTTCGGAAACGTCTTCTGATGTTTCGATGATTGCCAGGTTTTCATCATGAGAAACTTTTGTTACCGCTGTAACACCGTCTAAAGATTCCAGTGCTGTGCGCACATGCTTTTCGCAGTTTTGGCACATCATCCCATTGATTCTTATTTCTTTTGTCATAGCTTTTTCCTCCTTTTCCTGTAACAGAGAATTCTTTCCTTTTTCCTTTTTATAGATGTTAATCAGATTTAATCTTAAGGCGTTCATTACCACACAAAAACTGGATAAGCTCATGGCTGCTGCTCCAAACATAGGAGGCAGTGCAAATCCGGTACTGTGTAAAAAGATTCCCGCCGCAAGTGGAATTCCGATGATGTTGTAAATAAATGCCCAAAACAAGTTTTCGTGTATATTTAAAATTACATGTTTGCTCAATCGAATGGCTGCGGGTACATCCGTAAGCTTTGAATTTACCAACACTACATCTGCTGCATCTATGGCGATATCGGTGCCTGCACCGATGGCAAAACCTGTATCCGCACGTGTCAGTGCCGGAGCATCATTAATGCCATCGCCAACCATAATGACTTTTCCTTTTTGCTGAAGTCGCTGAATGGCAGCATCTTTTTCCTCCGGTAGTACATCGGAAATAATGTCGGAAACCTTGGCCATTTCACCGATTGCCGCTGCGGTTTTTTGGTTGTCTCCCGTGAGCATCACAACGTAAAGCCCCATTTTCTTTAATTCTTCGATAGCTTTCGGCGCTTCTTTTTTTAGTTCGTCGGCCACAAAAATAGCTCCTAAAAGCTCTTTGCCTCTGATATAAAAAATCGGTGTTTTTCCTTCACTTAAAAGTGCTCCGACAAAATGCCTGCTTTCAAATTCCAACAGGACTTCTTTTCCGACTAAATTCATAGCGAAGGATTCTTTTACGGCATAACAGGTTTCACCATTTATGAAACCTTTTAAACCGTTTCCGGAAAGGTTTTTAAAATCCAGAACATCCAAAAGAGAGCTGTCTTTTTCTTTAGCATACTCACTTACGGCCTTTGCTAAAGGATGATCGCTTTTCTCTTCTAAACTATAAGCTATGGAAAGTAAGTCTTTTTGGTTGCCGTCGCAAATGATATTGGTGACGGTTGGCTTCCCTGTAGTAATGGTTCCGGTTTTATCCAGAACGATGATAGAGGCACGACCGGCGTTTTCCAATGCAGATGCATTTTTAAATAGAATGCCGGATTTGGCACCGAGACCGGTTCCAACCATGATGGCCACCGGAGTTGCAAGACCCAGGGCACAGGGGCAGGAGATGACTAACACGGTGATGGCGCGCTCGAGTCCAAAAACCACATCTCCGTGGAAAATGATCCAAAGGGCTGCCGTAATCATGGCACATATTAATACAACGGGAACAAAGCCGCCTGCGACCTTGTCTGCAATTTTTGCAATGGGAGCCTTCGTTGCGGAAGCATCGGATACCATCTGAATGATTTTTGATAATGTGGTCTCACTTCCGATGCGAGTGACACGACACTTCAAAAAGCCAAAGGTGTTTATGGTTCCGCCCACAACTTCGTCGCCAACGCCTTTATCTACCGGAATACTTTCTCCGGTTAAGGCACTTACGTTTAAGGCGCTGTTTCCCTCGATTACCTCTCCATCTACAGGGACGGACATGCCGGGACGAAGAAGAAAGATATCTCCGATTTGAAGTTCGGAAACCGGTTTTGTGACTTCCCTTTCTCCTTCTAAAACGATGGCTGTTTTTGGGGTTAAATCCATAAGACCCTTTAAAGCATTTGTGGTTTTTCCCTTAGAATAAGCCTCCAAAGTTTTTCCGACTGTAATTAAAGTTAGAATCATGGCAGCAGATTCAAAGTATAGCATGTCACTTCCTTTGAAAAGAGAATAAATGCTATAGAAAAAAGAAACGCCGCTGCCCAGTGCAACCAAAGTATCCATATTTGGTGCACCATGAAAGATGCCCAAAAAACCGCTGATGAAAAAGTTGCGATTGATGATGACAATGCAGATGCATAATACCATTTCAACGATTCCGTGAGCGATATGATTTTTCATAAGAATCGAAGGAAGGGGCAGCCCCAGCATATGACCCATGGAAATATACATTAAAGGCAGCAAAAACAGAACCGATAAGATTAATCGACGAACCATTTTTTTGGTCTCTTTATCTTCAAGCTCATCGGATGCGGATGCATCCTTGTCCATTGTCAAGTCTCGCGCAATCTTTTTGGAGGCTCCGTAACCTGCTTTATGTACAGCCTCACAGATCGCTGCTTCGCTGGCAGTTCCCTCCACTGTCATAGAATTTGTCAAAAGATTTACGGCTACGTCTTCCACTCCATCGACAGATCGAACCGCTTTTTCCACATGTGCCACGCAGGCGGCACAATGCATTCCTTCTACATTGTATTGCTCCATATGCAGCTCCTTATCTTTAGCTTTCTTTTGCAGATGTTAGTTAATTATAACATCCCAATATTTCGATTGCAAACAATTTAATTTAATAAAAAATTACAACAAGAAAGGGATAGGTGTTGTATAATGAATTTGTTGTGAATGAAACTTTAGAGGAAATATTTATATGGTAAACGAAAAATACAAAAAAATGCTGAACGGTAAATCCGTAATTCGTGAATTGGCAGAATATGCCACTGCCCGCGGAAAAGAAATCGGCTATGAGAACGTGTTTGATTTTTCTTTGGGAAATCCTTCCGTCCCTTGTCCAAAGGGGTATACCGAAGCCGTGATTCAGATGCACAAGAAAAAGGATCCCATGGAAATTCACGGATACTCACCCTCACCCGGAAATACATCGGTACGGGAAATTGTGGCAAACAGCTTGCGTAGGAGATTTGATTTACCCTATGAAACCAAGCATATATTTATGTCTTCCGGTGCAGCGGGAGCCATTGCTCATGCTATTCGATTGGTGACCAAGCCCGGGGATGAGGTGCTTACCTTCGCTCCGTTTTTCCCGGAATATCGTCCCTATGTAAATGATACCGGTGCAGAGTTAAAAGTGGTACCGGCGAGATTTTCGGATTTCCAAATAAACTTTGATGCTTTTCTTGAAATGCTAAATCCGAAGGTAATGGCGATTTTGATCAATACGCCGAACAATCCATCCGGAGTGGTTTACACAAATGAAACTTTGTCGCGCCTTTCGGATCTTTTGCGTGAAAAGGAGATAGAATACGGACATGAGATTTTTTTGATTTCCGATGAACCCTATCGTGAGATTATTTTTGACGGAAAAGCATACGAGTATCCAAGCAAGTATTATGCCAATACGATTTCTTGTTATTCCTTTTCCAAAAGTCTTTCTTTGCCGGGAGAACGTATCGGTTATGTGGCGGTAAATCCGGCAGCAAAGGATGCGGACATTTTAGCGGATATGTGTACGCAGATTAGTCGTGGTATCGGTCACAATTGTCCGGCGGCTACGGCCCAACTTGCGGTAGCACAAGTCATCGATGAGGTTGCGGATATTTCCGTTTATGAAACCAACCGCAATCTTTTGTATGAGGCATTTACCCGCTTGGGATTTGAAACCGTAAAACCCGACGGAACCTTTTATATCTTGGTAAAAGCGTTGGAGGAAGATGCGGTTGCTTTTTGTAAGAAAGCCAAAGCGTATGATCTAATCTTTGTGCCGGCAGATAATTTCGGCGCTCCGGGTTACTTCCGTGTCGCATACTGCATCGACACCGAGAAAGTTGAGCGGGCAATACCAATTATAGAGAAATTTGTAAAAGAAAATTACTAATTATTTATAGTCCCCTGCGGGAGTCGGGTAGAGGAGGAAATATATAGATGATAACAATTAGTTTATGCATGATAGTAAAAGATGAGGCAGCAGTGTTGGATCGTGCGCTTTCCAGCATGTCGGATTTGGTAGATGAAATCGTCATTGTAGATACCGGTTCCACCGACCGTACAAAAGAAATTGCTGCAAAGTATACGGATAAGATTTATGACTTTCCATGGGTGGATGATTTTTCTCTGGCCAGAAACTTTGCATTTTCTCATTGTGTTTGCGATTATATTTATTCAGCGGATGCGGATGAAGTGTTGGATGATAAGAACAGAAAGCGATTTTGGGATTTAAAAAGTGTCTTGGTAAAGGACGTGGAAATCGTTCAGATGTGGTATGTGGAGCAGGGCATACAGACAGTGTTAAATGCAAAAAAAGAGTATCGTCCGAAGTTGTTTAAGCGCCTTCGTACCTTTACCTGGGTAGATCCCGTTCATGAAGTGGTTCGTACAGAACCGTTGGTATTTGATTCGGATATTGAAATTTTGCATATGCCCCAGGGAAATCACAGCACAAGAGATTTTCGCATCTTTGAACTTTCCTATGATACGGAGGGACGTCTTTCCAAGAGACTCTATGAAATGTATGTGCGGGAACTTTATAAATGGGGAGATTTGGAATCCCTTTCCAAAGGAACCAGAATTCTAAAAACCGTTATGGAAAACGAAGAACTGGATACACCGTTGTTTATTGATTTTTGTACAGTAATTGCAAAAACCATGCGTTTACTGGGAAATGAAACCAAGTTTTTAAAATACGCTATGAAGGTGGTATCTCTTGGGACCAACGCAGAAATCTGTAAGGAACTGGGGGATTACTATATGTCAAAGGAAGATGTTCCGGAGGCTGCCAATTGGTATTACAATGCCATTCATGAAACGGAAGCAACCATGGATATCTATGTAAAAGGAAAGGCAACTATGGTGGCTCTTTCCGATTGTTACGAAAAATTAAATCAGGGCGATCTGTCTGCGTATTACTTGACGGAAGCAGGAAAGTGGCAGGTTCCGGAAGAATAATGCACACACCTTGAAATATGGGGCAAAAGGTGCTATGCTCATACTATGTTTAAAATTTAACAAAGTATGATGCTTTGTGCTTTTTAGGAGGCAGGTATGAACTACGAAGAGGAATATCGAAAGAAATTAAAGACTGCAGACGAAGCGGTAAAGGTTGTGCAGTCCGGAGATTGGGTGGATTACGGTTGGTGCGTGAACACGCCGGAGGCATTGGACAAAGCCTTGGCAAAGCGTACCGATGAATTAAAGGATATTAAAGTTCGCGGAGGAATCTTATTCCATAAGCCGGCGATTTTTGAACGGGAAGATGCAGGGGAACATTTTTGCTGGAACTCCTGGCATATGTCCGGTGTAGAGCGAAAGATGATCAATGAAGGCTATGCGTACTATGCGCCGATTCGTTATTCGGAGCTTCCAAAATATTATCGCACCAGCATTGAGCCTTCCGATGTATTTATGTGCCAGGTGGCACCCATGGATCAACATGGTTACTTTAACTTCGGACCATCTGCTTCCCATTTAATGGCTGCTTGTGAAGGCGCAAAGCACATTATTGTAGAAGTAAATAAGAACATGCCGCGCTGCTTAGGCGGATTTGAATCAGAGATTCATATTTCTCAGGTGGAGGCCATTGTAGAAGGGGATAATCCGGCTTTGGGACAGCTTCCGCCTGCAGGGGAAGCCACGGAGATTGATAAGAAGGTTGCGGAAATGATTGTGGCACAGATTCCGGATGGCGCCTGCTTACAGCTTGGTATCGGAGGAATGCCAAATGCAGTTGGCTCTTTGATTGCACAAAGTGATTTAAAGGACTTAGGCGTTCATACCGAGATGTATGTGGATGCCTTTGTTGATATCGCAAAGGCCGGAAAGATTACCGGTGCAAGAAAGAACATCGATCGTTTCCGTCAGACCTATGCCTTTGGAGCAGGAAGTCAAAAGCTTTACGATTACTTAGATGACAATCCGCAGTGCATGAGCGCTCCGGTGGATTATACCAATGACTTAAAAGTGATTTCTTCCATTGATAAATTCATTTCCATCAATAATGCGGTAGATGTGGATTTGTATGGACAAGTAAATGCCGAATCAGCCGGAACCAAACACATTTCCGGTGCCGGCGGTCAGATGGATTTTGTTATGGGTGCGTATGCTTCAGAGGGAGGAAAGAGTTTTATCTGCTTATCCTCTACCTTTAAAGCAAAGGACGGCAGCATACAGTCCCGTATTCGCCCGACGTTAGCAAACGGTTCTGTCGTAACCGACACAAGACCTCAGGTACACTATCTTGTAACCGAATACGGTATGGTAAATCTGAAAGGCTCTTCTGCTTGGGAAAGAGCAGAAAAGATTATTTCCGTTGCGCATCCGGATTTCAGAGATGAGCTTATAAAAGAAGCCGAAGCAATGCATATCTGGAGAAAATCAAATAAATAAGACATCTAAGAGGACGGTTTTTCCGTCCTCCTTTTTTGTGACAAGGGGACGGTTCTTCTGTCCCCTTTTTTAGGAATACAAATACATTTCGCCCGTCGTTTTCACTTTTATGATAAAATGTTTTCTATGGAAAAGTGCAAGTATTGTAAAAAATGCGGCGGCTGTGATTATCAGGGGTTGCCCTACGAAAAACAACTGGCAAAAAAACAGTCCTATATTGAAAATCTTTTAGCTCCCGTATTGTTAAAAAACGGATATAAGAAGGAAGAAGTAGCAAGACTCTTTCAGCCGATAATCGGTGCAGAGAATCCTTATCATTACCGTAATAAAGTTCACGGTGTTTTTGGTGTGGGACGAAATAAAAAAACGATTTGCGGTATCTACGAAAAGAATTCTCATCATGTGGTAGATATTGAAAACTGCCAGATTGAAAATGAGACGGCAGTTAAAATGATACGTGGCATAAAGGATATGATGTCATCTTTTAAACTGGCACCTTACGACGAGGATTGTCGCACCGGTGTCATGCGACATGTGCTGATTCGAGTTGGAGAAAAGGTGACAGGGGACGGTCTTGTATCACCGGAATATATGGTAGTTTTGGTAACCGGTTCCAAAGAATTCCCGGGAAAGAAAAACTTTGTAAAAGAACTGGTAAAGCGCTATCCGAAAATCACAACCGTAGTTTGGAATATCAATGACAAAAAGACCAGCATGATTTTGGGAGAAAAAGAAGAGGTCCTTTACGGCAATGGATTTGTAACGGACACGTTGTTTGATATGAACTATCATATTTCTTCCAAGTCTTTTTATCAGGTAAACAAAAGACAGACAGAAAAACTGTATCAAACAGCCATGGAGTTTGCAGGAGATTCTTCAGAACTGTTGCTGGATGCATATTGCGGCACCGGAACCATCGGTATGTCCATGGCACATCGGGCAAAGAAAGTCATCGGTGTGGAATTAAACAAAGCAGCGGTAAAGGATGCGAAGCAAAATGCCAAAGAAAACGGCATAAAAAACATTGAATTTATTTGCGGTGATGCGGGAGAATATCTGTTAAAAGTGGCAAAAGAAAAAACTACTGTCGACGGAAGGACACAGTCTGTTAAAAAGATACCGGATGTAGTCATTATGGATCCGCCTCGCAGCGGCAGCAGTAAAGATTTTTTAAACTCGTTATTGAAAATCAAACCTGAGCGTATCGTATATGTTTCCTGCGGACCGGAATCTTTAAAGCGGGATTTGGAATATCTGCTTCGCCCGAAGCACGGGAAGCGAATATATAAAGTGGAGCGTATCCAACCGATTGATATGTTCCCGATGACAAAACATGTTGAGACGGTGGTATTGATGTCAAAGAAAAACAGTTAAAAGTGAACCCTGATATGTGCTGGAAATGTAGTAAATATCAGGGCTTTGAAATAGGTATCGTTATAATGTTTTAGAAAGATAGTGATAACAATAATACAGTATCGGTGTTAATAGTACAGGGAAACTGGTCAACGAGCGAAAAAGAAGTGAAAGGGTTGACACGACACTTTGGGTGACAGAGAAAGTGCATACAATTTAACGAAATAATATGAGTCTGAGAGGAGATAAAGTATGGAAAATATAGTCAAAATTGAATTGGGATGTCCTTATAATAAACAGTCATTTGCGGGAGATTTTGATTTAGGAGTAGAGATAAGTGGGATTAGCATAGACTGTCCATATTGTAAAACAAAGCATTATATTTCAGACGGAAAGGAAAAAACATTAGAAGATTTAATAAGCGCTAATAAAGCCATACCGAAATATATCGATTACTGGAATTATGGTCCAGAAGAGATAAGTGGTAGAGTAGATATCAATGGTACATTTTTTAATCATGATGTTATTTATTTTTCTGGTAAGCAGAATTGGATGGTTGAAAATCCTAGATATAAGGATCATATAAGAGTTAAAGGAATTAAAGGTGATAAGGTTAATAAAGGTGTTCCGTATCATGTCTTTTATAATGGAACAGAATATGTCCCAGCAAATGGTGGGATTTGTTTTAGTGCGAAACCTAGTGAAAAAGATATTATTTTTTGTACTGGTATACGAATATCTGCAGATGGAAAGGCAATTGTTGTAAATGATATTAAGAGAGCAAGAATAAAAAAAGATAAAAATACAAATAAACAAAAAGTATCAGAGTATAAAGGATCATGTGGAAAAAATATAACAAATGAACTGGGAGCCTCTATTTTCCCAGCTACATATTATTCATGGTTAATGAATAATAAAAATGAGGCTACTGATGAAGGCGAAACCTTGGATTATAGCTTGAAATATACGGTAACGGATGGAACCCCATCATTAAGTATGACATTTACAAAGGCTAATTCAAAGTCTAATACTGACCAGATTTCTATTAATGGTGAAAAAATAACTGTTGGAACACTAAGTGTTTTGGCGGATAGATTAGGACATCAAACTGTCACAAACAAGAAGCGAGGAAATGCAGCAGGTGTTCAGTGGTATCAACCAAAAGATTGGATGGATATAGCCGACTTAAAAAACAAAGCTATAAACATAACGAATGCAGTATATATGTGGTGGGGAGTTAATTCAAAAAATCAAAATGATATTTATTTATATGTTGGGATTGTTGGAGCCAATAGTTCAACACACTCTGTGTTTGAGCGAATAACTGAAGAAATGACGAGTGGAATTGCAAATGATTTTGGCGTAACGATAAAACAGTTTCGCTATTCTATGCTTAAATCTTCTATAAACGAGGCTACGACAGAAATTTTAAAAACAGTAGAGATGCAGACCATTAATAACATATCATCTGTAATACAAGTTCATGGTAATGGTGGTGAAAGTATTATTCATCCTTTTTTGGGAAATATGCGTGGAGGATACAATGATTCAAATTTACAATTTACCCAAATTGGAAACGGAAAAAGAATAATACTGATAAATCGAGATGTTAGATATCATCAGTCATGATAATGATGTTTAGGATTATATATTACCGTTAAAAAGTGAACCCACCTTAAAGGGTTATCGTTATAAGGTTTCTGTGGACCAGTTTCCTATAACGGTTAAAGTGGTAGACGTATATGATGTTCACTCAACCCATATAGAGACGGTAGTTTTGATGTCTGAGGTGTAGTGTCGAGACAGGGTGAAGAGAGAGGATAAAAGCGATGGATGTTAATAAGAGTTATCTTCGTGATGTTTATTCTATGGAAGAAATAGAGGATATTTTTAACGCAGAATTTCATAATGATATAAATCGGAAACAACGTACGGTAAATGGGATAAATTATAGAGATCCCGATTATAACTGTGGCAGATTATATGATGATGCGAATAATATATTTTTCAAAGGGGAACTAATGAAAGATTTTGATCCATATGATAAAGGACAGATTGTACTCTTGCAAGATGATTATAGGCTTACAACCGATTATATCGGGCCATCCTTAACCTCTATGAAACGAGCAGGGATTACAGATAGGGATGCATGGGAGTGCACTATCGAATGTAGAACATTAGGGGGACATTTAGTTTGGCCTCGTTTAAAGAATGGGATTAATCCTTCTAAAGCGGCTAGTGGGAATAAGGGATATGGGATCTCAGACAGGATTGATATTGCCCTATACGAGATAAAATGTGTTTTGGATGAAAATTTAGAGTCTCCTACACATAATAAAACATTAAGAA